>JAEXTK010000155.1 GCA_023406985.1 Spirochaetota bacterium | reverse complement strand
CCCGTGAGTCGTCCGCCGCGTCCGCGGCCTCCGCTTCCAGCCGGTCCCCCTCGGCCTCCAGGAGGGGCCCGTAGAAGGCGGAGAGCGCGTATCCGTCCACGGCGCCCTCCACCTCCGAAAAGCGGCGCACGCTCGCCGCCAGGTTTTCCGCGTAGCGCACGAGGGCGAAGGTGGGATCCAGGGCCACGGTCACGAAATCGGCGAGGTCCGCGAGGAGGAGGCTCGCGACGGTCGTCGCGTCGTCGCTCGCCGGATTCCCGTCCACCGTCTCCAGGAACGCCTCAAGCCGCGGCCCGTCGGGCAAGGCCCCGTTCGCGGCGGCCAGGAGATGGCCGAACTCGCGGTCCTCGCCGCCGAGGAAGGCGACGAGCCGGTCGATGACGGCGATCCAGAGCCGCTCCTGGGAAAGGAAGCGGGAAAGGTTGAAGCGGATCGCCCCCTCGTCCACCCCGCCCTTTTTCCGCGGGAGGGGGGCGGCGAGGCGCGCGAGGACGGGGGAGCGCGCGTCCGCGAAGACTCGCTCCAGGCCGGCGCGGCAGAAGATCGAACGGAAGAGGCCGATGGAGTGGTCGGCCACGCGGCAGCCGACGCCGCGGGACGCGAGGAATGAGGCGAGGTAGTAGGGGGCCGGGTAGGGGGCGTTGAGTTGGACGAAGGGCGGCTGGATGAGGAGGACGCGGGGACCGGCGGTCACTTGAGCCCCGGTTTCTTTTGGAAGGAGGGGCAGTGCGTGCCCGTGGCGAGGAAGACTTCGGTGGAAGGGAGCCGGGCGCTCTTGATGCCGAAGACCGCGCACGAGCGCGGGAACGCCGGATCCCAGGTGATGCGGAAATGGAGGCACTTGAGGCAGTCGGGAGGCCTATCGTTCGCCGGAGACTCAGCCATGGAGGCACCGTAGACGCACCGCCTGCCCTTGTCAACGCCCGCGGCGGGGCGAAGGAGGCGGCGCGTGCCCTGTCCCGCTCGCCGCCGGCGGTCTGGACGACGTTCCGGCCGGACCCTATACTGACTCCCGTGAGCATCGTAAAATCGATCGGCCATCGCGTCATCGACCGGGGCCGGGAAATCGGCTACACCGTCGGCTTCGTCGGGCGCGTCCTCGGCGAGACGGTTTTTTTCTTTCGCCGCCGGCAGGTCGCCTACCACGTGTTGGTCATGCAGATCCTGTTCACGGGCGTGGAGGCCATCGGCATCGCCACCATCCTCGCGATCGGCATCGGCGCCATCCTCAACATCGTCGGCACTTCGCTCCTCCCCCAATTCGGCCAGATGCGGCTCATGTACGTCGTCCTCATCGCCATCATCACGCGCGAGCTCGGGCCCCTGCTCACCGCGTTCATCATCACGGCCCGGTCCGGGACGGCCATCGCGACGGAACTCGGCGGCATGGTGGTTTCCCACGAGATCGAAGCGTACCTCTCGGTCGGCATCGATCCGATATCCTACCTGGCCGTCCCGCGTTTCCTCGGCGTCATGATCTCCACGTTCCTGCTCAACATCTATTTCAACTTCTTCGGCCTGCTCGGCTCGTATATCGTGCTCCGCTTCATCACGCCCCTACCGTTCGCCGAGTATTACCAAGGCTTGGTCGGCGCCATGCGCGGGGTGGACGTGGCGACGGGACTCCTCAAGAGCCTCGTCTTCGGAGGCTTGATCTCCCTCGTCTCCACCTATCAGGGCTTCTCGGTCGCGCGATCCACCACCGAGATTCCGCAGGCCGGCATCCGCGCGGTCGGCGGCGCCGTCATCGCCATCGTGGTCGCGGACGCCGTCATCACGTCGGTGTCCTACCTTATATGAGCGCCCTCGTCGAACTCCAGGAGGTCACCGTCCGGTTCGGGGACTTCGAAATCCTCTCCGAGCTCTCCACCGCGTTCCCCGAGCGGGAATGCACCTGCATCGTCGGGAAGGCGGGTTCGGGGAAGAGCACGCTCCTCAAGACGGCCGCGGGCCTGGTGGTGCCCGGCCGGGGGCGGGTCCTCTACCGCGGCCGGGATCTCGCGCGCATGAAGGGCGCCGAGGAACTCACCTTCCGCAAGGAGAGCGCCTTCGCCTTCCAGGACGCGGCGCTCTGGGCGAACCAGACGATCTACAACAACCTCAACCTGCCCCTCGCCCTCCACGAGCCGAACCTGGCCAAGGCGGAATCGGACCGCCGCATCGTGGAGACCGCCCGCCGGTGCGGCTACGCCGAGGGCCTCGGCTTCCGGCCTTCGGACCTTTCGGCGGGGGAACAGAAACTCATTTCCCTCGCGCGCGCCTTGATCCTGGATCCGAAGGTGCTCTTCATGGACGAACCGACGGCATCCTTGGACGAGGACGCGGTGGACATGCTCATCGGCATCCTCGCGGAGCTCAAGGCGGCGGGCAAGACGCTCATCGTCGTGACCCACGACGCGCGGCTCATCGCGCGGGTGGCCGATCAGCTCTGCGTAGTCTCGACGGGCAAGGTTTCCGGGTTCGGGCCGGCGGCCCAGGTGGCGCCCCTCGTCGGCGGCGAACTCTACAAGAGCATCCGCGCGGCCCGATCCGCCGACGCTTCACTTGACGGACGCGAAGGGCGCGCCTAGAGTGGACGCGATATGAAATTGCGTGTTCGGTACGCGGATCAGGTCGTGGGCGCCTTCGTCCTCGTCGCCTTCGCCATGCTCGCGTTCATCCTCGTCGCGGTCGGCTCGGAACAACGTTGGTTCGCGCGCGATTACCGCTACGAATCGCGGTTCACCTCCAGCGCGGGCATGACCGCGGGATCGCCCATCCTGCTCGCCGGTTTCCAGGTCGGCAGGATCAGCTCCATCTCCCTGAACGAGCGGAACGAGGCCGAAGTCGTCTTCGTCATCTACGATACCTTCGTGGACAAGGTGCGCGAGAATTCCATCCTGGAACTCGTCACGAGCCCCGTCGGGCTCGGGAGCCAGTTGCTCTTCCACACCGGCAAGTCGGAACGCGTCCTGCCGGAGCGGTCGTTCATCCCCTCGTTCGACATGCCGGAGGGGCGCCGCCTCGTGGCGGAGGGACTCGTGAACCGGCCTCCCAAGGACGATACGATCACGCAGCTGCTCTCCAACATCAATCCGCTCGTGGAGAACGTGAACAGCGCGGTGGTCCAGCTCGATAAGGTCCTGGTCCAGGTGAACGGCGCCATGGCGGGGACGGGAACCGGTCCGGTGGCCGAAGCCCTGACGGACGCCGCGTCCACCGTGGAGGGCATCAACGCCCTCGTCGCGGAGCTCAACCGCGCGATGAAGGACGTGACCCCGGACCTGGACGGCATCGTGAAGGACGTGGCCTCCACCACCTCTTCGCTCGCGACGATCGGCAAGAATTTCGAGAAGACGAGCGCCGCGTTCGCCGATCCGACCGGGATCGTGCCGCGGCTCCTGGACCCGAAGGGGTCGCTCAAGACGCTCCTGGACGACAACAACGTCCTCTTCAACCGCCTCGACAGTTCCCTCGGTTCGATCGAGGGGACGCTCGGCAACCTGGAGGGCGCCACCGCGACGCTCGCCGACCAGATGCCGCAAATCGCGGCCACGATCGAGGAGGCGCGGAAGGCGATCGTCTCGGCGCAGGACGTCATGGAAGGCCTCAAGAACAATCCGCTGCTCCGCGGCGGCATCCCGGAGCGGGTCGGTCCGCAGTCGGCGCCGACGAGTCTCCGCACCACGGACTTCTAGCATGGAACAAACGCGCGCGTCGCGCCTCGTCGCCCTCCTCGCGGCCGTCATCGCGACGATCATCGTCGCGGCCTGCTCGTCGGCGCCCAAGGCTCCGCCCATCGTACTGGAGACGAGGAACCAGGCGGCGCAGTTCGTCCTGCTCGGCGCCAAGGCGCTGCGGGAGGGCCAGATGGCTTCGGCCAAAACCTTCTACACGGAGGCCTACCGGCTCTATACCGCGACGGACGACGCGGAGGGCCGCATCCGCGCCCTGGACGGGCTCGGCCGCCTTCCCGGGGCGTCGGCCGCCGATCTCTGGCGGACCGCGGCCGAGGTCGCGGCAGATTCGGGCGACGTAAAACTCGTCGCGCTCGCGTCCCTCCTGGACGCGGAACTCAAGCTGCGGAGCGCGGACGAAGCCGACGTGCGCCGCGCCCTGGAGACGGCGCGCGGCGGCGCGCGGATCCTCTCCGACCTGCCGCGGGATAGCGCGCGGGCCCTCCGGTTGGCGGGCGCGGCGGCCAAGGCCCTCAACGACTATCCTCTGGCCCTCGATTTCCTGGACCAGGCCGCGGGCATCGATCTCAAGGAAAAAGCCTTCATCGAATACGCTTCGGACCGGTACGTCGCCGCGTCCGTCCATTCCAAGGCCGGCGATTATCCGGCCGCCCGGGCCGCGCTGCAGGATGCCTTGGCGAGCGACCGGCGCGCCGAGCACCCTGCGGGGATCGGCGGCGACTACTTCGCCCTCGGCCTCATCGCGGAAAAGTCAGGGGACGCCGCGGGCGCCGCGCGTTACTTCGGCCGGGCCGCCGAGGTCTTCCGCGCGGCCCGTTTCGATGACCGGGCGGCGGAGGCGGAAAGCCGCCGCGAGCTCGCGGCGCAGGGCGCCGAAGGCGCGGCGCAGGGTGCCGAGGGAGGAACGAAATGAGCGCGGGAAAAGCCGCACCGGACAAATCGTACAAGTCGGAACTCGTGGGCGTCTTGGGCTATCCCGTGGCAGAGAATCCGACCGTCGTCATGATGGAGGCCGGCTTCCGCGCGACGGGGCTCGATTGGCGCTACCTCACGCTGGAAGTGAAGCCCGAGCGGCTCGGCGCGGCCATGGAGGGGCTCCGGGCCTTCGGTCTCCGGGGCTGCAACCTCACCATTCCGCACAAGGTCGCCGTCCTCGCGTACCTGGACGAGGTGGCCGAGGACGCGGCCCTCATCGGCGCCGTCAACACCGTCGTCCGGAAGGGCGACCGGCTCCGGGGAGAGAACACGGACGGCAAGGGTTTCCTGGCCTCCCTCAGGGCGGAGGCCGGCGTAGACCCCGCCGGGAAGCGGATCGTGGTGCTCGGCGCGGGCGGCGCGGCGCGCGCGATCACGGTGGAACTGGCCCTGGCGGGAGCCGCCCGCATCACCGTGGTGAACCGGAGCGAGGAGCGGGGGCGGACCCTCGTCGCGGCCTTGAACGAAGGTACGCCGGTCAACGCCGACTTCGTCCGCTGGACGGGGCCCTTCGGCCTGGAGGAGGACGTCGACGTGCTCGTCAACGCGACCTCCATAGGCCTTTTCCCGAACGTCGCGGACAAGCCGGACCTCGCGTACGGGTCGATACGGCCCGGCCTCGTCGTCTGCGACGTCATCCCCAACCCGCCGCGGACCGCCTTCCTCCAGGAAGCGGAGAAGCGCCGGGCGAAGACGCTCGACGGCCTCGGGATGCTCGTGAACCAAGGCACCATCGCGTTCAAGCTCTGGACGGGCCGCGACGCGCCGGCCGCGGCCATGCGCGCCGCCCTCGCCGCGGAATTCGGGGTCTGACCCTCCGGGCC
>JAEXTK010000058.1 GCA_023406985.1 Spirochaetota bacterium | reverse complement strand
GCGGAGGGGCGGCCGGATCGCGGGCGCGATTGCCCGCCGCTCTTGGCGGGAGGCGCGAGCGCGGCGTCCAGGAGGTCGGCCAAGGCCGGGTCCAGGCCGCCCTCGACGAGGCGGGCGGGGAGGGCGCAACCGTCCCGCATGTCCGCGCGCAGGGCGTCGGCGTCCTGAGCCCCGAAGGGGGCTTCTCCGCAGAGGACGCGGTAGGCGAGGGCCGCCGCCGTGAAGGCTTCCGCTTCGTCTCCCGAAAGGTCGGGGTGGACCCAGCGATCGGCGCCGTCCAGGCGGTCGGCTTCTCCCCGGGCGTCCAGCGCCCTGAGCGCGAGGCGTTCCGGCGCGAAGAGCACCGTGCCGTCCTGAGCCAGGAAGGCCGCGGCGGGATAGGGGGCGGGGAGCGCGGAGGCGGCCTCCGGCCGAGAGCGGAGGGCGAGCCGGGCCGCCATCCAGCGCCGGAGCGCGTCCAGGGCCGCGTCGCCGCCCCGCCCGATCGCCGCGCCGAGCGGCTCGCCGGGGAAATCCGGTCCCCACACGGTCATGCGGCCGTCCCGTTCCGCGACGCCTTCGGCGCGCCAAGGTGAAGTCTCTCCCGCGGGAGAGACGAGGAAGCCGCTTTCCGTAAGGAGTTGGGCCATCTTCGCCTGGGCGAAGGCCGCGGGGGAGAGGCCCGTGTCGAAGCCGAGGGCCCTCCGGCCCTCGACCTCGAAATGAGATTGTTCGCTTCGCATGGTTTCTATCAGCGTCCTCGGGGTGAATAGAGATAGCGGAAATAGTCCATATCCGTGGAAAGGGTCTTGTCGAACTTGGGCAGGGTGGTCCTGTAGGATTCCACGCTCCGCCAGAAATCGAAGAAGTCGGCGTCGCGGCCGTAGGCCTGGGCGTAGATCCGCGTCGCTTCCGCGTCGGCCGTGCCCTTGAGGCGTTCGGCTTTCTCGTACGCGGCGGAGAGCACCGACCGCTTCTCGTTTTCCAGCTTTCCCATCCACTCCGCCTTCTTGCCCTCGCCGTGCGAGCGGAAGGCCTGGGCGATCTGGTTGCGCTCCTTGATCATGCGATTGTAGACGCTCTCCGTCAGTTCGTCCGAGTACTTGATCTGCCGCGGCACCACGTCGATGAGCTCGATGCCGTATTCGGGCACGAGCTTGCGCGATATCGCGAGGGCTTCCTCGGCGAGTTTGCGCCGCCCTTTCTCCACCACCTCGAAGGTGGCGTCGGTGCGGGTGAGGGCGGTGAGGGCGTTCGCGTCCGCCTCGGTCCCCACCTCGAAGTTCTCCGAAGCCTTCCGGTCGCGGATGATGTTGGAGTTCCGCACCGTCTCGCGGAGCCAGTTGTCGGCGATGACGGTCCGCACCGCGGAATCGATGACGTCGCCGAGCCGCGCGTAGGCCGAGTCCATCGTGGAGATCGACTCGTAGAATTTCTTGGGATCGGAGATCCTCCAACGCGCGGTCGTGTCCACCCAGATGAACTGGTTTTCCTTGGTCGGGATGCGCTGCCGCTCCCCGTCCCAGGACATGATGCGCTTGGGATACTTCACCACGTCGTCCAGGAAGGGGCTCTTCACGTGGAGGCCGGCCTGGTTCTGCACGGCGACGATCTGGCCTAGACGGACGACGACGGCGAGCTCGCCCTCGTCCACGGTATAGAAGGGGCCCGCGGCGAGGACGCCGATGACGACGGCGGCCGCGATCGCCAATGCGATGAGTACGCGCTTCACGGCTGGCCTCCCGTCTCTCCGAGATTCTTCATGGGCAGGAAATTCTGGAATCTCCGGTCGATGAGGGTCGTGCCCTTCTCGTTCTGGAACACTTCCTCGATCATCTCGTAGTAGAGTCGTTTCCGGGTGACGTCGGGCGCCTTCCGGTATTCCTCGTAGACGGAGTTGAAGCGCGCCACGTCGCCTTTGGCCTTGTTGACGCGTTCGGCCGCGTAGCCCTGGGCCACCTGCACGAGGCGGTCGGCTTCGCCCTGGGCCTTCGGGATCTCGGCGTTGTAGGCTTCCTTACCCTCGTTGATGAGCCGGTTCATGTCCTGGATGGCCTTGTTCACGTCCTCGAAGGCTTCCTGGACGCCCTTGGGCGGCACGATGTTCTGCAGTTTGACCGCGATGATGTCGATCCCGAGGCCGTAGCCTTTGAGCGTCGCGTTCATGAGCTCCGCGCCCTCCATTTCGATGGCGGTGCGCTCGGGGCCGATGATGTCCAGGATGGTCCGGTCGCCGACGAGCATGTTGATGACCGAGCGCGATACGTCGCGGATGGTGTTCGTCCGTTCCTGGACGTTGAAGAGCCAGGCCTTCGGGTCCACGATCCGGTACTGGATGATCCACTCCACGTCGACGATGTTGAGGTCGCCGGTGAGCATGGTCGATTCGTCGGGAAAGGTCTGGTCCGAATAGACGGTCTCCACGCCGCTCCGGAGGGTGCGGAAGCCGAATTGCTCGGTCTGCACGACCTTGGTCTTCACGTGGTACGCCTTGTCGATGCCGAAGGGCAGCTTGTAGTGCATGCCCGGTCCCGTGGTGGCGATATACCGGCCGAAACGGGTGACGACGGCTTCCTCGGTCTGGTCCACGATGTAGAAGCTCGTACCGAACAGGGCCAATACGACTACGGCGGCGATGACTATGACCACGGTCGTCGGCCTAAGCCATCCCGGCAAATTCGGAGGATTCGCGTTGCGCACCATCCGAACCTCCTCATGCGAGGTTTGCGCGACACGTACGCGCATACCGTATAAAGTACCTCCGCCGAGAGGCGGGGTCAAGGCGCGGCCGCGATCCTGCTCCCTTTGCCGAAGCGCGCCCGCCGTGCTATGTTCGCCTGCGGAGCATCATCCATGAAAACCAAATTCGATACGCGCGTCGCGCCCCCGAGCCGGGTCGTCTCCTACCTACGCTTCCTGCTCAACCTCGCCGTAGCCGTCGCGCTGGTCGTCGGCGGCCTCGCCCTCGTCCAGCAAATCTGGCACCCCTTCGACCGCGCCATCGCGCTGATGTACGCGGAATTCGATAGGGTGGATCGGACCTTATCCAAGGAATCGGTCGCGGGCGTCCAATTCGGCGCCCTCGCGCTCGCCCTCGCCGTGGCGGGGGCTTCCTTGCTCTCGCCCGGCGTGCACAGGAAGCAATACCAGGTGTCCTTCGCGCGGGGCCTCGTCTCGTCGTTCATCTTCTTCGTGACGGACGCCCTGTACCGGTACCTCAAGGGTCGGGGCGACCTCTACTACGTCGCCGCCATCGCCCTCTTCGTCGGCGCCACCCTCGTGCTCGTGGAGATACTCGCCCGCTGGGGATCGCGGGCGGCGGAGGCCGAGCGGCGGACCGAATTCCTGGCCTCCATCGTCTCGGGCCTCTCGTTCGCGCTCATCGTCCAGGCGGCCGAACATCTCTTCGAATCGATGAAGAACTACCTCCGGTGAGCGGAGAAGGACGGAAGCTGCTTTACACGCGACGGGCATACCGCGTATAGTGCACATTCAAGCTAAGTATTCCAAACGAGGAGCGTCCTCATGATTTTCCCGCTCGAACAGCTTATCGAATACAACAAGAACATGTACGAGATCACCTGCGCGGCCTCCCGGCGCGCCTTCCAGCTTTCCATGATCCGCGATCCCGAAGTGGAGAAGAACGACGGCAAGGTCGTCTCCCTCGGCGCGCGGCAGATCTTCACGAACCGCGTCGCTTTCCGCCTGGAGGACTAATCGCCGTGAGACCGGAATCGGAGCTTCCGGCGGAAGCGCCTATTCCGGAGGTGCCGTGGTTTCCGGTGGAAACGACGCTGCCGAAGGGAACGCCGATCCCCGTCCTCGTCCTCTTCGGTCCGACCGCCTCCGGCAAGACCGCCGTCCTGGAGCGCCTCTTCGCGGGGAGCGGCGCGCGCTATCCCGCTGAAGTGGTTTCCGCCGATTCGATGCAGGTCTATCGGGGCATGGACGTGGGAACGGCCAAACCTTCGACGGAGCTCCTCTCGCGCCTTCCCCACCACCTCATCGACATTCGCAACCCGGACGAACCGTTCAGCGTCGGCGATTTCGTCCGCCTCGCGGACGAGGCCTGCCGCCGCATCGCCGCGGCCGGACGCCTTCCGGTGGTCTCGGGCGGCACCGGCTTCTACCTCAAGAACTTCCTCCTCGGCCTCAGCGCCGCTCCGCCCTCCGATCCCGCCGTCCGGGAAGCGCTCGGCGCCGAACTCGCACAGCGGGGGAGGGAAGCGCTTCGGGAAGAGCTCTACGCGGTGGACCCGGCGAGCGCCGAGCGCATCCATGCCCACGACGAGTACCGCATCCTGCGGGCCCTCGAGGTCTTCCGCGTCTCGGGCCGGCCCCTGAGCTCCTTCGCCGCGGCGGCCCCCGCCGCGGATCGGCCCGCGTACCGGTTCTTGGTGCTCGGCATCCGCCGGCCGCGGGACGAGCTCTATCGCCTGATCGACGAGCGGACGGCCGCGATGTTCCGCGGCGGGCTCCCCGAGGAGGTGGCGCGGCTCGTCGCGGCGGGCTACGGACCGGACGATCCGGGGCTCCGCGCCATCGGGTACCGCGAGTTCTTCGCGGAAGACGGATCGGTCTCGCGGGACCTCGCCGCCGTCGAGGGCCTCGTGGCGCGCAACAGCCGCCGCTACGCGAAACGCCAAATCACCTTCTTTTCCTGCCTACGCGGCGTCGCCTGGATCGACGCGGCCGCCGACCCCGAGGAGGCGCGGCGGGCCGTGGAGGCCGAAATCGAACGATTCGGGATCCGCGGGACCCGCGCGGGCGGCGCGGCGGAGTCCGCGGGGCCTTGACCTTTTGACGGGCCTGCTACATACTACCAAAAGGTTTCCTGCCTATCGGCTACGATTACCGCCTGTTCGGTTTGACGGGATTCAACTTATTGCAAAGGAGACGCCGAAGTGCCCTGCGGAAGAAAGCGCAAGCTCAAGAAGATCGCGACGCATAAGCGTAAGAAGAAGCTCAGAAAGAATCGGCACAAGAACAAGAAGCGCTAAGCTCCTTGCAAAAGAGCCGCGGGACCCCGGGTCCGTCGCGGCTTTTTTTTTGCCCGGAGGGCCGGCCCGGCGCCCCTCGTGACGAACCGTTTCGTTTGGTCTATACTCGGGCCCTAGATATGGATTCAGATTCGATCCTCGCGCGCATCCGTGCCCCCGCCGACCTTCGTTCCCTTTCGTACCGCGAGCTCTCCCGGCTCGCGCAGGAGATCAGGACGCGCATCGTCGCGACGGTGAGCAGGAACGGCGGGCATCTGGCCTCCAACCTGGGCGTCGTGGAGCTCTCCATCGCCCTCCACCGCGTCTTCGATTCTCCGCGCGACAAGATCGTGTGGGACGTCGGACATCAGTGCTACGCGCATAAACTCCTCACCGGACGCGCGGGCGACTTCGACGGGCTCCGGCGTTCCGACGGCATTTCGGGGTTTCCCAAGCGCGCGGAAAGCGAGCACGACGCCTTCGATACGGGCCACTCGGCGACCTCCATCTCCGCGGCTCTCGGCCTCCTCGCCGCGGAACGGCTCGGCGGGGGAAACGGCACCGCGGTCGCCGTGATCGGCGACGGGGCCCTGACCGGAGGCCTCGCCTACGAGGGCCTGTCGCACGCCGGCCAGCTCGGCCTTCCCCTCGTGGTCATCCTCAACGACAACAAGATGTCCATCGGGCCGAACGTCGGCGCGCTGTCCAAGTATCTGTCGCGCCTCACCATGAAAGCCCGCTATCAGTCCTTCCGGCGCCGCGTGGATTCCCTCGTGCGCAAGCTGCCCTTCTGCGGGGACGCGCTCTACGACCTCATCGTGCGCATGAAGCGGGCGGTGAAGGCCATCTTCTATCCGGACAACTTCTTCATGGACCTGGGCTTCGAATACGTCGGCCCGATAGACGGGCATCAGATATCCGTGCTGGAGCAGGTCCTGGTCGACGTGCGGCGGCTCGGGAAGCCGGTCGTCGTGCACGTGATGACCCGCAAGGGCAAGGGCTACGAGTACGCGGAGGACGATCCGAGTTCCTTCCACGGCGTCACGCCCTTCTCCGTCACGGACGGGCTCGTGGAGCGGCGCGGGACCGCGACTTTCACCGAAGCGTTCGGCAGGGCCGTCGTGGCCGCGGGCGCGGCGGACAAGCGCGTGGTCGCCCTCACCGCGGCCATGGAGAAGGGGACGGGGCTTTCGGCGTTCCGCGCCGCCTATCCGAGCCGCTTCTTCGACGTGGGCATCGCCGAGCAGCACGAAGTGACGTTCGCGGCCGGCTTGGCCGCCCGCGGCATGCGGCCCGTCGCGGCGCTCTATTCCACCTTCGCCCAGCGGGCGGTCGACCAGATCATCCACGACGTCGCCACCCAGAATCTGGGCGTCACCTTCGCGTTCGACCGCGCGGGGTTCGTGAGCGACGACGGGGAGACCCACCAAGGCCTCTTCGACATCGCCCTCCTGCGGTCGGTCCCGAACCTCCGCATCCTCGTCCCCGCGAGCGGCGCCGAACTGGAAGCCATGCTCCGTTGGGCGGTCTCCTCGGGACGGCCTTGCGTCGTGCGGTATCCGAAGGCGTCCTGCCCCCACGAACTCGCGGCGTTCTCGGCCCCCCTCGAGGAGGGCCGCGGCGTCTTCGTGCGCGAATCCGGCGCCCCGGTCCTCATCGCCTTCACCGGCAGCCTTTATCCCCAAGCCGCCGAGGCCGCCGACCACCTGGCCGCCGACGGCATCCGCGCGGACCTCTACAACCTGCGCTTCCTCAAGCCCGTGGACGAGGACCGCCTCGTGGAGATCATGGCCGCCTACGAACTCGTCGTCCTCGCGGAAGAGGGCTCCCGCGCCGGAGGCTTCGGCGAATTCGTCGCCTCCCTCGGCCAGCGGCGCGGCCTACGCACCCGCGTCCTGACGATCGGGGCCGGAGACTTCTTCCCCGGCCAGGCCACGCGGCAGGAGCTCCTCGCCGGCGCGGGCCTGGACGCGGCCGGCATTGCCGCCGCCGCCGCCGCGGCGTTCCGGGCCGCCGGACGCCTCACCGTGCTGAGGTCGTCGGCCCAATGAGCCGCTCCGCCCTCGGCCGTCTTTCCCTTCCCGGCGGGCGCAGCCTCGACCTTTCGGGGCCGCCGCTCGTCATGGCGATCATCAACCGCACCGACGATTCCTTCTACGCGCCGAGCCGCGTCCGGCCGGACGAGGCGGCCGAACGCGCGCTCCGCGCCGCGGACGCGGGCGCCGCCATCGTCGATATCGGGGGAGAATCGACCCGCCCCGGCGCCGCGTACGTGAGCGCCGAGGAGGAACTCGACCGCGTGCTGCCCGTGGTGCGCGCCCTCCGCGCGCGGAGCGGGGTGGCCATCTCCGTGGATACGCGGAAGGCGGCCGTCGCCGCGGCGGCGCTGGAAGCGGGAGCGGACATCGTCAACGACGTCTCCGCCTTGGAGGACGACCCGGAGCTCGGCCCGGTCTGCGCCCGGTACGGGGCCGCCGTGGTGCTCATGCACAAGAAGGGCATCCCCGCCGACATGCAGGACGCGCCGTACTACGACGACGTCGTCGGCGAGGTCGCCGCCTATCTTTCGGCCGCCGTCCGCAGGGCCGAGGCCGCCGGCATCGCTTCCGACCGGATCGTCGTGGACCCCGGCATCGGCTTCGGCAAGCGGGTCGAGGATAACCTCGATCTCCTGGCCCGGCTTGCGGAAATCACCCCGGGAAGCTATCCTGTGCTCGTAGGCCTTTCGCGCAAATCGTTCATCGGCGCGATCACGGGGCGAGGTCCGGAACTGCGGATCGCGGGGACCATCGCGGCCAACGCCGCGGCGATGGCGCGCGGCGCGCGGATACTCCGGGTCCACGACGTCGAGGAAGCCGTGGACTTGATCCGCGTGATGGCCGCCATCGACTCGCGATCGGGCGGGCGGAAGGGGTAGGCGGTATTGGAATGGCTCCAGAATGCGGCGGCGATCTACAACTGGATACGTCCCGCCGTCGATATCGCGATCCTCGCCTTCCTCCTGTATAGGGGCTACGATCTCCTCGTAAAGACCCAGGCCGTGCAGCTCATCAGGGGCGCGGGCCTCCTCGTCATCCTGTACGGACTCGCCTTCTTCTTCAGGCTCACGACCCTCCAGTGGATCCTCAACCTCCTCGCGCCCGGGCTCTTCATCGCCATCGCCATCGTATTCCAACCCGAACTCAGGAAGATCATCATGCGCCTGGGCCAGGGCGAATGGTTCCGCCTGGACGCCAAGCCGAGCCTCGGCCACCTGGAATCGGTGATGACCGCGGCGGAGATCCTCGCCGAACAGAAGCGCGGCGCGCTCGTCGTGTTTCCCCGGCGGGTCGGCATCAAGAACATCGTGGACACGGGGACGAAGATCAACGCCGAGCTGTCCTCGAGCCTCATCATCACCGTCTTCGCCTTCGACGGGCCGCTCCACGACGGCGCCATGATCGTGCAGAACGGCCGCATCCTCGCCGCCGGTTGCTTCCTGCCCCTCTCGGAGCAGCAGGACATCCGGCAGAGCTTCGGCACGCGGCATCGGGCGGCGCTCGGCCTCTCCGAGGAGACCGACTCGGTGGTGCTCATCGTCTCGGAGGAGACGGGCGCCATCTCGCTCGCCTACGACTCCAAGCTCTATTACGATCTCTCTCCCGTCTCGGTGCAGCGCAAGCTGCGCGAGCTCCTTGACCGCGGCGAACGCGACGAGTCCGCCGAAGCCGTCGACGACGGGAAGGACCGCTTCATTGAACGTTAGGAAATTCCTGGACGGACTGGTCGCGAACTGGGCGGCCAAGGTCCTGGCCCTCGCGGCGGCCATCGTCCTCTTCATGTTCCACCGCATGAGCGCCCTCGAGGAGCGCTTCTTCTCGGTGCCGCTCCGGGTGCAGACCGACGGGGCCCTCGTGCCGGCCAGTTCCTATCCCCGCATGGTCCGCATCACCCTGCGCGGCGAGGCGAACAACGTCTTCCCCATCATGGAGGAGGACATCGAAGCCTACCTCGACCTGGCGAAGTACAAGAGCGAGGGCGTCTACAAGGCGCCCGTGCTCATCCGCAAGAAGGGGACGGCGACGGGAATCGATCCCCTGGAAGTGCACGTGGAACCCCTCGAGGTGGCGGTGGCGGTGGAACGGAAACTCGCCAAGACGGTGCCCGTGACGCCGAGTTTCCGCGGGTACCTGGAGCCGGGCTACGAACTCGCGACCTACGTCGTGGAGCCTTCCCACGTCGAGATTTCCGGACCGACGAGCGTCGTGGACCGCGTCACGGACGTCACGACCGATTTCGTGGAGCTTTCGGGCCGGAAGGAGGACTTCGCCGTCAAGGTGAAGATCATCAACCGCGACTCCCTCCTCTCCATACGGGGCGAAGGCCAGGTGGAATTCCGCGGCACCATCCAGCAGTCGGTGATGATCCGCACCCTCGAACACCTGCCCATCGTGATTTCGGGGCTTCCGGACGGGTTCATCGCCCGGCCGCAGGTCAACTTCGGCTCGGTCAAGCTGCAGGGCAGCCAGAACGACCTGGAATCCTACGTGCCCGACGCGTCCTTCCTCTCCCTCGACTGTTCCGACGTGACCGATAGCGGCATGTACCTCTTGCCGCTCGTGGTGTCCGCGCCGCCCAACTTCTCGGTCGTCCGCTACGATCCGCTCGAGGTCGCGGTGGAGGTGGTGCGGTCGGAGGACCGCCGATGATCGTGGGCATCGGAGTGGACGTCGTGCACGTGCGGCGCTTAGAGCATTGGCGGACCGTGCCGGGGCTCCTGGAACGCTTCTTCCACCCGGACGAGCTTTCCACCGCCCTTTCCCGCGGCGGCGGCGCCAGCCTCTCCCTCGCCGCGCGCTTCGCCGCCAAGGAGGCGCTCGGCAAGGCCTTCGGCACGGGCCTCGCCGGCATCGTGCTCAAGGACATCAGGGTGGTGAACCGGCACAACGGTCGGCCCGAGATGGAATTGTTCGGTACGGCGGCGGCCGCGCTGGATCGCAGCGGGGCCGACCGCATCCATCTATCCATGACCCACGAGCGCGACAACGCGATCGCGATGGTCGTGCTCGAATCGACCGGGGAGGGAAGATGAGCCACGCGAAAGAGGAACGGGAACTCAAGCTCACCTTCCAATCCAAGGACGCGCTGAAATGCCCGGTCTGTTCGGCGTCCTTCCACCGCGAGGAACTCCTCTCCGGCGGCGGCAGGCTCATCGCCGGACCGCTCACGGACGAACTCCACCGGCTCTACGAGCCGTCGGCGAAATACGGGGTGGTCCATCCGCTCGTGTACCAGACGACCGTTTGCCCCGCGTGCTGGTACGCCGCCTACGACGCCGATTTCCAGGGCTTGCCGGAAAAGTGCCGGGACGCGATCGACGAGGATCGCGAGGGCCGCATCACTGATCTCCAATCGATCTTCCCGAGCGCGGACTTCTCCGCGAGCAGGACCCTCGCCGAAGGCGCGGCGGGTCACTACCTCGCCCTCCGCTGCTACGGCTTTTTCCCGAAAGACTTCTCGCCGACCCTGAAGCAAGCCATCGCCTCCCTCCGGGCCGCCTGGCTCTTCGACGAGCTCCACGCCAAGGACGGCGGCGAGAACTACGACTGGCTCGCGTTGCTCTTCAAGCGCAAGGCGCGGTTCCTCTATAAGGAAGCCGTGCTCCGGGAACAGAGCGGCAAGGAACCCCTGTCGGGCGGGCGGAACTTCGGCCCGGACACGGATAAGAACTACGGGTACGAGGGCGTCCTCTACCTCACCGCGCTCCTGGAGCTCAAATACGGCTCGCGTTCGGATCCCGCGCGGCGGGCGGCCGCGCTCGGGGAGTCCAAGCGGGCCATCGCGAAACTCTTTGGGCTCGGCAAGAGCTCCAAGGCCAAACCGGGACCGCTCCTGGAGAAGGCCCGCGATCTCTACGACAACCTCAACAAGGAACTCAACGAGACCGATGACTGAGGACGGGAGCGCCGGCTCGGGACGCAACATACGCCTGCTCGTGGCCTACGACGGCACCGATTTCTCCGGCTGGCAGCGGCAAAACGGCGAACGGTCCGTGCAGGGTGAGATCGAGAAGGCCCTGGCCGTACTGCACAAGCGCGAGGTGCCGCTCATCGGCTCGGGCAGGACCGACGCGGGGGTCCACGCCGCCGGCCAGGTGGCCAACTTCCGCACGAGCATCGCGCGCATGGAAGCCCGCCGCTTCGTGCCCGCCCTCAATTCCCTCCTCGACCGCGACGTGCGCATCCTGGACGCGCGGGAAGCCTCGAGCGATTTCCACGCCCGCTTCGACGCCCGGTCCCGGCTGTACCGCTACTCCCTGATCTGCGGTCGGCACGCGTTGCCGCACGAACTCCGCTACGCGCTCCAGCTCTGGCGCAGGCCGGACGTCGCGCGGCTCA
This sequence comes from Spirochaetota bacterium, assembly GCA_023406985.1. Lineage (GTDB taxonomy): Bacteria > Spirochaetota > Spirochaetia > Treponematales > Breznakiellaceae > JAEXTK01. The sequence continues at coordinate 9,410 of JAEXTK010000058.1, read as the reverse complement.
ACGCCATGGCGCGGACGCTGCTCGGCGAGACCGACTGCTCCACCTTCGCCACCCCCGCGGACGCGAGCGAATCGCGCCATCGCTACATCTCGCTCGCCCGGTTCTTCGCGGACGGGGACCGACTCGTGTTCGAGATCGCCGCCAACGCCTTCCTCTGGAAGATGGTCCGCTCCATCGTCGGGAGCCTGCTCCACTACGAGGAGAAGGGGTGGTCGGCCGCGGCCTTCGCCGACCTCGTCGCCGGCCGCAACCGTTCGCTCGCGGGACCGACCGCGCCGCCCGAGGGCCTCTTCCTCTGGAAGATCGACTACTATCGAGAGTAAGATGTCGGCCATGGTACGCCCCGCGTTCGCGAAGAGGCCGCTGCGGACGATTCCGCTCGCCGCCTTCCTTTTGATCCTCGCTCCGGCCGTCTCCGCGCTTCCCTCCGCGACCGATGCCCTGGGCCGGGAGGTTTCCCTCCCTGCACCCGCGCGGCGCGTCGTGAGCCTGTCCCCCGCCGCGACGGAGATACTCTTCGCGATCGGGGCCGGGGACCGGGTCGTCGGGGTGACCGAATACTGCGACTTTCCCGCCGAGGCGCGCGGCCGGCCGAAGGTCGGCGGCTTCTCGGGCGCGACGGTGAGCGTGGAACGCATCGTGGCGCTCGAACCCGACCTCGTCGTCGTCTCCGGCGAAATGCACGGTCGCGTCGTCACGCTCCTGGACGCCGTGGGCCTCCGCTCCTTCGCCCTGGAACCGCGGACTTTCGCGGAGGTCTACGCCGACATCCTGACCCTCGGCCGGCTGACCGGCCGCGAGGAGGCTTCGGCCGCCGTCGTGCGTTCGATGCGCGGCCGCATAGAGGCCGTGGCCGCCGCTGCCGCGGGCGGGGCGAAGTCCCGGGTGTTCTGGGAACTCTGGCACGATCCGCTCATGAGCGCGGGCGGGCCGACCTTCATCACCGAAGCGATCGCCGCCGCCGGCGGCGTGAACGTCTTCGGCGACCTCCGGGAACGCTGGCCCCGCGTCAGCTTCGAGGAATTGCTCGTACGCGATCCCGATTGGATCCTGATCGGCGACGGATCGAAGGGCGGCCAGGCGGAAGCGGCGCGGAAGCGGCCCGCCTGGGCCTCCCTCAGGGCCGTACGGGCCGGCCGCGTGGCGGGGGTAGAGGCCGATATCGTGGACCGCGGCGGGCCCCGCCTCGCCGACGCGGTGGAAGCGATCGCCCGGATCCTTCGCGCCGACGAGGGGGCGAAGCGGTGAAGCGGCTCCCCGCGCCGGTCCTGTTCGCCTCCCTTTCCGGGCTCCTCGCCGCTTCCTTCCTCCTGAGCCTTTGCGTCGGGGCGGTCCGACTTTCGCCCGCCGACGTGTATGCCGCGATCGGAGAGGCCCTGAGGGGCGGGGAAAGCGCGGCGCTCACGATCCTGTTCAGCCTCCGCCTGCCGCGCGCCGTCCTCGCCGTCGCGGTCGGGGCGGCCCTCGCCGTCGCGGGCACGGGGTTCCAGGGATTCTTCCGCAATCCCCTGGCCGATCCCTACGTCATCGGCGCCTCGGCCGGCGCGGCCCTCGGCGCGGCCCTCGCCCTCGTCGCCGCCCTGCCTTCCTTCGGACCCGTCTCCGCTCCGGCCGCCGCCGCGTTCGTCGGCGCCCTCGGCGCCACCTTCCTCGCCTTCGCCGTCGCGGCCGCCGCGGGGAATCCGCCCCCGGCCACCGCGCTCCTCCTCGCCGGCACCGCCCTCGGCTCCCTCTTTTCGGCGGCCCTCTCCTTCGTGCTCGCGGTCCGCGACCGCGACCTGCATCGCGTGTACTACTGGCTCCTCGGCGGATTCGGCGGGACCACGTGGACGGCGGTCGGCGCCGCGCTGCCCGTTATGGCGCTCGGCTGCCTCCTCGTCTTCCTCGCTTCCCGCCCCCTCGACCTCCTGGCCTTCGGCGAGGATACGGCCGACAGCCTCGGCCTGGACGTGAAACGCGCGCGCCTCGTCGTGGCCGTGGGCGCTTCCCTGGCCGCGGCCGCGGCGGTGTCGGCCGCGGGCATCATCGGTTTCGTCGGCCTCGTGGCTCCCCACGCGGTCAGGCTCGTGGCGGGACCTTCCCACCGCAGGCTCATACCGGCCTCCGCCGTGGCCGGCGCCCTGCTCGTCAGCCTCGCCGACCTCGTCTCCCGCGTCGCCGCGGCTCCGCTGGAGCTGCCGGTGGGCGTGATCACCGCGCTGATCGGCGCTCCCTTCTTCCTCTACCTCATGGCGAAATACGGGAAACGCGGGGGCTTGCTGCCATGAGCGGCGGCGCGGGGCGCGTCAGGATCGAGGCGCGCGGCGTGGATGTCGGCTACGGCGACCGGGTCGTCCTCGGCGGAGTCGACCTGGAGGTCCGGCAGGGCGAACTCCTCGTGATCGCGGGGGCGAACGGGGTCGGCAAGACGACTCTGCTCAAGGCGCTCTCCGGGCGCGTGCCGCCGCTCCGCGGCGAGATCCTCATAGACGGCCGGATCCTCGCGGCCCTGAGCGCCGCAGAGCGGGGACGCCGCGTCGCGTTCGTGGGCCAGGGTGCCCAGGCCGTCTGGCCCTTCACCGTCCGCGAACTCGTGACTCTCGGCCGATTCCCCCATCGGGGCTGGTTCGCTTCGGAACGCCGCTCGGATCGGGAGGCGGTGGCCGCGGCCATCCGGCGCGCCGGCCTGGACGGCTTCGCCGAACGGAGCGTGACCGAACTTTCGGGAGGGGAACTCCAGCGGGCCATGATCGCGCGGGCCCTGGCCCAGGAGGGCGAAGTCCTCCTCCTCGACGAACCGGTCTCCCACCTGGACGAAAAGCACCGCGTCATGGTCATGGACCTGATCCGGAGCCTCGTTTCTTCGGGCTTGGCCGCGGTGGCCAGCCTCCACGACCTCAACCTCGCGAGCCTCTACGCGGATCGGATCGCCCTCTTTTCCGACGGCGGCCTCGCGGCCCTCGGAACGCCGCGGGAGGTCCTCCGCGAGGACATCCTCCGCGCGGCCTTCGACGCGAATCTGCGGGTGGGCGAGCATCCGCTCGCGGCGGGCTCTCCGCTCGTCTACCATCCGGCGCCGCCGAAACGGTGAGGCGAGCCCTACGCGAGCAGGGTGAAGACGAGGAGGGCCGCGGCGAGATGGGCGAGTTCGGCGAGCTCCACCGCGGCGCCGAGCGCGTCGCCCGTATAGCCGCCCACCCCGCGGCGGAACGTATTTCCGACGGCGGCCGCCGCGAGGGCGGCGGAGGCGGGGACGACGAACCAGAGGGACACGAGCGCGGTGAGGGGAATGGGCGGGGCGGTCCCGCCGACGAGCGCGGAGAGGAGCGCGCCGAGGAGGGCCCAGGAGAGGAGCGCGGCGAGGCAGCCGAGCAGCGACCTGCGGGCCTCCGATCCCTGCGCGAGGATGCCGAGCCCGTCGCCCCGCGCAGGCTCCAGGAAGGCGGGTATGAGCGACCCGGCGGTCCTCCCCGCGATCGGGTAGGCGAGGATGCCGGCCGCGGCGAGGAGCCATCCGGGCGCCCCGGAGATCGCCCGCGTAGCGGAAACGGCGAACGAGAGGAGCTCGATCTTGGCGACGAGGTAGAGGAGGCCGGCGAAGAAGGCGTACGTGCCGATGCGCGAATCCTTGAGGATCGCGAGACGCCTTTCCCGGTCGCCCGTGCCGAGGAAGGCGTCGGCGGTATCCAGGAGCCCGTCCAGGTGAAAGAGGTTGAAGCAAAAGTACTGGACCGCGAGGGCGCAGAGCGCGACGAAGACGGGCGGAAAGAGCGTGAGGGACAGCAGCACGAGGATGGATCCTTCGAGCGCCGCCACGCAGAGTCCGACCATCGGCAACCAGAAATCCATGCGCGTCGGGTCGAAGGGGTCGGGCCGCCGGACGGGGATACGGCTCGCGAGGGAGAAAGTCGAAAGGAACCGGTTCATCGGTCCGCTGCCGCGCGGCGCGTCGCTCCCCGAAGCGCGCGAGGCGCCGCCCGCCGATTTAGAAGTCTTTTTCATCGCCTTCGCTCTCCGAAACCTTCGCCTGGGCGAAGGACGCCATCCCCCGCGCCGCCTTGACGGCGAGTTCCACGACGGCTCCGCCGATCACGGCGCCCGTGCCCTCGCCGAGGCGCATATCCAGTTCCACGATGGGGTCGAGTCCGAGGGCCGCGAGGACCGGCGCGTGGCCCGCGACGCGGGAACGATGGCCCGCGAACAGGAAATCGGTCACCGAAGGCTGCAGCCGGTAGGCCAGGTAGGCCGCCGCGGTCACGGGGAAGCCGTCCAGGACGCAGCCGACGCCCCGGCCTTGGAGGCCGAGGATGAAGCCGGTCATCATGGCGAGGTCGTAGCCTCCGACCCCTCTCATGACGTCCTCGGGCGTTGCGAAGGGGCCGCGCGCTGCCACCGCCGCGGCCACGACGCGCCTCTTGCGGGCCAAGGCCTCGTCGTCGATCCCCGTGCCGCGGTCGACGACGGAGGCCGCGTCCATCCCGCTCGCGACGAGGAGGGCGGCCGCGCAGGCGGTGTTGCCGATCCCCATGTCCCCGATGGCCACGAGGTCGTTGTCCGCCGCCGCCTCACGGGCGAGGTCTCCGCCGGCTTGGAGGGCGCGCTCCAGCTCCCGTGCGGTCATGGCGTCTTCCGTCGCGAAATTGCGCGTGCCCCTTCCGATCTTGCGGTCCAGGAACCGGGCCGCGGCCGGTCGCGACTGCGGCGGAAAATCTCCCGCGACTCCCGCGTCCACCGCGACGACTTCCCAGCCGGTACCCGCGGCGAGGGCGTTGATCGCCGCGCCCCCGCCGAGGAAGTTGAGCATCATCTGGTAGGTCACGTCCTTGGGATAGAGGGATACTCCCTCCGCGACGACGCCGTGATCGCCGGCGAAGACGTAGACGGTCTTCTTGTCGATCTTCGGCGGCACGCGGCCTTGGATCTTCGCGAGCTTCACGCAGTAGTCCTCGAGCTTTCCGAGGCTCCCCTTCGGTTTCGTGAGTCCGTCCAAGTGGGCGATCATCGCCGCCGCGATATCCGTTCCGCTATCCGTCATAGTTGCCGCATCCTTTCGTCGGAAAATTCGAATCGTTCGAGACCGCGGAGGCTCGCCTCGGCCTCCGCCCAGGAAAAGACTTCCAGGTCCACCGTACCCGCGAAGTCGCGGAGGAAGGGGGACAGCTCTGCGAGCCACCCTTCATCGCCGCGGAGCGCGCGGTGGTCGGCGAGCCTGCCGTCCGCCGCGGCCGCCGCCTCGTCCACGGCGTGGAGGTGGATTTCCCCGATGCGGTCCCCCCAGAGCGCGGCCGCCGCCGCGGGGCTTGCGCCCTCGAGGAGCCGATGCCCCGTGTCCAAACAGATCCCGGCGGCCGGAACGAGGGGAAGGACCGCCTCCAGGCGACCTTTCCGGGTGTTTTCCACGAGGAACCGGCGACCCGCAGGACACGGCGCCGGACGCGGCGCCGGATCGTATCGATCGATCCAGGAATTCAAGAGAGCCGCGAAGTCTTCGGCCTCTTCGGCGGGCCAGGGATGGACGACGAAGGATTCCACGAGGGGGGAGAGCCGGGCCACGAGCGCCTCGTGCTCGCTCCCGATCCGGTCGGGGAGGTGCGCGGTGAAGGCGAACCGATCCCGATGGGCCGCGAGCGCGTCCCATTCCCGCTCCAGGAGGGCGGCGACCCCCTCGTCGTAGAGGAAGAAGAGGAGCTCCACGGCCGCTATCGCCGGCCGGCCGGCGAGGAACCGCAGATTCTCCGCGTACGTGCCGGGTATGACCCAGGAGGGGACCGCTACGCGCATGGAGTCATTTCACGCGGAGGGGGAGCCCGGCCACCATGAGCTCCACGCGGTCGGCCGCCGCGGCTACGGCCACGTTCGCCTCCGCGAGGAGCCGGTTGTACCGCCGCGTGGCTTCGTCGAAGGGGATGTTCCCGAGGCCGGTCTCGTTCGTGACGATCACGCAATCGAGCGGAAGATGCTCGATGAAATCGCCGAGGATGGACGCGAAATCGGCCTCCCGCCCGTAGTGCATGAGGTTGTTGATCCAGAGGGGGAGGCAGTCCACGACCGCGGCGTTTCCGGCTTCCCGGATGGCGACGCCGAGTTCTACGGGTTCCTCGATGGTGCGGAACGCGACGTCGGCGAAGGTCTCCTTCCGTTCGCGCCGGTGGCGCTCCACGCGCTCGCGCAACTCGTCGTCGAAGATCTCGGCCGTGGCGACGAAGGCCACGTTCCCCGAGAATTCGCTTCGGACGATTTCCAGCGCCCTCCGGCTCTTGCCGGATTTGACGCCGCCCGTGACGAGGGTGCGCACGATATCAGTCGTTCTTGTCGCTGCAGGACGCGATGACCCGCATGCGGGCCAGGGTCTCTTCGGAAAGGACGTGCTCCATGCGGCAGGCGTCCTTTTCGGCTATCTCGGCCTCCACGCCGACGACGTCGCGGAGGAAGGCGGTGAGGAATTCATGTCGGCTGCGGATCTCCGCCGCCCGCGCCGCCCCCGTCGCGGTGAGCGCGACGCCGCGGTAGCGTTCATGCTCCAGGTATCCCCGTTCCTCGAGGGTGCGGATCGCGGTGAGCGCCGAGGGCTTGGAGACGCCGAGGCGGGAAGCGATGTCGGTCACCCGCACGCTGCCGTCCCCTTCCTCCGCGAGGAAACCGACCATCTCCAAATAATCTTCGAGCGACTGCGTCATATCCGGTCAATTAACAACGATTCTCATCGAACTGTCAACTCACGCTCGGGTCGCTGCTTACAGGAGGCTCACCGGATCGACGTCGGCTTCCAGGTAGGCGTTCGGCTCCTTCTCGGCCTCGTACCGGAGGAGGGCGCGGCGCGCCGCCGCATGGAGGGGAGCCATGGCCGGACCGCGGAGGATGACCTGCCGGCGCGCGTTGCCGGCGATGACGCCGATGGGGCATTCGGCGGGTCCGAGGATATCCGCCCCCGCAGGCAGGAGGCGCTCGGCCTCCGCGGCGATCCGCCGGATGGCCCGGTCCGCGCGGTCCGCTTCCTTGGATCGCGCGACGAAGCGGATGAGGCGGGTGTAGGGCGGGAAGCCGAGGGCCGCCCTCTGGGCGAGTTCCGCCTCGTAGAAGCCCTCCACGTCGAGGGCGCAGGCGTGGGCGATGGCGCCGTCGCGGGGCCGGAAGGTCTGGACGATGACGCGGCCGTCGGGAAAATAGCGGCCGGCGCGGCCCGCGACCTGGACGATGAGGGAGAAGGTCCGCTCCGCGGCGCGGAAATCGGGCAGCAGGAGTCCGGTGTCCGCGAGCACGACGCCCACGAGCCGCACGCCCGGAAAGTTGAGCCCCTTGGCCACCATTTGCGTGCCGAGGAGGACGTCGATGCCGCCCGCGCGGAACACGTCCAGGGTTTCCCTGAGGCTCCCCTTCTTGGCGACGGCGTCCGCGTCGGCCCGCCTGACGCGGAGCTCGGGGAAGGTCCGGCTGACCTCCTCCTCGATCATCTCGGTGCCGAAACCGGCGAAGCCGGCTTCCAGGGACCCGCATTCGGGGCAGGAGGAGGGCGGGACCACGGAATAGCCGCAGTAGTGGCAGATGGCGCGGCCGCGGCTCTTGTGGTAGGTGAGGGAGACCGAGCAGTGTTTGCAGGTCAGCTCGAAACCGCAGGACTTGCAGCGGTAGAAGTAAGCGAATCCGCGGCGGTTCAGGAAGAGGATGGTCTGCCTGCCCGCCTGATGGGTGGCGCGGATCTCGTCCTTGAGTTCCCGGGTGAGGCAGCCCTCGGTGCCCTCCAGGCTGACGCTCTGGATCGCGGGCGGCGCGCCGCCGGAAAGGCGGCTCGTGAGGTCGAGCCGCAGGATCGCGCCGTCCGCCATGAGCTTCCAACTTTCGGCGGACGGAGTCGCCGAGCCCATGACGAGGCGGGCGCCCGAAGCCGCGCAGCGCTTGAGCGCGACCTGGCGCGCGTGGTAGCGCGGGGAGCTGCCCGATTTATAGGACCCGTCGTGCTCCTCGTCGATCACGATGAGGCCGAGCGCGACCGCGGGGGCGAACACGGCGCTCCGCGGCCCCACGATCACGCGCGCTTCCCCGCGCCGGATCCGCGTCCACTCGGCGAGCCGGCCGCTCGGCGTCATCCCCGAGTGGAGGGTGGCCGCGGCGGTGCCGAAGCGGCTCGATACCGCCTCGATCACCTGGTGGGTGAGGGCTATCTCGGGGACGAGGTAGATCACCGAACGGCCTTCGGAGAGGACGCGCTCGGCCGCGCGGAGGAAGACCTCGGTCTTGCCGGAACCGGTGATGCCGTAGAGATAGAACATCGAAGGCGAGGGGGCTCCCCGGCCCTCCGGGCGGGGCGCGAGGATCGCTTCGAGCGCGGTCCGCTGTTCGGCGGAAAGGTCGAGCGACGCGCCGGCCGCCTCCAGTTCCTCGTCCGCGAAGGCGGGCGGAGCCACCTCGCGCCGCCCCGAGGGAATCATCGCGGCCAAGGCCTCGCCGATGCCGCAGAGGTAGTACCCCGCCATCCAGCGGGCGAGTTCCACCTCCTCGGCGCCGAAGACGGGCTCGGCGTCCACCACGCGGCGGATCGCCTTGATGGCCTCTTCCTTGACGCCTTCCGGCGGCGCCTCCCGGACGGCGACGACGTAACCGAGGGCCTCCCTGCGGCCGAAGGGGGCCATGACGCGTTTACCGACCGCGGCCTCGGCCTTCTCGTCGGCGCGGTAGGAGAAGCTCCGGTCCAAGGGTACGTCGAAAACGAGGTCGAAGTACGCGCTCACGTCTCCGCGGCCCCGTGCCCGTTTTCGCCTCCGCGTTCTCCACTGCCGCGATCGTCGCGGGTCCCGGCGCGCTCGTAATCCGGCGCCGTCTCCAGGAGCTTGGACCGCAGGAGCTTGAGGTCTTCCCAGGCGGGCCGCTTGAGCGCCTCGTCGCGGAGGAGGGCGCTCGGATGGTAGGTGGGAAGGAGCGGCGCGCCGCGATAATCCGCCCACGCGCCGCGGAGGCGTCCGATGCCCTCGGCGGTGCCCAGGAGGGCCTGCGTGGGCACCCTGCCGACCGTCAGGATGACCGCGGGGGAGAGGAGCTTCCGCTGCCGTTCCAGGAAGGGCGCGCAGGCGGCGATCTCTCCCGGCTCGGGATCGCGGTTGTTGGGTGGCCGGCACTTCACCACGTTCGCGATGAAGCAATTCGACGCGCGGGAGAGTCCGACGGATAAAAGCATCTTGTCGAGGAGCTGGCCGGCCTTTCCCACGAAGGGGCGGCCCGTCGCGTCCTCGTCCGCGCCCGGGCCTTCGCCGACGACCATGACGAGCGGCCGCGGCGAGCCTTCCCCGCTTACCGCCTGCCGCCGCGTCGCGGCGAGGGGACAGGCGGTACAGGCGCGGACCTCCTCCGCGATGCGCTCCAGGCTGTCCATCGGCGGCGTCGGGGCCGCGGCCCCCGCGGCGGCTTCCCGCGGGATGGCCTCCGATCGGGTCGCGGCG
>JAEXTK010000070.1 GCA_023406985.1 Spirochaetota bacterium | reverse complement strand
CTCCGCGGATGCCGCGGCCGCGGAAACCGCCGCCGCGGAAACCGCCGCCGCGGAAACCGCCGCCGCGGCCCGGGACGCGGCGCCGCGCCGGCCGCGCAGCCCCGCGATGACGCCGGCTTCCGCCGCCGCCAGGGCGAAGCCGGCTATCGCGGCCGGATTCACGCGCCCCGCTCCATGAGGCTCAGCTCCACGAGCTCGTCCACGTCCAGGACGAGTCCGATCTTCCCGCCCGCGAGCACCGTCCCCGAGCTGACGCCGCGGAGATCCTTGAACTTCGTGCCGAGCGACTTGATGACGACCTCGCGCTTCGCCATCACCTCGTCCACCACGAGGACGAATTTCCTGCTCTCGGAATTCTCCACCACGACCCCGATGGAGCCGTCGGCGGAGGAATCGCCGATGCCGAGGACCTCGCGCATCCGGATCACCGGGATCGCGTCGCCGCGCAGGTTCAGGACCTCCATGCAGGCGCTCACGGAGGCCAGCGCGGACCCCTGCAGTTTCAGCGATTCGACGACGGAGGCTATCGGCAGGATCAGGACATGCGGCCCGACCCGGATGATCATGCCGTCGATGATGGCCGTGCTCAGGGGGAAGACCAGGCGGAATTCCGCGTAGCGGCCGCGCTGCGTCTCGATCTCGATGCGGCCGCGGTTCTCGGCCACCACCGACCGTACGATGTCCATGCCCACGCCGCGCCCGGAAATGAGCGTGACCGAGTCGGCCGTGCTGAAACCCGATGCGAAGATGAGGTTGTGGACCTGGGCGTCGGTCATGGCCTCGGCCAGGTCCGCCTTCACGAGCCCGCGCTCCACGGCCTTCCGGAGGATCAGGGCCCGGTCCAGGCCCCGGCCGTCGTCCCGGACCGCGATGACTACGGAATTACCCCGCCGGCGCGCCTGGAGGCCGATCGTGCCCTGGACGTCCTTGCCCGCGGCCGTCCGCTCCTCCGCGCCCTCGATGCCGTGGTCGAGCGAATTCCGGACCAGGTGCATGAGCGGTTCTTCGAGCCGCTCCATCAGGTTGCGGTCGATCTCGAGCTCCTCGCCCGAGGTTTCCAGGCGCACGGACTTCCCGAGCTGCTTGCCGAGGTCCCGCACGACGCGCCTGACGTAGCCGAACAGGGCCTGCGCCGACTCCGTGCGGAGTTCCATCGCCCCGAGTTGCAGGCTGCGGGTGATCTTCCGCATCTGCGTCATCGTCGGCGTGTTCTCGGTCATCTGGCCCATGGTGATGAGGAGTTCCCCGATCATGTCGACGAGGAAATTGACCTTGGAGGCCTTCACCTTGATGACCGGATCCACCCGCTCGGCGCGGCGCTCGGTTCCGGCCGTCCCGCTCTTCGTCTCCCGCTGCTTGCCGAGCGTGTCCTGCAGCTCTTCCGCGGTGAGGTAATTCTCCTTGACGGCGATCTCGCCGAAGCGCCGCGAGTACGCGGACTCCTTCTGCTTCTGCAGGATCTGCGCGACCTCGACCTCGTTGAGCTTGCCCTCGTCCACGAGCAGCTTCCCGAGGGTGGGCTCCGCGCCATCCTGCGCCTTCCGCAGTTTCGCGTAATAGGCGTCCATCGGTACGTCGTTGAAGACGATGAACTCGCCCGCCCTGATGCATTCCAGGATGCGGAACGCCATATCCAGGCCTTCCAAGAGGAGATCGATGTGGACTGACGAGACCGCGGCCTTGGCGAGCCGGAGCTTATCCAGCAGGAACTCTATGTTGTGGGCCAACTCTCCGAGCGAGGCGATCTTGAGGAAACCGCACTCGCCCTTGATCGTGTGGAAGATGCGGAAGAGGTTCTGGATGAGGTCCAGATCGGCGGGGTTCTCTTCCAGGCTCAGGATCAGGGCCTGGGCCTGGTCCAGCCGATCCTTGGCCTCGGTCAGGAAGATCTGGAAGGATTCCTCGTCGCGGCCGACTTTCACGGCCTCCTCGGCGTTCGCGGGGCTGGTCTCGGCGCGGACGAACGCGGCGATCCGCTCCGCCGCGGTACGCCGCCGCTCTCCCTCCAGGTCGGGGAGGAGCGGCTGCAGGAGGTCCACCGCGGCGCTGAGCCGTTCCTTGAATCGTTCCGTGCCGGACTTGTTCATCTCGTCCAGGATGAGCTTGTTTAGCAGGGTCAGCAGGGAGGAGGCTTCCTCCGAATCGAGGAAGAAATCCCTGAGCCCTTTGACCGCGTCCGACAGATCGGACAAGAGGAGGAAATCGCCGGTCTCGTACTCGATGAGCAGTTCGGTCACCGTGGAGAATTGTTCATCCCGCGTCATGGTTTGACTCCGGAAAATTCGGGGAAGGGGCGGCTGGTCGGGAGGAGGTGGTGGGTCGTCGGTCCGCGATCCATGCTTGGACTCCTGTGTTCCGTTTTTTACTTTGTATAATGCGATATCGATACGTAAAGTATCTTAAGAGTAGCGCGGGGTCGCGTCAAATTCTTAAAGTTTTGTTGAGATTCGAGGGGCTTCGGTTACGTTTTCCGCTCTCCGCTCGCCGCCAGTTCCCGTCGCAAGAGCTCGATGTGCTTGCCGGGATAGACGCCGCGGGGACAAACGCGGGAACAGTCGAAGTGGCGGTCGCAGGAGCCGACGCCGTCTGCCCGCGCCGCGCGTTCCAGGAGTTCGGCCTTCCGCTCCGGGCGGTTGAAGGTCTCCCTGCGGAGCGCGGCCAGGGCCTGGGGACCCATGAAGGAATCCGGCTTGAGGCGCATCACCGGGCAGGCCGAGATGCAGAGGCCGCATTCGATGCAATCCTCGAATCGCGTGTGGCGGTCGATGCCGGCGGGCAGATCCGGTCCGTTGCGGTTTTCGCTCTCGCGGAGCTGCGTCGTTCCCTCGGGTTCGGCGCGGAAGAGGCGGCCGGGATCGATCGCGAGGTCGGCGACCACCTCGAATACGCGGAGCGGCTCCACGACGGGCACGTCGCCTTCGCCGCCGGCGGCGGCCCGCGCGGTCGCCGCGGCCTCGTCGTACAGCGAATCCAGGTTGGTGAGGCAGGCGAGGACCTCATTTCCGTCCACCAGGACCGAGCAGGTGCCGCAGGACCCGTGATGGCAGGAATGGCGATAACAGAGATCGGGGGCGGCACCGGTCCGTATCGCCTCCAACGCGTCCAGGAGCGTCGCGCGGCTCCCGAGGTCCACCGAGTATCGTTCAAGCCGGGAGGAAGGCCCCGCCCCCCTCCGGACGCGCAGGGTCCGCTTCATCGGTTCCTCCAATAATCCAGGTACGGCCGCAAATCCGCCTCGGCGGTCCGGCACGGCTCGTCGCTGCCCGCGTAGCGGGCGACGGCGTCGGCGACGATCTCCCCCATGACGCGGAGCGTGGTCGCCTTGCCCCCGACGATGGAGAAGAGGCCCCGGACGCCGTCCCGCTCGCCGTGGTCGAAGAGGGCGATGTCCCGGCTGATGGACCGGCCGTCGCCGTTCGTTCCGGCGAGCGGCCGGACCGCCGCCCAAGCCGCCCGCACCGCGCGCGAAGAGAATCCTTCGATGAGCTCGTCGGCGGACGAGAGGAGGAAGCGGACTTCCTCTTCCGTGGGCAGGACGCCGTCCCCGTCCTCCACCGTGCGGAGCGTCGTGCCGACGATAGAGAATTTCCGCTGCGGCACGACGATGTCGCCGTCGCCCGGCGGCCGGAGCCGCGATATGACGAGATCGCAGGCGCGGCCTTCCACGGCGACGAGGGCTCCCGCGCCCCCCGTGAGGGGAACGTGCGCCCCGGCGAGAGAGGCCACCTTGTCGGCCCAGGGGCCGGCGGCGTTCACCACGGCGTCGGCGTCCAGACGGAATTCGCCGCCGTCGCGGAAGTCGCGGCACCGGAGGCCGGTGACCGCGCCGCCCGAAACGTCTATGCCGACGACCTGCGTGAAGGTCCGGATATCGGCGCCGCGGGCCCGCGCCGAGGCGGCGAACCGCATCGGTAGGCGATACGCGTCGATGGTGCCGTCGGGCACGAGGACGGCGCGGCGCGTATTCTGGGAGATGGCGCCTTCCAAGGCCCGCGCGCGGGCCACGGGTATCTCCGTGGCCGGGATATCGGCGGCGCGGCACGCCGCGACGAAGGCGTCGGTCAGGGCTTCGCCCTCGTCGTCCACGGCGAGGAAAAGGCCCTGGTTGTATTCTATGCAGTCGGCCGCGATGCGCCGGAGGATGCGCGTCTCGGTCATGCACTCGGCCGCGATGAGCGGATCGCCGAGGGCGTACCGGGCGCCCGAATGGAGTTGGCCGTGGTGGCGGCCCGTCGTGCCGGACGTGAGCTCTCCGCGCTCGAGGAGCGTCACGGAGAAACCGCGGAGCGCGAGGTCGTAGGCGGCCGCGAGGCCGGTCCCCCCTCCGCCGATGACGGCGACGTTGCATCGATCCATGGGGACCAGTATGAATCGTGGGCGCGTCGTTGTCCATCGATCGCGCAAGCGATACTATTGGGATCATGAAGAGGGAAGTGGAGGGCATGCCGCGGCTCCTGCTCGCGACCTACCGGATCCTCATCGTCACCGTCCTCCTCCTCGTCGCCGTCATCGCGGCAGGGACCGTCCTGGCCCTGGCCCGACGCGCGCCCGTCGCCGGCGCGGACGCAGCGCGGACCGCCGAGGGCCAAGGCGGACCGGGGGGCTTGGAGGCGCGGAGGACGGGAACCGATCGGAATTCGGCCTACTTCACGGGCGTCGGCAGGATCAGGGCGGCGACCACGGACGCGCGGCCGGCGACCGTCATCGTTTCCATCGCGTTCCCCTACGACAAGACCGATGTCCCCTTCTCCGAAGAACTCGCGGCCAAGACGCGGGAATTCCGGCAGGTCGCCGCGGAACTCTTCTCATCGTACTCGGGCGACCGGCTCCGCAAGACGAGCGAGGCCGAGCTCAAGACGGAACTGCTCCGGCGCTACAACGCCCTGCTCCGCCTCGGCAAGATCGAGGCCGTCTATTTCAACGATTACCTGATCGTCGATTGAGGGCGTCCCGAGGGGAGCCCGGGGGGGTGCCCCGCGGCCCCCGCCCGTGG
>JAEXTK010000044.1 GCA_023406985.1 Spirochaetota bacterium | reverse complement strand
ACGGGAGCCTGGACGCCGGGGGGGGACGGTCCGTCTGCGCCGCCGGCCGGGGGGACGGCGTCATGGTGGAGGTCCAGACCGGCAGCTTCGGTCCGCTCCGAGCGAAGGCGGAAGCCCTGGCCGCCTCGGGCCCGGTCCGCATCGTCCACCCGATCGCGCTAGAGCGCCACATCGAATTACGCGACGAATCGGGCGCCCTCCTCAGGCGCCGACGCAGCCCCAAGAAGGGGAGCCCGTGGGACCTCTTCGATTCCTTGATCTACGCCCCGCTTTTGCCGCTCATCCGCGGCGTCACGATAGAGATCGCCATGACCGAGGAGACCGAGCGCAGGGTGGACGACGGACGCGGGTCCTGGAGGCGGAAAGGCATCAGCATCTCGGGCCGCGAATTGCTCAGGATCAGGGAAACCCACGTCCTCGGCTCACCCGCCGACTATCGCCGGTTCGCGCCCTTCGGAGCGGAAGAGGACTTCGGCACGCGCGAGCTCGCCGCGGCCGCAGGCATCTCGACTGCCCTGGCCAGGAAAACCCTCTACGTGCTCCTGAAGATCGGCGTGGTGACCGAAATCGAAAAGAAGGGAAACGCCAAACGGTACCGGCTCGCGGTCAAATACGGGCGGGGATCGAAACGGTGACCTCGGTGCCCACGCCGCTCTCGGATCTGACCTGTATTTCGCCTTCGTGCGCCTCGACGATATTCTTGACGATGAGCATGCCGAGTCCCGTCCCGCCCTTTCCGGAATTGGAGTAGAAGGGCTCGAAGATCCGCGCCAGGACCTCGGTCGTCATACCCTCGCCGGAGTCGGTCACCGTGAAGACGACCCGGTCCCCTCTCCGCTCCGCACGGATCGATAGAGTCCCGCCGTTGGGCATGGCCTTCCGGGAGTTTTCGGCGAGGTTCACGAGCACGCGGGAAAAGCGCTCCTCATCCACCACGAAGGGTTCGGGAGCCTGGTTGACGAGCTCCAATTCGATGTTCGCCCGTTGGAGGCGATCGCCGAGCCCTTCCGCGAGGCGCGTGAAGACCGCGTCCACGGTGGCGACGCCGAGCGAAAGGCGGATCTCGCCCCGGGTATAATCCAAGAATTCCTGCGCGAGCCTCTCCATGCGGGCGATCTCGAGCCGCATCCGCTTCAGGTCTCCCGCCACCGCCTCCGCGTCGCCCGAGTGCAGGGCCGCGAGATCGGCGATCGCCTTCATGACCGCTATCGGATTGCGGATATCGTGCAGGATGAGCGACGAGAATTTCCCGATGGTGGAGAGGCGCTCGCTCCGCAAGAGTTCGTCTTGCGCGGCCTTGAGATCGGCGTAGGCCGCCTCGAGCTTGGCGTTCCGCTCGCGCAGATCCTCCACGAAGGTCTCGTTCGATGACCGCACCATGAGGGAAATGGACATCATGACAGACAGGGCGATGGAGGCGTTGGACCTGATGAGGCGCTGAAAATCTTCGCGTAGCAGGAAGAGCGCCCGCGTACTTTCGCGGGCGACGAGGGTCGCGCTGCGGGGGAGTTCATCGATCAGCGCCATTTCGCCGAAGAAGTGCCCTGCCCCGTGGGTCGCGAGGAGGCTCCGCCGATCATCCTGGTAGGCCTTCCACACCTCGACCTTGCCGTCCATCACGATGTAGAATTTGTCGGCGACCGCGCCTTCCACGAAGATGACCTCGCCCGCTGCAAAGCTCTCTTCTCCGCAGAGGTGCGCGAGCTCTTCGATCTCTTCCTCAGCCAGATCCTTGAAAAAATACACGCGCTTCAGGAACGCGTTGTATCCGGCCGCATATTCCGCGCCATCCTCCGACATCGTGGCCCCCAAGACGACGACGGCCGCCCGAAGGCGGCCGCTAGAAACGCTATAGTTTTTTTACCAGGAATCGACCATATCGTCCGGGTCGCGGCTGTCTTCCACGAAGAGATCCGTCACCGCCCGAAGATCGTCAAGATAGATATAGTAGCTGCCGAAGGCTTCCACCGGATCGAACTCGACCTTGAAGCCGAGCACCTTGAGGCCCGCGTTGGTCGTGTAGTGGTAGTTCCTCTGGACGATGCCGCTCTTGCCGTCGGCGCCCTGCGGCGGAACGGCGACGGTGAGCTTCTTCCAACCCTGGAAGTTGAGCTTACCCATATAGAGTTCGTAGTTGCGTCCGAAGAAATCCTGCACCAGGATCTTGAGCACGTGGTCGTAGTTACGCCCGACCACCCACACGGAGATCGTCTTGGTCGTGCCCTCGATCGGAATCGGCCGGATGGGGGCGAGGACGAACGAATTGAACCCGCGGCGGAGGAAATCGACCCGCGTGCCGAGCACGAACTTGTCGGGCTGGTTCAGGTCCTTCTCTTCGGGGATCGGCGTCTTTCCCGCCGGAGAACCCTCGAAGAGGCGCGTCATCGTGTACCCTTCGTCGGTCGACATGTACGAATTCCAGAAACCGGGAGCCTCGAACTTATCGACGGACACTTCCTTGAGCTTCTGCTGGGCGGCGTCGACGCCGATGCGCTCCGGATTGGGAGTTCCGAGCTCGGTTTCCTGGGCGAAGGCGAAGGCGGCCAAGAGCGAGAGGGCGACGGCAACAGATAAGTGTTTCATAGCTGTCTCCTTATTTGCTCTGGTTGCCGGACGTCCAGAGTTCCTGGACCCGATCCGGATCGGCAAGCTCGTCGCCGTCGAAGAGCGATTCGAAGGTATCCGTGAGGATCTTCACCTGATCGAAATAGATCTGGAAGCCGTCGACGGGCTCGGTGGGCCGCGTCCAGAGGCGGAACTTCACGAGGGTGAGCCCCTGCCGCTTGGGAAGCGTGACCTTGGCCTGGGGGATGCTCTCAGGAATATTGATCCGGAGGTTCTTCCAACCCTCGAAATTCAAATCCCCCATGTTGACCGTGTGCACCACGCCCTTGTGGTCACGCAGATAGGCTTCCATATAGTAGTTGAAGTTGGAACCCCATATCCACAGGTCGAGCATGCGGGCGCGACCGGGCATGGGAATCTCTACCGGCTCCGCGTCGGCGCCGCCGTCCTTTCTGACCGGGTAGATATCGATCCAGTTGTAGCCCTTCCGATCGAACCGGCCCCAGACGCCGAGGCTCTTGAGAACGGCCTTCTCCCGATTGTCCCCGTGCAGGGCATTCGGCCACGCGTCCACATACGCGAGCTTCGGGAACGCGTCACCTTCGCTCTTGGTCGCGAATTTACTGGCTGAAACGCGCCAAACATAAGCGGAGTCACCATTGAAACTCTCGAGAACCCGAGACTCGAGATTGACGGTCTTGTCATCCGCTTGCACGGACAGGACCGCGATGCATGTCGAGAGAGTGAGGCAAGCAGCTTTGAAACCGCCGTGTTTCATCCCATACTCCTTTAGCGAGCGTCGCGAATTGGAAATCGGGTATGATTATATTTCCTCGACATTCCTTTGTCAAACATTCATAAGGAATTATGCACCCCGTATCGGGCTGTCGCGGCGGCTTTCACCTGACGGGGAGCCTTTCTTCCCGCCGTCCGCGGGAACCACACGGCCGAGGGAGCGCCCGGCGCCCCGCCGCCGGCCGCGGCCCGGACGGCGGGAACCAGGAGAGCCCAGACCGAATCGTCGAAAACGGCCACCGTGGAGGCGGGAACGAGCGCAAGGTCGATCCAGGAGAAGAGCACGAGCGGAAGCGCCCGCAGCTCCGGGGAGAGGCGCCCGTCCATATCCACGGCCACGACGCAGGCCGCGTCGGCGGGCAGGGGGTCGCCCGGCGCAAGCAGGAGCGGTTCGCCCGGGAAGCCGGAATCCGCGAGGCCCGCCAGGAAGGGGCGCGGGAGTTCGGACCCGCCGCCGATGAGGACGGGCCGGCCCGCGGAGGAGAGCAGGCCCGCGACCCGCCCCGCGCGGTACAGGTCCGTCGCGCGGTCGGCCGTGAAGCGCGGCGGCCGCGCCCCCGTCTCCGCGGGCCCCCCGACGACGACGGTCCGAACATCCTGCCTGCGCTCCGCGTAGGCGACGGCGCCGGCCTCGTACCGGTAGGGAAAGACGACGCAGAACGGATCGGCGGACGCCGACGCCGCCGCATCCGCCGCCGCGGCGTCGGCCGCGGACTCCGCGACGATCGCCACGACGACCCGCCTATAGACCGCGAGGGAGGCGCCGATCTTCCGGCGTCGGCTCCGCTCCGGTCCGTAGAGTTCCTCGAACGACGCGTCGGTGACGACGACCACCGGCCGGCGCGCCGCGTACACGGTCAAGGCACCGACGGCTACCGCTCCGATGACCCCGCAGCAAAGGAAGAAAACGCGCGAACCCCGCATGGCACGACCATAGCCGCGCGTCCCCGCCCGGTCAAGCCTGCTCCTCCACCCCGCGCGGCACGCCTCCGCCCGTCCTCCACCCCGAAGGAGAGCCTTTGCGTGACCCCGCAAGAAACGCGCGCTGTTCCTGATCGTCAGCGCAAGGGTGGGCGAGAAATCCACCCCGGCCCCGCCCGGGGCGGATTTGTCGGCCGGGCCCTTGCGCTCCTATGATTATTGTCAAGCGACAATCGACTCCCATCCCTCGAATTTCACGCCATACTGTTTGAACTTCCTCTCGAGCGTCTGTCTCGACGCATCGGCATAGAATTCGCGCCGCGTCACGAG
>JAEXTK010000043.1 GCA_023406985.1 Spirochaetota bacterium | reverse complement strand
GGGTTCGCCGCCGCCGCCGGGCCCGTGGCGGCCGCCGGGTCCGTCGCCGCGGCCGCGCGATCGGCGGGGAGTTCCGCCCGAAGGCATCCCACGACCTCTTCGCCGCTCCCCGCGCGCAGCAGGCGGTCGCGCGTTTCCGGGTCCTTGAGGATGCTTCCGATGGCCGCGAGGAACTGGATGTGCGGCCCGGAGACGTTTTTCGGCGACACCACGAGGATGAAGATCCGCGAAGGCTCGCCGTCGATCGATTCGAAATCGAGACCCTCTTTCTTGATCCCCACCGCCACGCGGAGTCTCTTGGTCCCGTCGCTCTTGGCATGCGGTAACGCGATACCGTGCTGCATGCCCGTACTCATGACTTTTTCGCGCTGGAAGAGATCCGCGAGCACCGCCCGGCGATCCTGGAGTTTACCGGCTTGGTCCAATAGGTCCACGAGTTCCTCGATGGCCCCTTCTTTCGTGACGGAAGCGAGGTCGACGGCCACGCAGGCTGGTTCTATGAGGGCGAGCAGATCAGCGCGCGGGGACGGACCGGAGGCCATCGGCTGATCGGACTTCACGCCCCGGCCGTTTCTTTTCATACCGAGCCGCGGCAGAAGGTCGCGAAACGTTTTACGAACTTTTTCCATAGGGCCTCTATTCCTCTCGGCCGCCGTTCCCGGAACGGCGGCGCCGCTGCGAACTCCGACGGCGTCAGAACCTCACGAACATGTAGAGGGAGCTCACGACGAGGGTCATCAGCGTAAAGATAGCGCCGTACTTCGTGAAATCCCAAAAACTGATCGGATGTCCGCTCTTGGCGGACAAGCCCGCGGAAACCACGTTGGCCGAAGCGCCGATGAGGGTGCCGTTGCCGCCGAGGCAGGCGCCGAGGGACAGAGCCCACCAGAGCGGCTTGATCGCGTCGGCGCCGAGCTGGGCACCCATGTCCTGGATCAGCGGGATCATGGTGGCCACGAAGGGAATGTTGTCGACCACCGCGGAGAGGATGCCGGATACCCAGAGGATCACGAACTGGGTCAACCGCAGATGGCCGTTCGTGATGCCGATGAGCCACGTGGAGACGGAAGACATGACGCCGACTTCCACGAGGGCGCCGACCACCATGAAGAGGCCGAGGAAAAAGAAGATCGTCGTCCACTCGAGCTCGGCGAAGAGTTCTTCGACTTCCTTGTGGCCGGAGATCACGATGAGGATGACGGCGCCGGTGAGGGCGATGGTGGACGGTTCCAGGTTAACGGCGCCGTGGAAGAGGAAGGCGACCACGACGAGGCCCAGCACCGTGACGGATTTTATGAGGAGGGCGGGATCCTCGATCGCTTTGGATTCGTCGAAGTTCATGATCCTCGCCTTCCGTTCGTTCGTCACGACGAGCTGTTTCTTGAAGAAAAGCGCGACCATGCCGCAGAAGATGAGGAGCATTATGAGGATCGCCGGACTCAGGTTGACCAAGAAGTCCATGAAATCGAGGTTCGCCGCGCTGCCGATCATGATGTTCGGCGGATCGCCGATGAGCGTCGCGGTGCCGCCGACGTTGGACGCCATGGCGAGGGTGATCACGAAGGGCGCGGGGGCGACGCCGAGTTCCACCGCGATGAGGATCGTGATGGGGACGATGATGAGCACGGTGGTCACGTTGTCCAGGAACGCGGAAACCAGGGCCGTCACCACCGAGAGCAAGACGAGGATCGCGATGGGCTCGCCGCGGGCGAACTTCGCGACCCTGATGGCGATGTACTGGAAGACGCCCGTCCGCTTGGTGATGCCCATGATGATCATCATCCCGATGAGGAGGAAGATGACGTTCCAATCCACCTCGGCATAGGCCGTCTTCTGGTCCAGGACGCCGAACAGAACCATGAGCATGGCGCCGAGGAGCGCGGCGGCCGTTTTGTTCACTATTTCAGTCGTAATTGCCGCGTACACCGCGAGAAAAACGACGAGGGAGAGAATGACGTGAAAGGTCATGGCGACTCCGTTAGGCTCTCAATACCTTGCTGAGGATATCCATGGAAGAAACGACGCCGACGAGGTCGTCCCCTTCCATGACGGAGAAATGGCGTTTCCGGCTGCGGGCCATCTCGAAGGCGACCTCCACCACGGAGGTATCCGCGGCGATGGGGGTCGGCGGCTGCTGCATGATGGCCTCCACGCGGATCTTTTCCTCATGGAGGAGCAGCTCGGTCATCGGCTCGAGTTCCGCGAGGAACTTGAGGCTCCCCACCCGGAAGGCGTAGTCGGGAATCCCCGCCTTGATGAGGTCCAGGACGCCGATCTCGCCGACGAGCCGACCGCCGGCGTCCACGACGGGCACGTAGCGGAGACGTTTGGAATACATGAGGTCGGTGAGTTCCTTGACCGTGGCGTCCCTGCGGATGGAGACGACGTCCCGGGTCATGACGTCGGAAGCCACGAGATCCTTCTTCACCTCATAGCCCTGCTTCTCGAAGACGCCGACGAACTGGTGGGCCGTCTCGGCCTTGAGCAGGGCTCCCATGACCGCCGTGTCCCGCGAAGCGGTCATGAGCGTGGAAAGGGTGTTGAGATACACCGACGAGGCGGTCTGGGAAAGGAGCATGAGGAACACGATACGGACGGCCTTGTCGTCGTCGCACGAGGTGCCCTCCAGGCAGATGGGGCGCTTCGGAACCACGACCGCGATGATGAGATCCTTGAATTCGGGTAGGCGCGCGTGGGGGATAGCGATGCCGGAATCGAAGGTGGTGCCGCCCAGGGCCTGGCGTTCGGCGATGCGCCGGAGCGCATCCTCGTACTTGACCTCGTGCCGGTAGAGTTCCGTCACGCTCTTGAGCGCGAGCGCGATGGCTTCATCCAACGAGGAAACGTCGGCGCCGATCTGTACGAGCCGTGGGTCCATGAGGTTCGATAGCTTCATGAGTGGGTACCTCTCGGGCGGAAAGGGAATACGGCCGCAAGCCGCCGCCTCGCTCGGACTGCGGATGAATACGGAGTATAGCTATATATGAATTTACCCGCAATACGGGCCCCAGAGAGGCTCAGAGGACTGCGTAGATCCCGCACTTGAGGTAGAGCGATTCGTCGTAGCCCACGAGGATCGGATGGTCGCCGGCCTGGTAGCGGAACTCCAAGAGATGCAAGCGCCGCCCCGCGTCCACGGCGGCGTCGCCGATCATCGCCTTGAAGCGTCCCTCATCCATGGCGTGGCTGCACGAACAGGTCACCAGGACGCCGCCCCTTTCGAGCAGACTGAGCGCGCGCAGATTGATCTCCTTGTAACCGCGCAGAGCCCCCTCCAAAGCCGATCGGGATTTCGCGAAGGCGGGAGGATCCAGGACGATGAGGCCGAAGCGCTCCTTCGTCCGCTCGTAGGTACGGAGCACGTCGAAGATGTTGCCCTGTACCCCCGTCACGCGGTCCGCGATGCCGCTCAGGGCCGCGTTCCGGCCCACGGCCGCGATCGCGGAGGCCGAAGCGTCCACCGCGGTCACCGCCGTCGCCCCGGCGAGGGCCGCGTGGACGGCGAAGCCGCCGGTATGGCAGCACGCGTCGAGCACCCGCCTGCCGGCCGCGTAGGACGCCGCGCGGAGGCGGTTCTCCTTTTGATCGAGGAAGTGCCCCGTCTTCTGCCCGCCGAGCATATCCACGATGAAGGGATGGCCGTTCTCGTAGATGACCACGCCCTCCTCGGGAAAGGTTCCCGCGATCAGGCCGGACAAGAGGGGGAGCCCTTCCAGTTCGCGCACGTGCGCCTCGTCCCGTTCCACGACGCCGGCCGGGGCGCCGAGCGCGACGGCCGTCGCCGGGTCCGGACCCGCGAGGACCTCGTCCAGCGCGCCGAGGATATCGGCGCGGCGCGCGTCCATGCCGTAGGAGAGGAACTGTACGGAGAGCCAGGATCGCGGGGGACCGAGCCTCTCCGCGACGGCCGCAAAATCCGGAGCGCGGTCGCCGAAGGCCGCGGCGAGGTCCGCGAGCGGCCAACCGACGAAGCGGTCCACGATGAGGCCGGGCAGGAAGTCGGCCTCCGCGAAGACGAGCCGCTGCGACTCGCGCGTAAGGTCGTACGAGCGCCGCCGTCGCTCCAGCGCCTCCCTGATCTTGCGCTTGAAGAACCCCCGATCGAGGCCTTCCTTGGAAGGGGAGAAAATGCGCGCCCTGATCTTGGAAGCGGGGTTGACGATGGCGCGCCCCAGGTAGCGTTTACGGGAACTCTCCACGTCGGCGATCCCGCCGCTTACCAGGGCCCCGGACGCCGCCTCTTCCCGCGCGATCTCGTTGTCGTAGACCCAGGGATGGCCCGCGAGGATGCGCGCCTCCTCGCCCGGTTTCAGTATGATCCGATCCATGCTCATTCCTTGGCGGCCTGCGGCCGGCGGCGTACGATGAATTCCTGTTTGGGGGTGCGGCGCGCGGCCTCGACCTCGTCCCTGATCGCCTCGTACAGGTGTTCCTGGGCACGGAACGGTTTTTCTCCCTCCGGAGGCCGGGACAGGGTCCACGTACCGTCGCTCGCGAGCGAACGGGAGCGGCAATTGTCGCGGAAATAGGTCTTGAGTATCTCCAAGGCGCGGCGCTTGAGGTCGTCTTGGAGGATGGGGAACATGAGCTCGACGCGGCGCTCCAGGTTCCGCGGCATCCAATCCGCGCTCGAGAGATAGAGCTCCTCGGACCCGCCGTTGGCGAAATAGAACAAACGGGCGTGTTCCAGGTACCGGTCCACGATGCTGATCACCGTGATGTTCTCCGAGAGCCCCTCCACGCCCGGAACGAGCATGCAGATGCCGCGCACGTTGAGGACGATCTTCACGCCCGATTGGGAGGCTCGGTAGAGGGCGTCGATGACGTCCACGTCGGCGAGCGAATTCATCTTCGCGAAGATGAGGCCCGGATACTCCTGGTTCGACCGTTTCGCCTCCCGATCGATGAGCGCGATGAGCCGGTGCTTCAGTTCGATGGGCGCGATGGTGAGCTTGCGTAGGGACTGGACCGTCGAGTAGCCCGTGATGGTGTTGAAGAAGAGGCTCGTCTCGAAGGCGAGTTCGTCGTTCGCCGAGAGGATGGCCAAGTCCCCGTAAAGCTTGGCGGTCTTGTCGTTGTAGTTGCCGGTGGATAGGTGGACGTAGCGCTTGACCCCGTCCGTCTCCCGGCGCACCACCATGCAGGCCTTCGCGTGGACCTTGAGCCGCGCGAGGCCGTACACCACGATGACGCCCGCCTGCTCCAGCCGCGTGGCCCAGGCGATGTTCCGGCCCTCGTCGAACCGGGCCTTGAGCTCCACGAGCACGGTCACCTGCTTTCCGTTCTGGGCCGCGGTCTCCAGCGCCTTGACGATGGGGGAATCGCCGCTCGTCCGATAGAGCGTCGCCTTGATCGCGAGGACCTGCGGATCGGTCGCGGCGTCCTGCACGAACCGGATCGTGGGCTCGAACGAGTGGTACGGATGGTGCAGGAGGACGTCCCCCGCACGGATGCGATCCCAGAGGGGCTCGTCCTCCGGCAGGTCCGCCGGCCAGAAATTCTTCCACACCGGCTCGCGGAGCTTGTCGAAGCCCTTGGTGAACGACAGCTCCATGAGGCTGCGCAGATCGATGGGGCCCGGCATCTCGTATAGATCATCGCTCGCGAGGCCGAGCCGCTTGCTGATCTCGTCGCGGAGCCGGGGACTGTCGGCGGAGAACGACAGCCGGACGGGCCGGGACCGCTCGCGGCCGACGAGGACCTCGGCCATCGCCTCTATGAAGTCCTCGTCCCGCTCCTCGTCCACGGAGAAGTCGGCGTCGCGGGTGACCTTGAAGAGCATGGCCTCCTTCACGCTGTAGCCGGGAAAGAGCTTGGAGCCCCAGGTCAACACCACGTCGTCCAGCAGCGTCCACCGGGTAATCCCGTCGGCCTCCCGGGGGAGCCAGACGATCCGCTCGAGGCTCGCGGGGATCTGGACGACGGCGATGCGCTCGTCTCCCGCCGCGGGGTCGCGCGTCTTCGTCACGATCTCCGCCAAGGCGGTCGTGAACTGCGTCGTCCCGGAGGCGGGAGCCTCCGCCTTCGTGAGGAGGAACGCCGCATGGAGGGCGAGGTTGCCGATGAACGGAAAATCGGCCGAGTCCTCTATCCGGAGCGGGGTGAGGGTCGGGAAGACCTCTCGCTGGAAGAGGGCCTCCAGGTACTGGACCTGCGCCACGGTGTAGGCTCCCGGCCGGACCAACGCGAGGCCCGCCTTCGCGAGCGCCGGCAGGAGCTCGGACGTCAGGCAAGCGTATTGGCGCCGGACTATGGAACGGATCCGCTCGGCCGCCGCCCGCAACTGTTCCTCGCAGGACAAGCCCGCCGGGTCCCTCCCGACGCCGGCGCGGCCGGCGCGCTTGAGCGCGGCGATGCGCACCATGAAGAACTCATCGAAGTTAGAGGAAACGATGGCGAGGAACTTGAGGCGTTCCAGCGGCGGCAAATCGGGCCGCAGCCCTTCTTCCAGCACGCGGGCATTGAATTCGATCCAAGAAAGATCCCTATTGAAGTAAACGTACGGTGCGCTTGGCATATTTCGACGATCCTTAGGTGAGAATGACCTTATAACCGAACATATCCAGGAACATGTCGGACTTTTCCTCCAACCCGAGCTGTTCCAGGGTCAAATCGTGGCGCCCCGCGGCGTGGAGGACGATGGTATCCGCCCTCCGCTCCACGGTGATCTCGGAAATCCGCTGCGAGTGGCCGCGATCCAGGGCGTCCGCGACGCGGAGGATGGAGGATAATTTGAGCACCAGCATGCGCTCGTCGCGCTGCAGGGCGATGTACGCGATGTGGGTGGAATTCGGCGGCGTCTTCCGGTGATACCGAACCACGTTGGAGACGATATCCAGGTCGTCCCGGTGCAGGCCGAAGATCTCCGAGTTGGCCACGATGTACTGGCTGTGCTTGTGGTGGCCCGAGCTCCGGATGTACATGCCCACGTCGTGGAGGATGCCCGCGACCTCCAGGAGGAGGCGCGCCCGCCGGTCCAGGCCGTGCTCGGCCTTGAGTTCGTCGAAGAGCGTCAGGGCGAGCCGCGCCACGTGGAGGCTGTGGGCCTCGTCGTACCGGTACTTCCGTCCGAGGCTGACCGCCGAGGCGATGACCTGGGAGAAGAATTCCTCCTGCAGCTCCGGGTCCACGCCGGAAGCGAGCGTGATGAGCAGGCCTTCCCGGATGGAGACGTTCGGCACCACGATCTCGGTCGCGGCCGTGCCTTCCAAGAAGAGCTTGTACGTGAGCAACCCGGGGATGATGCCTTCCGCCTCGGCGAAGGGGATGCGGAGCTTTTGGACGCACTCCTCCACGGTATAGTTCTGGATGCGCTCCACGAAGGCTTCGAAGGCGCTCCTCTCGATAACCCAGCAGTCGTCGTTTATCTCGGCGCCGAGGCGCGCTGCCGCGAGCCGCGCGTCCGAGCCCGCGACGATGAAGGTCCGTATGTGGGCGAGGTCCATCTCGGCGCTCAGCGTCTCGCGCGTGTTGCGCACGTTTTCCTGGAGGAAGCGCTGGAGGTACCGGGACGAGCCCATCGCCTGGCGCACCTGCTGATCGATGATGATGGTCCCGAGCCGGATGCTGTGCGCCGCCACCATCTTGCCGCGGCGGAGCAGCATCATCTCCGTGGAGCCGCCGCCCACCTCGATGATGATCGAGTTGGACCGCGCGAACTGCGGCCGGTCGTCCTTGAGCGCCCAGCGGACCGCCAAGTACATGAGGCGGTTCTCCTCGATGCCCTCCACGACGTTGACGCGGAAACCCGTCTGGAGGTATACGCGGTCGATGAACGTGTCGCGGTTCCGCGCCTCGCGCAACGCGCTCGTGGCTATGACGCGGATCTCTTCGTCGGTGATGCCCCAGCCCGAAAGCAGTTCCCGGAAACCGTGGAGGACCGTGAGGCACGCCAGCAGGGATTCGCGGCTGATGGAGCCGGAGGTGAACACGTCGCGGCCGAGGGCGACGGGCTTGCCGGCCTTGTCCACCACGTGCCAGTCCCCGCCCTTCGCGATCTCGGCGACCACGAGCCGGATGCCCGTGGAACCGATCTCGATGACCGCCACGAGCCTATTCTTGGCGGTCACGGCCGTCCCCCGGCTCCCGAATCGGACCGGGGCGCGTTTACCTCTTCCATGGCGAGGAGGGCGGCCCCGAGGGGCACCGCGTCATCGCCGAGGGAACCGAGCAGGACCTTCACGCCTTTACCGACGAAGGGCATGGTCCGTTCGCGCATCGTCTCCGTCACGCGCTTGAGGTAGCCCTCGCGCAGGCGATCGGCGAATCCGCCGCCGATGACGAAGGCCTCGGGATTGAGCAACATCGCGGCGTTCGCGAGGCCGACGCCGAGGTGGTACGCGGCGCGGTCCACGATCTTGGCGATGGTCGGATTCCCCTTCTCCAGTCCCCGCTCGAAGACGGAACTCTTGAATTTTTTGTAGTCGGTGCCCGTCTTGTCGATGAGCTCGGGAAGGTTACCCGCGGCCGCCGCGGCCACCGCGTCCTTGGCCATGGCGGTCCGCGAGGCGAAGGCCTCCAGGCAGCCGTACTGTCCGCAGCCGCAGAGCGGCCCGCCGTCCTGGATGATGAGGTGGCCGATCTCCCCCGCCGCGCCCCGGGCGCCCCGATACAATTTTCCGTCCAGCACGAGCCCGCCGCCGATGCCGGTTCCCACGAAGACGCCGATGACGTGGCGGTAGCCCACGGCCGCGCCCACGGAAAACTCGGCCCAGGTGCCCGCGTTCACGTCGTTTTCCAAGACCACCTTCACGCCGAGGGCCTTCTCCAGGCTGTCGCGGAGCGGATAATCCTTGAGGTTCAAGTTGGTGAGGGTAACCGTGCCGCGGCCGCTCTCTATGACGCCGGGCACCGCCGCTCCGATGGCGCGTACGGCGGAAGGTTCGATGCCGCCCTCCGCGCACACTTCCCGGACCGTCTCCGCCATGGCCGCGGCCACCGCGTCCGCCCCGTCCTCGCCCGGCGTCTTGCCGCGCGCGCGAGAAAGAATGCGGCCTTCGCCGTCCACCAGCGCGGCGATCATCTTCGTACCGCCGAGATCGAAGCCGATGCAGTATTCGGTTACTTTCATGCAGGGAAGCATAGCGAATTAGCGGGTTCTTTCCCAGGGGACGCGCCTCAAGCGGACGACCAAGAACCGCGCGCGGTTCTTGCCGCATCACGCAGAGGCTTTGCTCGGGGGGAAGAACTCCTCGCGGGCTGGGGGAGAGCTCCTCGCGGGGTGGGGCGGCGCTCGGGGGAAGCGGCTTGGCGCCTACAGCTTGTCTATGAGCCAAATGCTCATAGTTTATCTATGAGCATAGAGCACTTGCCGGAGGGGATGGGCAGGGTCTTCTTCTTTTTGCCGAGGATGTTGATGGTGAAATAGTAGAGCTTCTCGCTCTCCATATGGATTTCCCAACCACGGCCGCTCTTGTTGGACAGGATGGTGATCATGTTGCGCTTGAGCGACAGGTTTTCTATGCCCATGATCTCCAGGTTCGGGATGATCCAGTCCACCGTCTTGCGCGGCAACGAGATGGAGAGGCCCACGATGTTCTCTATCATGAGGGCGACGGTCGAGAGGCCCGCGTAGGCGAGATACTGGGGCCGGGGGAAATCGCTCTTGTCGGCCCGCTTGGCCGGACCTTCCTTCTGGGGCAGGTACGCTTCCCAGAGGTTCCCCTTGTGGTGGTTGCCTTCGGGATGCATGGAGTCCAGGACGTAGTACAGATGCCGGATCGCGCATTCGCGGGCCAGATCCCAGCGGTTGTACTTCTCGAGTCCCTTGATGACCATGAAGGTGTAATGCGGAAAGACCGATCCGCGATAACCGTTGCCTTCCGGATCGAAGGAGGGTTCGCTCACCGCGACCGTCGGGAAGGGGTGCTCGGAACCGAAATCGCCCGGATCGGAGAGCCGGTCGATGATGCGCTCCGCCTTGTCGTCGTTGGGGATCTCTGCGAGCAGGGGCCAGTAACCCGCGATCGTCTTGACCGGAATGCGCTTCTCGTCGCCGTCGAGATCGTAGTAGAACCCGTCGTCCGGGTCCCACATGAGCGAATTGATGCGCGTCTTGAGGGAAAAGTAGAGCCGCTTGTATTGGAAGCTCGTTTCCTTGTCGTTGAGGATATCGCCCATCGCGGACATGTAGAGGGCGTTGATCGCCATCGCCGCGTTGAAATCCACGTGGTAGACGGCGTTCTCGCGCGGCGCGTTTTCCATGCCGGTGGCCGCGAGCGGAACCGCATAGAGGCCGTTCGGCTTCTTGCACACCGAATCGATCCACGCCATGTACTTCTGGAGGATCGGAAGCACGTCCTTCACGCGCTTCTTGTTCGCCGACTTATGGTAGAGATTGAACTCTGCCCATGCGAAGACCGGCAACCCGAGGCCGTCGGGGTTCGCCGGATCGGCGACCGCCGCGCCGGTTTCCAGATCGTACTTGCACCGGATGGCGCCGTTCGGTTCCTGTTTGGAATAGAAGAGATCCAGCGACGGATGGGCCTGGTATATCCGGTTGGAATATACCAGGAAAAACGAGGCGCAGATGGCTTCGACCTGATCGACCGTGGGACTACCGGGATATCCGAAAAACTTGCCGTCGAGGCCGCTATCGGCGCCTCCGGCGAGCCAGCAGTCCTGGATCCACGCCCAGGTCCTGTCGTATATATCCACGAAATCCTGATCGTAAAAGTGGACTTTAGGGAAGTCGCGCTTCGTCACGGGATCTCCTTACGTAACTACTCATTGTACTCTCACCCCGCGAAAAAGCAATCGAGAAGGATATCCGCTCGATAATTTATCGTCCACGCGCGGTAGGGCTCGATGGTTATAATCCGCAGAGTCTGCGTACGGATAGCATAAATTGTCATTCAATTCATGCGATCAGACGAGATTACCGTATAGAGGCCAAAAAGTCAAATATATTTACCCCGCCATTTGACCGCTCCGCGGTCCGCCTCACGGACTCCGAAGGAGTCCGCCTTGACAGGTCTTCCGGCCACGCGCATAGTACGCGAAAGAGGAACGCCGGTGTATAAGTCCCATATAGCGCTGGAAGTACGCATTCTTCTCCTCACGGGCGTAAAAACCTTCTGCGACTGCGCGTACGATGCCGGCAGCGTCGGCTCCTGCCCGATCTGCCGCCGCGAAAGCGGCGCCCAACCGCGGCTCAACCTGAGCGCCGCGCGGAAGGCCTATTTCGTCGCCCGGGCCCTCGGCTGCTCGATCGCCAAGGAACCGCGCTATGAGCGGAACACCAGTACGCCCGACGTGCCGGAGGAATACGCGCTCTCCCGCCTCTCCCTCAAGATCGGCTCCGACGGCGTGATGGATATCGCCTTCCACCGTCGCCGAAAGCGCATCCGCATCGCCGAGATCAGGGTGGAGGAAGACGCCGGACGACTGACCCACTCGGGCAACCAGACCCGGATGGATTATTCTACGGTCGGCATGCCGAGCCTCCGCATCCGTACCGAGGCCGACTTCGAAATCGGCGAAGAGGCGGAGGTGTTCCTCTCCGATTTGCGCCGACGCATCCAATACCTGGAGATCATCCCCGGCGTGCCCGTGGAGAGCGTCATCCGCTGCAACGCCCACGTCGCGATCGCGCCCTTCCCCGACGAGCCCGAAGGCTTCGTTAAACTGCGCAACCTCAACTCCTTCAATTTCGTCCGCAAAGCGGTAAACGCGGAACTCGGCCGCCAAGAAGATATCCTCACCAACGGCGGGACCATCGTCCCCGAAAGCCGCATCTGGAACGAGACGAAGAACGTCACCGAGTCTTTCCAGAAGCGCAAGACCGAATCCAAACCGAAGTTCGTCGCGGTGGCCGAGGTCCCTTCCTTCTCGCCCGGCCCCGAGGTACTGGAAGCCCTGGACGCCTTCACCGTCGAGCTCCCCGAGGCGCGGCGCGACCGAGTCGCGGCCGAATACGCGCTCACCGTGCCCCAAGCCGAGTTCATTTGCGACGAGAAGAGCCGCGCCGACTACTTCGAGCGCGCCGTCGCGGCGGGCGCCGACCCCCGGGAAGCGGCACAATGGCTCGCCTCCTTCTTCGTCAAGGAACTAAAGCGGCTCCAGCTCAGCCCGTCGGAGGCGTCACTCACCCCGGAGCGGTTCGCCGGCCTCCTCCGCATGCTCGCGGAACGGCGCATCCACGGCGGCATCGCCAAGCAGGCGATCACCGTGGCCCTGGAGGAAAAACTCGATCCCGTGGAACTCGTCAAGAGCCGCGGTTGGGAACAGCTGACCGACCGCGCCACCATCGAGAGCATCGTCCGCAAAATTGTCGAAGCCAATCCGCAGGAAGTCCGCCGCGTCCGGGAAGGCGACGCCCGGCCCATCCGGTACCTCACGGGCCGCATCATGCGGGAAACCGACGGCTTGGCCGAACCGACCCTGGTGAAAGAAATCCTGCGCGAAGCGCTTTCCGTCTCCCTCGTCTACGTCCTCTCCATGGGCGGCGCCATTTCGGGCCGCCTCGCCGAAGACGGCGCGGTGGAGCCGGGCGACGAGCGCGTGCTCCGCGAACTCCTCGCCCAGGACGGCGACGAGTCGCTCGCCCGCGTGCGCTTCGAGTCGGTCCAGGTGGGCCGCCTCCTCTCGGAGGAGATCGTTCCCGCCGACTGGGCGGCCCTCATCACCGCGATCGCGGACAAGCTCAATTCGGGTACGTCCAACGGAATCGTCGTGGCCCACGGCACCGACACCCTGCCGTACACGGCCCCGCTCCTCTACTGGCTCTTCGCGGACGCGAGCGCGCCCATCGTGCTCGTCGCTTCTTCCACGCCGCCGGGGGCTTCTCCGGAAGCGGCGAATACCATGAAGCAGGCCGTGGCGGTGGCGATGGAGCGCAAGACCGGCGTCTACGTCATCCACGGCGGCAAGGTCCTCTCCCCGCTCAACCTCAAGTTCGAACGCATCGGCGTCGACGGCTTCCGCAACTGGAACATGCGCGAGGGCGTCTTCACCGGCACGCCGCTCCTCACGGGCCCGCTGGAGGCCGATCAGTACGTCCTGGCCCAACTCCTGGAGGACGCCGCGAATTCCATGTGCGTCGTCCGCGTCTATCCGGGCCTCCGCGCCGATTACCTCGTCGGCCTCATGGATCAAGGCGTCCGTAATTTCTTCCTTGAATTGTACGACACGGGCACCGCGAGTTTCCGGGAAGGCCCCTATTCGCTCAAACGAGCCTTCGCCGTCGCGCGGAAGAAGGGCGCGCGGTTCTACTGCACGTCCCAGCAGGAGGGCGTGGTCGATTTCGCGGGCTACTCCACGTCGCGCGAGCTCTGGCGCGAGGGCGCCGTCCCCATGGGCGGACTCACCACGGAGACCGTGGTCGCGCGGTTCCTCGCGGCGAGCCTCATCGCCGACAACGAGGAGGAGCGGAATACGCTCATGGAAGGCTTCGGCCCCGCGTCCTGACGGAGGCGGATCGGCGCCCTAGATGCCGATTTCCACCTTCTCGTCCAAGGCCTTCCAGGAGACGTAGGCGCGGCCCTCGGCCGGTTCCACGCGGAGCCGCGAGACCGCGCAGTTGTGCGTGGGTACCAGGGGAAACCACGACCTGCAGCCGAAGGTGGTGCGGATGAGCCATTGGAGGAAACCTCCGTGCGAAACCGCCACCACGGTGCGGAAGCCTTCGGCGGCCGCGGCGTCGCGCAGGACGGTCCAGACGCGCATCGCGCGGTCGTAGAGCGCTTCGGGACGCTCAGCGTCGTCTATGGCCGCCCAACTCTCGCCGTGGAAGCGTCTCCAGGTCCCGGGCTCCGATGCCTGGATTTCCGTCCACGACCGCCCGGTCCACGACCCCGTGTCCAGTTCGATGAGGTCCGCTTCCACGCGGGGCTCCGCGATGCCCGCGGTCCGCGCGATGATTTCGGCGCTCTCGCGGGCGCGGGAAAGCGGCGAACAGTAGACGACCGCGCTTCCGCCCATGGCCTTCGCGAGCGCGCGGCCGCGAGCGGCCGCCTGGCCGCGCCCCACCGGCGAGAGCGGGGAATCCTGGCGTCCCTGGAAGATGCCCGCCGCGTTTCCTTCGCTCTCGCCGTGGCGCACGAGCAGGAAATCGACGGGACCCGTCAATACGGAAAAGAATGCGCCGTCGGCCAAGGCCGCGGCGTCGTCATGGCGCTTCAAAATAGATCCTCACCTGTTCCACCGGCATCTTGTGCTTCATCTTCAGGATGAGCGTCTGCTCGGAGGCGGAGTATGCCCAGCCGGAGGAATCGTACCGTTCGAAGCGAGGATCGGTACGGAAATCGATGCCGTACAGTTGGATCTTCGCGAACGGCTTGAGTCCCCGGATCATCATGTAGTGCGTCTCGCCCGCGGCGAAGGTCACCGCGAGGTCCAGGACGCCCGCTTCACGGGAGACCGCCACGGACGAGGCGGCGGTCCACGCCCAGAGCGGAGCGCCCCCTTCGGCGGCGAGCGGCACCGCCCGGGGGAACCGGTCCTCCTCGGCGACCATCCGGTAGATGCGGGCCGCGGAGAGCCGGGCCTGCCCCGAAGGGACCGGAGCGGCCGGTGGGGCGAACTGCAAGGCCGCGGGAACCGAGCCGACGGAATCGGCGAGCGAGAGCACCGACAAGGTCAGGGTCCTGCCGAGTTCCAGCCACGTTTCGTCCTTCGCGGCCTCGGCGGACCGCGCGAGGGCCCGGCCCGCGCGCAGGGCGAAGGCGGTATCCACGACGCCGTCAGCCAAGGGCAGGACGATGCCGTCGTCGGACTTCTTCAGCACGCCCGAGAGGACGAAACGGGACTGGTCCACAAGGGTGTCGAAGGGATTGGCATCCGCCGGCCTGAATTTCTTCCAATCGGCCCAGCATTCCAGGAAGCCCGCGGCCAGGGTCGGCGTCACCGAGGAAGGGTCCACCGCGCGCGCGAAGGCCGCCACGTCGTCCGCGATCGTCCGGCTCGCGCGGACGGCGAGGTAGGCAATGAGGTCCCGCTCCGCGAACAGGTCGAGATTCCGCTCGTTCGCCAAGCGGGAAAGCCGGCCGAGCGTCTCCCGCTCATCGGCCGAGAGCGAGCGGAGCGCCTCGTCCAGGCGGCCGAAGTAGACGGTGGACAGGAAGGTCCGCCCGGCGCCGTCCACGAAGGGCTTGGGCGCCGTGGCCACCGCCGAACGGTAGCCGCCGCGCCGGTTCGATTCGGCCACGTACGCGACGATGGTCTCCTCGTCGGGGGAGCCCGCCATGGCCCGTTCCCAGCCCGCCTGCGCGAGATCGCGCCACCGCAGCACCGCGCGGTCGAAGGCGGACTTGTCCGCGGCCTGCGGCATCGCGAGTTCGGCGGGCGAGAAGGCCTTCTGGGGGACGATCTTCCCGTAGGAGAACGAGGAGGCGCCCGGGTTCAGCACGAGCGCCCTCTTTTCCGCGTCCACCGTGGCGCGCCGGAACGAATACGAGCCGTCCCGCGCGGCGAAGGCGATGCCGCCGCCTTCGGTCTCCACCATCCGCGACGAGCGGAGCGGACGGTACGGCAACCGGAGCGTCTGGACGGACCGGCCGAGCGAAGCCGATACCTGGAGCGTTTCCGCCCCGCCCGAGAAGGCGGTCCTGAAGAGCAGCACGCTGCCGTCGGATAGGCGGACGGCGGCGGAATTGTCGGAGGCTTTCATGGAAACCGGCATCGCTTCCTGCGCCGCTCCGCCGGAGACGGTCGAAAGCATACCGTCGCCGCCGGAAAGCCGGAATTCCATACCGCCGAAGAATACCGCCAGGGGGCCGGAGAGGGCGCGCTCTCCCGACGCGGCGGCCGCGGAATCCCCGTCCGCGTACCTGCCCGATATCGCCAACGACCCTTCGGTCAGCGTGAAGCCGGATCGACGCGAGAATTGCACCACTACGAGCGTGCAGAGCACCAGGGCGTACAAGCCGAACAACGCGACGGCCCGACGGAATGGATGTCCGTTCATTGAGGACGAGGATACCCGATCGGCATCCCCTATTTCAACTTGCCGATTCGTGTCCGATCGTATAGTATGCGCGGAATGATTACGTCGAACGCTCCGCTCGCGGTCGTTCTGGCCGCGGCGATCGCCGTCACCTTGGCCTCGTGCGTCAGCGCTCCGCCGCCCGCGCGCGGGCCGGCGACCGCCGCTCCGACCCAGGAAAAACCGAAACCCGGTACGGTAACCGCAAAACCCACCACCGAGGATGTTCTCAAGAACGTCTCCGCGTCGCTCGCCGCCGGCAACATGGACGCGGCGATCGCCGCCTTCGACGCGCTGGACGCGGCCGCGGCCGCCGATCCGTCCATCCGCTTGATCAAGGCCTCCGTGCTCGCCTCGGCCGGCAAGGTCGAGGACGCGCGCGCGATCGCGGCGGACGTCGTCGCGAAAGAGCCGAACAACGCCGAAGCGCTCTACGTGCTCGCCGCGGCGGAAGGCGCCGCCGGACGCGAGAAGGAGCGGATCGACCTCCTGAACCGCGCCGCGGCCGCCGATCCGCGCCACGCGCCGACGCTCGCCGCCTTGGGCGCGACGGCGCTGCGGGCGAAATCCTACAAGAACGCCGAGGCTTACTTCGATAAGTGCCTCGCCGCGGATCCGGTTAACGCGGATGCCTTGCTCGGAAAAGCCCGCCTGCGGCGGCGCGCGGACGATCCCGCGGCGGCCGAGGCGGCGCTCAAGATCGCGACGGAGAACTATCCCACCTGGGCCGATCCCTGGGCGGAACGCGGACGGCTCAACCGGGACGCGGGCCTGCTCCCGAAGGCCCTGGCGGATCTGGATACGGCCGTGAAGCTGGCCCCTAAGGATTACTGGATCGCCATCGACCGCGGTTCCGTCCTCCTCGACATGGACCGCAAGACCGAAGCCCTCAAGGACTTCGACCGGGCCGCGGCCATCGATCCCGCGCATTTCCTCTCCTACGTCTACAGCGCGGGCATCCGCGACGAGCTCGGCGACTACGCGGGCGCCGAACGCGATTATGCCCTGCTGGCGAAACTCAAACCGGACTATTATTTCGCGTTCGAAGCCCTCGGCATCCTCCGCATGCGGGACGGCCGTTGGGAAGCCTCGCGGGAAGCGTTCATGGAAGCGTACAAACGCTCGCCGAGCCACGCGAACTACGCCCTGCTCACGGCGCTCGCTTGGATGCGCGCGCGGGGCGCGAACGACGCGAAGCCCTTCCTCGCCAAAACGCTGACCACGGTCCCGCGGGAATCCATCGAATGGTACCTTCTCCGTCTCTACCACGACCAAAGCGGCGATACCGACGTGGTCGTGCGCATCGACAAGGAGAAGAACAAGGATACCAAGGCGCGGATGCTCTATTACCTGACCCAGTACTACGCGTTCCGGGGCAACGACCAGCTCGCGGATCGCTTTCTGCGGGAAGCGCGCGACATGGACCGCAAGGGCATCGTCGAGTGGCGCCTCATCGAATGGGCCCTGGAAGCGCGTACCGCGAAGGGCTAGGACCTTGGACGCACCGGGCGCCTTCGCCCGACTGAACGCGGCCCTCGAAGCCGCATGCGCGGAACGCCGCGATTCAGCGGACCGCGGGCCGGCCCGCCGCGCGGACCCGAGCCGCCTCGTCGTGGTCCAACCCCACGACCATCCCGATCATGACGCGGCCGCGGCCGCGTTCGGCCTCGCGAAGCTCCTCGCGCATTTCGGCTTCGAATGCCGGATCCTCCATCGCGGCCGCGTGCGCAGCCATTCGCTCACCGCCATGGTAGGCGAACTGGGGATCCCGCTGGAGCGGATCCGGGAGGACCTCCCCGCGGAGCTGGAAGACGCGCCCTGCATCCTGGTGGACGGGAGCCCCACGAACGCGAACGCCCTGCCCCTCACGTCCCGGCTCGTGGGCGTCGTAGACCACCATCCGAATCCCGGTAGCGTTTCCGCTCCCTTCGTCGACGTCCGCACGAGCTACGGCGCCTGCGCCACCATCATCGGCGAGTATTGGGGCGACGCCGGACTCGATCCCGACCGCGAGACCGCCACCGCCCTCCTCATGGGCATCCAGATGGACACCGACTTCCTCTCCCGCCGGGTGAGTCCCGCCGACCTCGAGGCGCACCATCGCCTCTTCTTCCGCGCCGATTGGGAGTTCGGGACCCGCGTCGTCAAGGCTTCCCTCTCCATCGCGGACCTGCCCGCCTTCGAATACGCGGTCGCCCATTCCCACACGCGGGGGCCGCTCTTCTTCACGGTCCTCCATATGGACTGCAGCCAGGAACTCATCTCCATCATGGCCGACTTCTTCCTCCGGTTGAAGGAAATCTCGGTCACGGTTATAGTCGAGACCGGCGGCGGCAAGGCCCACGTCTCCGTCCGCAGCAGGTCGGGCGATATCTCGGCGGGCGCGGTCGTGCGGGAGGCCCTTTCCGGTATCGGGGAAGGCGGCGGGCACGACCACATGGCGGGCGGCGTGATCCGCTCCCTCGCCTGCCCCAACGAAGACATCCTTTTCGAACGATTCGTCGAGGCGGTAGAGTCCGCCCAGGAGAACCAATGAACGATAATAGAAGCCGCCTCATCCTCGGCGACCGGGAAATCATCCTCGTCGGCACGGCCCACGTGTCGCGCGAGAGCGTCGAGGAAGTGGCGCGGGTGGTCCGCGAAGAGGCGCCCGACCGCGTCTGCGTGGAGATCGACGCCGGACGCTACAAATCCATGACCGAGCAGGAAGATTGGGAAAAACTCGACGTGGCCAAGGTCCTCAAGGAAGGCAAGGGTTTCCTCCTGATGGCGAACCTCGTCCTCTCCAGTTTCCAGCGCCGCCTCGGGATGGGCCTCGGGGTGAAGCCCGGCGACGAGATGAAGAAGGCCGTGGAGACGGCCGTCGAGCTCGGCATCCCGTATTCTTTCTGCGACCGCGAGGTCCAGGTCACGCTCAAGCGCGCCTGGGCCAAGTGCGGATTCTGGAGCAAGAGCAAGCTCATGGCGGCCCTCGCCTCCAGCGCACTCAGCACGGAAAAGCTGGACGAGGCGGAGATCGAGGCGCTCAAGGACAAGAACGAATTGGACGGCATGATGGCCCAGCTCGCGGACTACCTGCCGAAGGTAAAGGAGACCCTGATCGACGAGCGGGACCGCTACTTGGCCTCCAAGATCTGGTCCAGCGACGGCCGGCGGCTCGTCGCGGTGATCGGCGCCGGACACATGGACGGCGTCAAGGCGCACCTCGCGCGCCTCGCGGAGGCGGGCGCCTCCGCCGACGTCTCGGACCTCGAAATGATCCCGGAACCTTCCCGCCTGAGCGCGGCCCTTCCCTGGCTCATTCCGGCGCTCCTCGTCGCCCTCATCGCGGCCGGCTTCCTCCGCGCCGGAGCGGGCGTCAGCCTCGACATGATGATCAAATGGATGCTGCTCAACGGCTCGCTCGCCGCCCTCGGCGCCGCGCTCGCCTTCGGCCATCCCCTGTCCATCATCATCTCCTTCTTCGGGGCGCCGATCGCGACCATCAATCCCTTCGTCGGCGTCGGACTCTTCTCCGGCGTGGCCGAAGCGTCCCTCCGCAAGCCCCGCGTGGCCGACGTACAGAGCCTCTCCGAGGACGTCGCGAGCATCCGCGGCTTCTACCGCAACCGGGTCACGCGCGCCCTGCTCGTTTTCTTCCTATCTTCGCTCGGCGGCATGATCGGGAATTTCATCTCCATCCCCTACCTGACGAGCCTCGTGGTGGGCTGAGGCGGAGGACGACTGGAGGGACTCCGCGCCATTCGATCTTGGCGCCTCCCCCTTCCTGCTTCCCTTGGTGAATTTCGTGCAGGATTAAC
Organism: Spirochaetota bacterium; assembly: GCA_023406985.1. Taxonomy (GTDB): domain Bacteria; phylum Spirochaetota; class Spirochaetia; order Treponematales; family Breznakiellaceae; genus JAEXTK01. Next base: position 8,025 of record JAEXTK010000043.1, on the reverse strand, counting down.
GAAAAAGGCCGTCCCTTCCGGGACGGCCTTTTCTTTGTCCATTCTTGGACTGATCGAGAATGACGCAGTCATTCTCGGAATAACAAAAAAGGCGCCCTAAGGCGCCTTTCTTGTTCTACCAGCGGTTGCCGTAGCCGCCGCCGGAATCGCGGTCCCGGCGGGGCTTGTCCATCGCCTCGTTCACCTTGAGCTGGCGGCCTTCGAACTCGCGGCCGTTGGTTCCGGCGATGGCGGCGCGCGCCTCGTCGTCGGTGCTCATCTCCACGAAGCCGAAGCCCTTGGAGGAACCGGTGTCGCGGTCGGTGATGATCTTCACGGACTCGACGGTGCCGTAGGACGCGAAGAGATTGCGGAGGCCGTCCTCGTACGTATTGTACGAGAGATTTCCGACGTAGAGTTTCTTGGCCATGGTGGCCTTCCTTCGCCCGGTCTTTACCGGGTCTTTCATGTTCCGCCTATCCAAGATAAGCGCTTCCCCGGTCACCGACTTACTATTGGTTGCCTGCTTTGCCGGGATCGAGCGGAGAGACGGACTGAACGGAAGGTACTTTTCCAAGTAGTAGCAGAATCCGAGTCGGTATTCTTGAAATGCGACCGTGGTTCGGCGACTTTCAAAAACTTCGAAAGGAGATCGACAACAGGAAAGGACGATACGGTGTCTTGAGTTTCTCTCACTCTGACCTTGATTGTAGCCGTCGAACGAGCATCGGTCAAGGGCCCCCTCTCATGCTTCTTTTCCGGCACATTGCCCGTTATCCATTTTACAAAACCGGTTTAGTAATACTATACTAGGCACGAAATCACCGATAGCATCTGCGTCGGTGCGGGGCCCGCCGGACGGCGCGGCCCTCCATATCCGATCCGGAGGCACCATGCGCTTTACCCCGAAAGTTGACCGTATCACGGGAGTCGTCGTTCCCCTCGGAGCGCTGCGGACCGAGGAGAGCGTCGGCGTCGGCGAATTCCTCGACCTCATCGAGTTGGGGGATTTTTGCGCGCGGACCGGCCTGTCGATCATCCAACTCCTACCCGTGAACGATTCCGGGTTCCAAAGCTCGCCGTACAGCGCCCTTACCGCCTTCGCCCTTCATCCGCTCTACCTCAGGATCGGCGCCCTGGAAGAAGCGAAGGCGTTCAAGAAGAAAATCGCGGCCCTCCGGACCCGCTTTGAAGGAGCCGCCCGATTCCCCTACGGGGAAATCCTGGCCGCGAAACTCGACCTGCTCCGCGAGATCTACGCGGCGGCCGCGGACGGCGTCGAAGCGGCCGCGCGGGAAGGGGGCGAGCTCGACCGGTGGATAATCATGAACCCCTGGGTACGGGAATACGCCGTCTACCGCAACCTCAAGGACGCGAACGGGGGAAAACATTGGAAAGAGTGGCGGGAATACGCCGCCCCCTCGGCGGCCGACATCCGCGCCCTCTGGGACGATCCGGCCTCGCGCCGCGACCACCTTTTCTGGGTTTGGCTGCAGCGGGCCTTGGACGATCAGTTCTCCGCGGCCTCAAAATCCCTCGCCGAGCGGGGAATCGCGCTCAAAGGGGATCTCCCCATCCTGATGAACGAGGATTCCAGCGACGTCTGGGCCCACGGAGAGTACTTCCGCCGGGACCTGGCCGCCGGGGCCCCGCCCGACATGTTCAGCCCGCTGGGGCAGAACTGGCAGTTCCCCATATACGATTGGGACGCGCTCGGCCGGGACGATTATTCGTGGTGGCGCGATCGGCTCGCCCTCGCGGACCGATACTACGCGGCCTACCGCATCGACCACGTGCTCGGCTTTTTCCGGATCTGGGCCGCGTCGCGCCGCGACAAGTCGGCCGTGCTCGGGCGCTTCATACCGGCGGTGCCGATCGAGCGCGCGGACCTGACCGCCCTCGGCTTCGATTCCGGCCGCATCCGCTGGCTCTCCCGCCCCCACATCCCGAGCGGCGCGGTCTACGAAGCCCTCATCGCCGCGGGCACGGGCCAGGGCGACGGAGGCGCGGACGCCACGGTGGCCGAAGCGAGCCGCGTCTTCGACCGGGCGCTCGATCGCATCGGCGACGAGGAACTTTGGCTCTTCAAGGATGCCATCCACGGCGAGCGCGACCTGGAAGAGCTCGGCCTACACCCCGCCGCGGTCTCCTACCTCCAGAACGCGTGGCGGGACCGCGCGCTCCTGGAATACGAGGACGGCCGCTTCGCGCCGACCTGGACCTATTGGGACACGCGGGCCTTCCCCACCCTGAGCGACGAGGAGCGGCGCCGCTTCGAGGAACTCATATCGCGGCGGCGTCAGGAGTCGGAGCGCATCTGGGAAGACCAGGGGCGCCGCCTGCTCTCCATCCTGGCGGGTTCCACCCCCATGCTCGCCTGCGCGGAAGACCTGGGGGCGGTGCCGGACTGCGTACCGCGCACCTTGGAAGACCTCGGAGTCCTCGGGCTGCGGGTCCTCCGCTGGGCGCGGCGCTGGGGCGAACGCGGTGAGCCCTACATTCCCCTGGACGCCTACCCCGAACTCAGCGTGTGCACGCCGGCGGTCCACGACAGTTCCACGGTCCGAGAATGGTGGGAAGGGGAAGCCGACCGCGACGCGTTCCGGTCCTTCGTCGGGAACCGGGCCATCCCGGACGCATACGGCAGCGAGGCCGCGGCCGCCGTGCTCGGCGAGGTCGCGAAGGCGCGGTCCAAAATCTGCATGTTCCAGATCCAAGATTTGCTCCACCTGTCGCCGGCATGGTATGCTGAGGACGCGGCTTCCGAGCGAGTCAACGTTCCCGGAACGGTCAACGATTTCAACTGGACGTATCGACTGCCCGCGCCGATACGGGAACTCGTCGCCGACGAACGCCTCGTCGCCGCCATCGCCGCCCTGACCGCAGCGCGGTCGGCCAAAAAGGAAGAACGATGAACCGACTCGCCGTGCGTTTGGACGCGCTTCGCGCTGGGCGAAGCGCCGTAGGGGACGACGCCGACCGCCGAACGGCCCTGATGGAATTCCACGTCTCCCGCGCGATCCGCGACGAGTACGGCTTCAGCGAGTCCCTCTTCGCCCTCCGCGGAAACGTGGTCTTCGCCGATTTCCACGCGGTGCGGGAATTCGCGCAGCGCCTCAACGCCAAGGTCAACCCTATCGTCCATCCCGAGCGCTTCGTGAAGGCGGGCAGGCTCAACGCGATGGGCCTCATCGACGAGATCCTCCACTACGTCTCCGCCCTCTTCCGCGAGCGCGTGGCGGCGAACGCCTTCGACACGGCCCTCGCGAAACTGGAACGCGATCTCGGCGCCCACAAGGTGGACGTCCTGCTCCGCGCCTTCGTGGACCGGTTCCCGCCGCTCTCCGTTTACCGGGGCGAGCAGTCCGTGGACGAGTACCTCGCCGGCAGCGAAGGCGGAGAACGGAACCGCGTCCTCGCCCTGGAGGAGCTCATGCTCCTCCGCCTCGCGAACGACAATCCGGCTTTCTCCCCTTTCAAGCGCCTTTTCGACGACGCGGAACTCCGGGCCGCCACGGTGTACGACGAGGCCTGCGCGGGGCTCGTCGCACATTTCGCCGCGCTGCCGCCCTTCGGCCCCCAGGACCAGAACCTGTGGGACATGCTCCGCAGCCCCGCGGTCGCCGAGCCGTACTCCCTGACCGGTCAACTGGAGTACATCCGCACGCGATGGGGCCTCCTCATCGGCAAGTACCTCATCCGCCTGCTCACGAGCCTGGACGTCGTGAAGGAGGAGGAGAAACCCGTCTTCTTCGGCCCCGGCCCGACGCGCACCTACGTGTACGACGAGTTGGAGCACGAATACGAGCGCTTCAGCCCCGACAAGGACTGGATGCCGCGCACCGTCCTCATCGCCAAGAGCACGCTCGTCTGGCTCTCGCAGCTGTCACGGAAGTACGATAGGCAGATCGATCGGCTCGACCTCATCCCCGATGAGGAGCTCGACGAACTCGCCCGTCGCGGCTTCACCGGCCTCTGGCTCATCGGGCTCTGGGAGCGGTCGGCGGCGAGCCGCGAGATCAAGCGCCGCATGGGGAATCCCGAGGCCGCGGCGAGCGCGTACAGCCTCCACGACTACGACATCGCCGGCGAACTCGGCGGTTGGCAGGCCTTGGACAACCTCCGCGGAAGATGCGCCTGGCGCGGCATCCGGCTCGGGTCGGACATGGTCCCCAACCATACGGGCATCGATTCGCGCTGGGTCATGGAGCATCCCGACCGCTTCCTCCAGCTCCGGCAGCCGCCTTTCCCCGGCTACTCCTTCAACGGGGGAAACCTCTCCCCGCGCGACGGCATCGGCATCTACCTGGAAGACCACTACTACGACCGGACCGACGCCGCGGTGGTGTTCAAGCGGGTCGATTTCGCTTCCGGCGACACGCGGTACATCTACCACGGGAACGACGGCACCTCCATGCCGTGGAACGACACGGCCCAGATCGATTTTCTCAACGCCGAAGCGCGCGAGGCCGTCATAGCCACCATCGTCGGCGTCTGCAAGCAGTTCCCCATAGTCCGCTTCGACGCGGCGATGACCTTGGCCAAGAAGCACATCGCGCGCCTCTGGTACCCGGAACCCGGCCGCGGCGGCGACATCGCGAGCCGCGCCGAGCACGCCCTCACCAGGGAAGAATTCGACGCGCGCATCCCGAACGAGTTCTGGCGCGAGGTCGTGGACCGCTGCGCGGCGGAGACGCCGGACACGCTGCTGCTCGCCGAGGCGTTCTGGATGATGGAAGGCTACTTCGTGCGGACGCTCGGCATGCACCGCGTCTACAACTCCGCGTTCATGAACATGCTCAAGAACGAGGAGAACGCGAAGTACCGCGCCACGATCAAGAACACCATCGAATTCGATCCCGAGATCCTCAAGCGCTTCGTCAACTTCATGAACAACCCCGACGAGGAGACCGCCGTCGCCCAGTTCGGCAAGGGCGACAAGTACTTCGGCGTCTGCACCCTCATGGCGACCATGCCCGGCCTCCCCATGTTCGGGCACGGCCAGATCGAAGGCTTCGAGGAAAAGTACGGGATGGAGTACCGGAAGGCCTACCGCGACGAGGTCGCCGACCAGGCCCTCGTGGAACGGCACGAACGCGAGGTATTCCCCCTCCTCAAGAAGCGGCGCCTGTTCTCCGGCAGCGAGGATTTCGCCCTCTACGATCTCCACGCGAGCGACGGGTCGATCAACGAGAACGTCTTCGCGTACTCCAACCGCTGCGAGGAAGAGCGCGCACTCGTCCTCTACAACAACTCCTTCCACCGCGCCGCGGGTTGGATCCGCTTGTCCGCCGCGGCCGCGAAAAAAGGGCCGGACGGCTCGCGGCAAACTGCGCGCAGGTCCCTCACCGAGGCCCTCGGGTCCACGGCGCGCGAGGGGCGCTTCACCCTCTTCCGCGAACAGCGGTCCGACCTCTGGTTCGTGCGTTCCAGCCGCGAACTCTCGGAGCGCGGGCTCTTCGTCGCCCTGGAGGGTTACCAGGCCCAGGTCTTCCTGGACCTGCACGAGATCGAGGACGGCGACCACGGACGCTGGCGGAGGCTCTGCGACGAACTCGGCGGCCGCGGCGTGACCGACCTCCAGGCCGCGCTCCAGGACCTCTTCCTCCGCGACCTCTACGGCGCCTTCCAGGAATTGGCGAAACCGGCCTATTTCAACGAAGTGCGCGATTTCTTCGCGCCGGCCGCCACGACGAAGGGGAGGCCGAAAGCGCCCAAGAGCGCGCCCTTCATCGAGTCCCTCCGCGAGCCCGCGCTCCGCTTCATCCGCATCGCTGCGGAATACCTGGACGGGGCCTCCGGCCGCTACGAATCGTTCGATCGGTCGCCCGACTACGTCGACCTGGAGGCTGAGACGATCTGGGAAGACTTCGCCCAGACGATCCAGCGGCTCGCGCGGCTCGCCGAGTACGCGATCAAGCCGCCGGCGACCCTGCCCCCCGCGGCGAAGGACCTGGCCGCGCGGGCGGCGGCGGAGCTCGGCCGCACCCCGAACGCGGCGGCCTACCTGGCCGGCTACGCGGTGCTCGCGATCCTGCGCGGCGTCGTCGGGGAAGGCGCCACAGGCGAGGATGCCCGCAGGCTCGTGGACCATTGGTGCCTGGACCGTAAGCTGCGGGAGAGTTACCAAGCCGACGGTCTGCCCGCGGACGAGTCGTTCCGCATCGTCGGCCTGCTCAAGCTGATCCTTGCCCGGACGGCGCCGAAGAGGCGTGAAGACGAAGTCGCGACGGGAGCCCTCGAACTCACCCGCGATGCCTTGACGGCCTTCGATTCGCGTTCGTACCTCGGCGTCAACGTCTTCGACGACGTCGCCTGGTTCAACAAGGACCGGTTCGAGGAGGCGCTCTCCTACGGCGAGCTGGTCGCCGCGATCGAGACCGACGCGGCCTTGGAGCCCGCGCCGCCCGTGCCGCAGCGTGGTCCCGCGAAAGAGGAGACGGCGGCCGGCTCTACGGAGCCGGTACCCGCCGCGGCCGCGCCGACCGCCCCTGCGCCGCGACCGGCCGCCGCGCCGCATCCGGGAAGAATCGATGTGGCGCGCCTCGGACGCCGCCTGGAGACGATCGCGCGGACCGCCGAGACGATCCGGGAGGCGGAAGCCGTTTCCGGCTACCGCGTCGAGGCGATCCTGGAAACGCTCGCGGAAGCGGCGCCGGTACGGAGGGCGCGAACCTCGACCACCGTTCCGAGGATCAAGAAAAAGGACTAGAGCGTATGCGGCGCCGCTGGACGATTGCCGGCGGCGCCGCTACCTTAACCGCATGGAAAGCGTCGTAGACGCCCTCGCCAGCGCCGGCCAACGGCCCCGCCTCGTGTCGTTCAGCGCCCTGGACCGGTACTGCGGGCTCCGTTCCGCGCCTATCCGATGGGTGGAGTCGCGGGCCGACCTCGCGGCCCTCGCCAAGCTCTTCGACGACCTCGCCTTCCCCGGTCCCGACCTGGCCGACGCGTCCGTGCGCACCGAACCGGCCGAAACCGACGGCGGCCGAGGCGTGACCTGGTTACTCCGCTGCGAGGACGAAGACCGGCGGCCCGCCTCCTTCCCCGTCCTGGATTTCGCCTGGGACGCCGCGACCAAGGCCTATATCGATCCGGGCAATATCTACCCGGCGGTCCGCGCCCTACGGGGAGGCCGGAACCCCGCCCCGGCTCCACGAACCGCCCCGGCTCCACGAACCGCCGCGGCTCCACGAACCGCCGCGGCTCCACGGACCGCCGCGGTACCGGACGCGCCGTGGTGGTCCGCGCTCTCACCGGCGGCTGACGGGCTCCGCGCGGCGGCCGACGCCGCGATCATCCTCTCGCGTTACCGGGGAGCCGCGCCCGAAGCGGAGGGAGAAGCGGAGCGCCTCGTCGCCGCCCTCGGCAGGAACCTGGACCGCCGGGAACCGGGACCCGATCCGTCCGCGGAAGAACAGCGGACCCTCCTGTCCATGCTCCTCGTCTCCCGCAGGCCGGAACTCGGCCTCTCGCTCCTCAAGAAGACCGGATACGTGGCCGCCTTTTGGCCGGAACTCGCCGCCATGGACGACGTGGACCATTCCAAGGAATTCCATCCGGAAGGCAACGTCTGGACGCACACGCTGGAGACGTTCCGCTATCGGAAGATCGCCGACCTCGGCCTCTCGCTCGGCCTCCTGCTCCACGACGTGGGAAAACCCCTCTCGACCGCCTCGGGCGGCCGCCGTTTCGACCGCCACGCGGAGATCGGCGCCGTCGCGGCCCGCGGTTTCCTACTCAGGCTCGGCTATGATCGGCCGCTCATCGAAGAAGTCTTCTTCTTCGTCCGCAACCACATGATGCCCGCGGCCCTGCCGCGGCTCCCGCTCACCCGGATGCAGGAGACCCTGGAATCGCCGCTCTTCCCCCTGCTCCTGGAGCTGTACCGGTGCGACGAATCGTCTTCGTTCAAGGGCTTGGAAGGCTTCTATGAAAGCTGCGCCGCCTACCGGACCTATCTCCGGCACGTGAAGAACCCCTACCGGTCGGCGGACGGCAAAAAGCTCATGCGGCGTCTATTCGAAAAATGAGAAGGGCGGGCGC
>JAEXTK010000018.1 GCA_023406985.1 Spirochaetota bacterium | reverse complement strand
GGTTACGCGGCCGGCGGCCGCCGCGACGCAGCCGGCGACGGGAGGGTCAGACGGAACAGGCGGTGAAGGCCGCCCCGGTGGCCGCCTCGAACGCGGCGACGGCCGCATCCTGGAGCCGGCCGAGGAGGCCGCCCGCGCGGCCGCCGACCGGCGTCCCGTCGATCCGCTCCACGGCGTTGCAGAGGGTGCCCGCGCTCGACACGATGACCTCGTCGGCGTCCATGAGTTCGGCCAGGGTGAACGGCCGCTCCTCGGTCGGGATGCCGAGCCCCTCCGCCAAGCGGAGGAGGTGCTTCCGCGCGGTGCCCGGGAGTATGAGGCGGTCGAGGGGCGCGGTCAGGAATACGCCGCCCCGGATCAGGTGGATGTTGCTGTGGGCGCATTCGGTCACCCGCTCTCCCCGATGGAAGACGGCCTCGTCACAGCCCGCCTCTTTGGCGCGCTGACTGGCCATGACGTTCGGGAGGAGGTTGAGGGTCTTGATGTCGCAGTGGAGGTACCGCGTGTCCTCCACGGCGATGAGGCGGAGCTTCCGGCCGATGGCCGCGAGCGGCTTGGGCCGCACGGTCACGAGGAGGTTGGCGGGTACCGATGGCGGAGGAAAGGCGTGGCTCCGCATGGCGGTGCCGCGCGTCGCCTGCCAATAGACCATGAGGGAGGGCGCGTCCTCCACGCGGCTCACGAGGTCCTGCAGGAGCGCCGCGAGGCGGGGCCGGCTCAGGGGATGGGCGATTTCCAGAGCGTCGCAGCTCCGGTAGAACCGGTCCAGGTGATCGTCCAAGGCGTAGATGACGCGCTTCGCCGCGTACGTCGCGTCGTACACGCCGTCCCCGAAATAGACCGCCCGATCGTTCATCGGGATCTTCATGTCCCGGATCGGGCCCGATTCGCCGTTGTAATAGCCGATGTCGATCATAGCGTCCTCCGCTGCCGCGCGCCCGTCCGTTCACGCGAGGGTGAACCGGTCCACGCTCTCCTCCAGGAGATTGACGTTTTCCCGGTTCTCGATGGATAGATCGCTCAGGCGCACGAGGGCGGCCGAGATCTCCCGGGTGCCGTCGGCGGCTTCGGCGACGCTCATCCGATAGGCGTCCATCGTCTCGTACACCGTCTTGAGCGACGACGCGACGTTGTCCACCTGCTCCGACATGCCGCCGCCCGAGGTCTTCACGTTCGCGGTGACGGACGCGAGGGTCTCCATGGCCTTGGTGACCTGCCGGGAACCCACCGCGATCTCCCGCAAGCCGTTGATCGTCTCGATCATGCCCGCGGACACTTCGCCGATGCCCCCGAGGATACCGCGGAAGGTCTCGTTGGTCTGCTCCGTCTGGGCCGAGGCGCTTTCGATTTTCGCCGCGATGGCCTTGAGCGAGACGGAGGCGTCGCGCGCGTTGCGCGAGGAGGTCTCCGCGAGTTTCCGGATCTCGTCCGCGACCACCGCGAAGCCCGCGCCGTATTCGCCGGCATGGGCGGCTTCTATCGCGGCGTTCATGGCGAGGAGGTTCGTCTGGGCCGCCACCCCGTTGATGATGCCGACGAGGTCCAGGATGGTCGAGGTGGAGGTGCGGATTTCGGCGATGGCACCCACCGTCTCCCGCATGTTGAGCTCGCCGGTCTTCGCCATCCCGGAGAGGCTCTCCGCGACGCCCCGCTTCTCCTGGGTCATCCGCTCTATGGCGTCCACGCCGGCGAGCATCTGGTCGATGGCGGAGGAGCTCTCGCTCACCGAGAGGCCCTGCTCCCCGATGAGGTCCACCACCGAGCGGATGTGCGCGCGGATGCGGGAGAGGCTCTCGTCGGACGACCTGAGCTCCCCGTGCAGGGTTTCGATGCCGTCCTTCATGGTGCCCATGGCCGCCGACATCTCGTTGACGGTGGCCGCCACCTCGGCGGAATGGCCCGCGAGGTCGTCGGACAGGAAACGGGCCTTCTCGATGACGGTCTTGGTCGTGCGCACCGATTTGCCCAACTCCGCGGCCACGCGGTTGCAGCTTTCCGCCATGGTCTCCAGCTCGTCTCCCGTCCGCACCTCCGCCGTGCTCGTGAGGTCGCCCGAAGCGAGGTCGCCGAGCGTGAGCCTGACCTTATCCAGGGCGATCGTCATGCGGCCGGAGAACCAGAACAAGGGCAGGAGCAGGGCCGCCATGATGAGGACCAAGGAACCGGCGAGAACCGCGAGGAGGAGGTATACGACGTCGAAATACTCGTGCACGTACGCGGAGATCGCCACCGTCCAGCCCAGTTCGGGAATATCCTGGTAATATTGGAATTTCTTCCGGACCGGCTCGTCTTCCGCGTTCCGCCAGCGGTAGTACATCGCGCCCGCATCGTTCGGATCCTCGATCATCTCCCGGATGAAGTAAACCTTGCCGTCCGCGTCGGTCCGGTCCCAAAGGTTCGTGCCTTCCAATTTCGGATGGACGATCAGGGTTCCCTTCTTGTCCACCACGTAGGGATAGCCCGTGTCGCCGATCTTGATCGCGAGGAGGTGCGTGCGCATCGATTCGGGATGGACGATGTCGGAAAACTCGTCCTTGTAGGACGACGCCCAGAGCAGCATCCCCCAGGGCTCGAAGAGGGTCACGTAGGCGGCCTTCGCGCGCGGAGACGCCTCGCCCTCGTTCTTCCATTCGTATTCGAGGTAGCCCTCCCGCATCTTGATCGCTTCCTGCATGAAGGCTTGGCCCGACACGTCGGCTCCCTCCGACTTGGGGTGCATGACGAGCACGCCGCGGAGATCGACGCCGGCGAGGTAGCCCGTTTGCCCGATGCGGCCGAAGCGCGGGTCCAACAGGACGTCACGGGCCCGCCGCTTGGCCTCGGCGGGCGACAACTCGCCCGAGTCCGCCTTGGCCTGGTAGTAGGCGCAGAGGTCCCGGGCCTTTTCCGCGACGCTTTGGAGGTGATTGTGGATGGAACTTTCGGTGGAGGCCCGCACCACGCTGACCGTCGCTTTCAAGGTATTCTGGAGCTCGGCGTTGATGCGCGCGCTCAGCGTACCGTGGATGAGGACCATGAGGATCGCGCCGAGCGCCGTGAGCATGGCCAAACTCACGCCGCCGATTCCGTATACCAGCTTGCTGCGTATTCTCATGCGCTCGCTCCTGAAGCCACCGTTTTTCGCCGCGACAAGCCTGTAGACTAATTGAGGAAAAATCGCCCGTCAATTCATTTTCTTTATCGATAACCGTTCTTGGTTTGCGCTTTTCCTTCCGCGGGTCTACTCTTTCACCCATGAAAGCAGAGCGCGATATTGGGAAGTCCCTCGGCCGGGACGACGCGGAGGAGAAGACGCGGGGGCGGACCCGCTTCGCGGACGACCACCCGCGCCCCGGCGTGTTGCACGCGGCGGTGCTCGCGAGTCCCCACGCGGCCGCCCGCATCGTCTCCATCGACACGAGAGCCGCGGCGGCGGCGGCGGGCGTCAGGGGCGTCTTCACCGGCGCGGACTGGGACGCCCTCATCGGCCTCTACATGGGGGACAAGCCGCCCCTCGCGCGCGGCGTGGTCCGCCACCACGGGGAGCCGGTCGCGGCGGTCGTGGCCGACGACGAGGCGTCCGCCCTCGCCGCCCTCCGCCTCATCGAGGTGAATTACGAGCCGCTCCCCCCGATCAAGTCGCCGCGGGAAGCGCTCGCGAGCGGCGCCCCCGTCCTCCACCCCGACCTCGCCTCGTACCGCCGCATCCCCGCCATCCTCCCCGAGGGCGGGACCAACGTGGCCAACCGGACCCGCATCCGCAAGGGGGAACCGGAGGCGGCCTTCAAAGGCGCCGCCGTCACCGTGGAAGGCCGCGTCTCCTTCCCGCCCGGCGACCACGTCGCGATGGAACCGCGCGCGGTGGAGGCCGAAATCAAGGCGAACGGCCGGATCGTCGTGCGGTCTTCCACCCAGTCCCCCTTCGGCGTACGGACCCTCCTGGCCAAGGCCTTCGGTATCCCCGAAGGCAAGATCCGCGTGATCGCCCCGCCCGTCGGGGGCGGCTTCGGCGGGAAGGCGGGCATCCAGCTGGAGCCCCTCGCCTACCTCCTTTCCAAGGCGCTCGGCGGAAGGGCCGTCCGGCTCGTGAACTCGCGCGAGGCGGACCTCATCTCGAGCCCCGGGCGTCCCGGCCTGGAGGCGCGCGTCGCCCTGGCCGCCGACGCGGAGGGGAATCTCCGCGGGGCCGACATCGAACTGCTGTTCGATTCGGGCGGCTACGCGGACTACGCGGTCAACGTCTCGCGGGCCGCGGGTTACGCCTGCACCGGCCCCTACCGCGTAAACGCGGTGAAGGCCGATTCGCTCTGCGTCTACACCAACCACCCCTTCGCCACGGCCTACCGCGGCTTCGGCCACATCGAGCTCTCCTTCGCGACGGAACGGGCCATGGACCTCCTGGCCGCCAAGCTCAAGATGGATCCGGCCGAGCTCCGGCTGCGCAACGCCATCCGGGCCGGCGACACGGTGCCCACCGGCGCGGTCTTGGACCGGAGCACCGGCGACTTGCCCGCGTGCATCCGCGCGGTCATGGCCCGCCTCGACTGGTCGGCCGGCATACGATTCGAGACTGAAGCGAAGGGCGGGAGGAAGGTCGTGCGCGCCAAGGGCATCGCCTGCTTCTGGAAGGCGCCCGCCATCCCGACCTTCACCGACGCGGGCGCCGTGCTCTACTTCGCCGAGGACGGGAGCGTCTCCCTCGTCACGGGTATCGTGGAGATCGGACAAGGCACCCACACGGGCCTCCGCCAGATCGTCGCCGAGGCCCTCGCCATGGATCCCCTGAAAGTCCGCGTCGTGGGGGAGGTGGACACCGACTCCGCGCCCCACGACTGGACGACCGCCGCGAGCCGGTCCCTCTTCATGGCCGGCCGGGCGGCCCTGGCGGCGGTGGAGGACGCGAAGGCCCAGATCAGGAGAATCGCGGCCGCCCCGCTCCGCTGCGCCGAGGAGGACCTGGAGGTCGCCGGCGGCCGCGTCTTCCTCCGCGACGAGATCGACGTCGGTCTCCCGCTGGAGAAGGTGGTGCTCGGCTACGTCTACCCCGACGGCGTCTCCATCGGCGGCCCGGTCATCGGCCGCGGTTCGTACATCGCCCGGCACCTCACCGGCCTGGACCCCGAGACGGGGGCGGGCCGGCCGGGCCTGGAATGGACGCTCGGGGCCGAGGGCGTGGAGGCCGAGGTGGAGCCGGCGACGGGCCGCTTCCGCATCCTGAAGGCGGCCTGCTGCATGGACGTGGGCAAGCTCGTGAATCCGGACATCGCCCGGGCCCAGATCGTCGGGGCCATGGGGATGGGGATCGGCTTCGCCACGCGGGAGGCCTTCGTCTTCGACTCCCAGGAGCGCGTGCAGAACGCGAGCCTCCGCGACTTCAAGATCCTCCGCTTCGGGGAGGAACCCGAATACTTCGTGGACTTCGTGGAGACGCCGCAGGGCGACGGCCCCTACGGCGCGCGGGGCCTCGGCGAACAGGGCATCATCGGGATGCCGAACGCCGTGGCCTCGGCGCTCTCGCGGGCCGTCGGCTACGACTTCGCGGCGCTCCCGATCACGGCCGAAGCGCTGTGGAAAGCCGCAAGAGGGCTCAACGCATGATCGACACCGACTTCGTCTACGCGCGGCCGGAAACGGCCGAGGAGGCCGTCCTCGCCTGGCAGGAGTTCACGGGAAAAGGTTCGATGGCGGCGGAAAGCGTCCGCTACCTCGGCGGCGGCACCGAGATCGTCACCGGCGCCCGGAAGGGCGCGATTCCGGCGGCCGTCATCGATATTAAGAGGGTGGCGGAGGCGCTGCGCCTGGAGGTCTCGGACGGGAGGCTCCATATCGGCGCGGCCCTGCCGCTCAACGAGGCCGGGGATTCCCGGCTCTTTCCCCTGCTCACCGCGACCGCGCGCGGGATAGCCGACCGGACCACGCGGAACCGCCTCAGCGTCGGCGGGAATATCGCGGGGACCCTCCCCTACCGGGAAGCCGTCCTACCCTTCCTCCTCGCCGACGCGACCGTACTCACCATCCGGCCCGGCGATGGCGGCGGCCCCCCGCGGCGCGATGAACGGCCCCTCCGCGCCCTATTCGATAAGCGGCTACGCCTGGAGCCGGGGGAACTCGTCCTGGGCTTCTCGGTGAGCGCCGCGGCGGCTTCCCTCCCGTGGAAGCACTACCGCGCCACGCGGAGCGCGAGCGTGGATTACCCCCTCGTCACCGCTTGCTTCCTGGACCTGCGGGGCGCCGCCTCGGGCGCCGCGGTCGCGGCTGGTGCCGGGACCGGCGGCACCGCGGTCGCGCATGACCGCGTAGCGGTCGCGGTCTCCGGCCTCCATCCCTATCCGGTCTTCTTCGAATCTATGGCGGCCTTCCGCGCGGCCCTGGCCGACCCGGGAATCGCGCGCACCGACCAGCGCGCCACGGGCGCCTACCGCCTCGCCCTGGCAGCCGACATGCTCCGCCGCGCGGAGGAGGAACTCCCATGATCGTACGGAACGGCATCTTCGAACTCGTCCTCTCGGTGAACGGCGAGGACCGCCGCGCCGCGGTCAGGCCCGCCGACACCCTCCTCCGCGTGCTCCGCGAGAAACTCGGCCTCACTGGCGCCAAGAACGGGTGCGAGAACGGCGACTGCGGCGCCTGCACGGTCCTCGTGGACGGAAAACCCGTCAAGTCATGCATGGTACTGGCCGCCGACTGCGAGGGCAGCCGGATCGTCACCATAGAAGGGCTCCGCGACCACCCCGTGCAGAAGGCCTTCGTGGAGAAGAACGGGTTCCAGTGCGGCTACTGCACGCCGGGCATGATCCTGAACGCCGCCGCCCTCCTGGAGGCCCATCCCGACGCGGACCGGCCGACGACGATCGAGTGGATGGAGAGCAACCTCTGCCGCTGCACGGGCTACGAGGGCATCCGCGAGGCCATCGACGCGGCGAAGCGCGCGGAACCGGAAGCGAAGCCCTGAGCGGCGGTTCAGCTCTCGCGCGCCCCCGCTCAGGCCGGGCGCCGGCTCCGCGCGAGCGCTCCTTCCCCGCGGGCGATGACCCGCGCCGGCACGCCGACCGCCGTGGCCCCCGCGCTCACGTCGGAGAGCACGACGGCCTGGGCGCCGATGCGGGCCCCGTCCCCGATGACGATGGCCCCGAGGACCTTGGCCCCCGCGCCCACGACCACGCGGTCGCCGAGGAGGGGATGGCGGCGCCCCGGCCTGCCGTCCACGCCGCCCAGGGTGACGCCGTGGTAGAGGAGGACGTCGGAACCCACGACGGCGGTCTCCCCGATCACCGTGCCCATCCCGTGGTCGATGAAGAGGCCCGGCCCGATCGTCGCGCCGGGGTGGATCTCGATGCCGGTGAGGAAGCGCGCCGCCTGGCTCAGGAGCCGCGGGACGAAGGGGAGGCCGAGCGCGGAGAGGACGTGCGCGAGCCGGTACAAAGCGAGCGCCCAGAACGAGGCGTAGAGGACCACCTCCAGGAAGCCCAACGGCTTCGATCGCAGCGCGGGGTCGCGGGCGATGGCTGCCACGTCGGCGGGGAAATGGCCGAGTCCGCGGAACGCGGCCGCGACCTTCGCCGCGTAGGAGCGGTCCTCGCCGGGGCCGGCGACCGCATCCATCGCTTCTTCGCTATCGACGCAACACCGCAAGCCGCTCATAGGTCCTCCCGTTTCTGAAAGCCGAGCAGGTCCAGCACGAAGCGCTCCACGCCCCGGTTCTCCCCCCGGTAGGGGAAGTCGTGGATGTGGAGGGCCGGATTGAAATTGAGTTCGATGATGCCGTAGTTGTCGCCCCGGGGCTCCGCGCCCACGTCCTCGATCATCATGTCCACGCCGCAGATCTTGGCGCCCGCGGCCGCCGCCGCCGCGACGGCGAGGTCCTTGTAGCCCTCGTGCACGTCGTCGGTGAAATCGAGGCTGTCCCCGCCGGTGGAGATGTTCGAATTCTCCCGGAGGAAGACGGTCCTTCCGGCCGCGGGCACGGAGGACGGGGAAAGGCCGCGCGCGGCGAGGTACGCGATCTCCTCAGGGCCGAGGCGTAGCTTTTCGAGCGGCCGCACGTACCCTTCGCCCCGCCGCGGATCGGCGTTCTTCGCGGCGACGAGTTCCGCGATGGTGGAGACGCCGTCTCCCGAGACGTTGGCCGGCACGCGGTGGAGGACGGCGACCGCGTCGCCGTCGATCACCAGGAAACGGTACTCCTTACCGGCGATGAATTCCTCCACGAGCACGACCGCGTCCTCCCGGAATGCAGCGTCCGCCGCCGCAGCGAAGTCCGCTCGGGAAAAGGGCCGTTTCAGGATGGCGACCGCGGTCCCGAAATTCGTGGTGTTGGGCTTGACCACGAGCGCGTCCCGGTTTTCCCAGACGGGCCAGTCGGCGAGGAGGGAGGCCGGATCGCCGTAGTCCCTCCCCTCGGGCACCCGGATCCCCGCCTCGCGGAGGACGAGCTTGGTTACCTTCTTGTTCTCCATGAGGAGGGCGCTCACGTAGGTGTCGGCCGAGGTGCGCGTGGCTTGCCTCAGGTACTCGACCACGCCGTTGCCCGTGATCCGGATGAAGTTGGCCGGCGCGTCCAGCACCTCCACCGTATGGCCGCGCCGCTCGGCTTCGGCTATCACGAGCCGGGTCGATAGCTCCAGATCTTCGCGGCCCACTGCGTTCCAAGGGCTAGCGTTCATCGAAACCTCCTTTCGCGTTCGTCTCCGCGACCCGCGTGCCGAACTCCGTCCATGACAGGCCGCTATCCCGAAACGCAGCGTAGAGCCGCGCCGAAGTCGAGAGCCGGCCCTCGGCCGCGCTCGCGCGGTATTTTTCCAAGGCTCGCCCGTAGCGCCCGCGCCCCGACGCCGCGGGATGCGCCGCCGCTACCGCCTCAGGCGATGCCGGCCCCGACGCCGCCACCCCAGGCGATGCCGGCCCCGACGCCGCAGGATGCACCGCCGCTACCGCCTCAGGCGATGCCGGCCCCGACGCCGCCTGAGGCGCCGCGTCGAGGGCGGCGGCGAAGGGGTCGAGGCCGGCGAGCCGACCGGAGATCGCGGCCGCGAGCGGCACGCCCGACGTCGGCGCGAAAGGATCGGTCAGCGCGGCCTCGTCCGCCCGGGCGAGGATCGCTCCGTACTCGGCGACGGTCCGCGGAACGGAGACGCGCGAGAGCGCCTCCAGGAGCAGGAGGTGGAGCAAGGCCAGCGCGTCCGCGGACACGCCGGAAGGGGAGAAGGGGTCCACGTCGAAGAAGCGCAGCTCGAGGTACGCGACCCCGCGCCGCCTGAGCGCGGCGACGGCGGACTCGCCCGCCGTGGGGAGCGAGCGGAAACGGACGGGGGCGTAGAA
This sequence comes from Spirochaetota bacterium, assembly GCA_023406985.1. GTDB lineage: Bacteria > Spirochaetota > Spirochaetia > Treponematales > Breznakiellaceae > JAEXTK01. The sequence goes on along the minus strand of JAEXTK010000018.1, from coordinate 1,420 downwards.
TTCCTTCTCCTTCTGGAAAACCTTGCCGTTGAGTTGGATGGCGCGCCCGTCCACGACGAGCCCCCGTTTCCGGAAGGTCGCCGATTCGGCGCGGAGCCCACGGCCGATCCCTTCCGCGTGAGCGGCGATGGAGGACAGATCGAAGAAGGGCCGGTATTCCGAGCGGGCGTACCCGAGCGGGCTGTTACGGAACGAGAACGCGGGCCCCGCGTCGCCCAGGACCGGGGAGGCGCCGAACAGCGCGACGAGGAGGGCGAGGTCCTCCACCACGTTGCGGACGAGCCTAAGATAGTAGGCGTCGCCGGCCGATCGCTCCTTCGCCTCCTCCCGGGTGAGCGGCGCGCTCCGCTCGAGGTGCGCCAGAAGATCGGGGCCCAGCGACACGTTGACGTGGATGCCGCAGATCATCTGGCGCGCCTCGCCGTAGCGGAGGGCGAGGCCGCTCCGATACCGCTCCGCATCGCGCGCCGCCCGCCCCGTTCCCGGCCGCGCCAACCGGATTTCGCCCGCCGCGGGGAGGGCCGGCGGAATGCTGAAGGGCCAGAGCAGGTCGGGAGCGACCGCCGCGGAAGCCGCGCGGGTCAGCCCTTCGAGTTCCCGGAGGACCGCCGTAAGGGAAGGTTGCGGGGACGTGACCAGCTCCAGCTGGCTCTCGGCGAAATCCATCGTGAACGAAGGAGGCGCCAAGGCGGCCGGATGGGGCGCGCGGCTCAACTTCCCGTCGCCGAGGATGCGGTGCGTCTCCCGCTCGATACCCCACCGCAAGGACTGGAGGGCGCCGGGATCGTTCGTCATCGGCTCGCTCCTAATATTTGATAGTTAGACGACAATCGAACAATCTCCCTAAAAAATATCAGTCGAAGAAGGCGCCCAGCTCGGCGAGGGCTTTCTCGTTCACTTTGCAACTCATGGCCTGCCCCTGCCGCTCGCACACGATGAGGCCAGCGCTCTCCAGTTCCTTGAAGTGGTGGGAGAGGGTGGACCGGGAAACGCGCACTTCGTCCGCGGCCTTCGTGAAGGCCTTGAGCACACCGTCGCAGCACGCGTCCAGACCTTCCCATCGGCGGAGGAGCTTGAGTATCCGGATCCGCTGTTCGCAGCCGAGCGCCTTGTAGAGCCTGGCCGCCGCCTCTTCGTTCATAGTTCGATGGTAATAAAACAATCGACATCTGTCAAGGGAGAGTCACTAGTGTCCCGAAGCTTTGGGAAACCTGAACTAAAGCGACGCCTCCGCCTCATGCGAACGCGAACTGCGGAAGCCTCCCTCCCTCCACCTTCCCCAACTCCGGCCGATAGATCGCTTTCTTCCATATTGCTTCGTCCATCCCGTCCAGCGAGAGTCGCGTCAGAAATGCCCGCATCCCGAAGAACGACTTTCGCCCCTCCGCGACCAAGGCCCGCGCGATCCCCGCGACCTCCG
>JAEXTK010000009.1 GCA_023406985.1 Spirochaetota bacterium | reverse complement strand
CCCCCCCGCGCGGGGTCCCCATAAGTATCGCCCCCGGGGGGGCCGTGCGCCCCCGCGGCGGAATCCATGTGCGCGTCCTGAAGGGCTGGGCAATATCGCTAGACGCTCACGTAGTCCTTGAGGTCGGCGGCCTGCTCGCGGAGCTTGCGGATGGCGCGCATCTCGATCTGGCGGACGGTCTCCGGGGAGATGCCCATCTCTTCGCCGATCCGCTTGAGCGTGTAGCGCTCGCCGCCGTAGAACTGGAACCGGTACATGAGGATGCGCTTCTCGCGCTCCAAGAGCCGCTCCAGGAAGTTCATCGTCTCCGCGCGCACGGACTCGCGGATCACTTCGCGGTCGGGGCTGTAGGTGAAGTCTTCGCAGAGGTCGATGAGGCTGCCGCTGTCGTCTCCGGTCTCCGCGTCCAGGGACACGATGCCGTTCGCCAAGCTCAGGATGTACTCCACGTCCAGGACCGGAATCCCGACCTCGGCCGCCACTTCTTCGGTGGACGGCCGGCGCATGTAGAGCTGGCTGAGCGTGTTGTACGCCTTCTGGATCTTCTTGAGCGCCTCTTCCTTGCGGTGGGGCAGCCGGATCGCCCGCCGCTTGTTGGCCAGCGAGCGCGTGATGGCCTGCTTGATCCACCAATTGGCATAGGTGGAGAAGCGGACGTTCTTGGCGTAGTCGTATTTCTGGGCGGCGCGGATGAGGCCGAGGTTCCCTTCCTGGATCAGGTCGAGGAGGGGGACGTCCGGCGAGACGAACCCCTTGGCGATTTTCACCACCAAGCGGAGATTGGACTCTATGAGCTTCTGGCGGGCGAGTTCGTCGCCGCGCAGGCTCCGGCGCGATAGTTCGAGTTCTTGTTCAAAGGTCAACAGCGGCGTGGACTTGATCTGGTCGAAATAGGTCCTGAGCACGTCTTCACTGCCGCCCTCATTCTTCTTTATCACTTTGCGTCTCCCGGAGATTCCGAATTTCGGAATCGCACTGTTACTCTTGCAAGTAACGTGCCAGGTCGCCACCGCGGACACCTCGAGTCATAACTCGTTATCCAATATGCACCTATTGATCGATCAACGCTTTCATCGACCGGCGAGTCGAAATTCTGTATGATAAATCATACAAAACAAAAAATTCGATGTATGGAAAAGCGCACGCACCTGTGCTATCGTCGTTCCATGGATTGCGGCATCGTCGCCCGGCGTAGCGGACGGGACGTCCACTACTCGATCTCGTGGTCGGCGTTGCGGACCGCCGACCGCTGGTCCATCGCCAAGTCGGTGCCCGCGGTAGGCGGCGTCTACGAGGTGTACTGGATGGACGAGCGCAAGCACCTGCGCCTGCTCACCGTCGCGAGCGCGGCCTTCGGCGGCCTCCGGTCGGAGATCCGCCGTTTCATCGATCCCGAACTCAACGAGGCCCCCCAAGCCCGCGCGATCCTCGCCGACGATTCGGTGAAGATCTTCTTCCGCTACGCGTCCGTGGACTCGGCCAAGGATATGGCCGACGTGGTCTGGTTCTTCCGGAAGACCTACTTTCCCGAAAACCCCGGCGTGGCCCACTCGGGCCGCTACGACCGCATCTTCATGAACGAGGCGGCCCCCGACAAGGTCCGCTGGGTGGACTGAACCGCCCTTCCCGCACGCGAGGCACGCCTCCGCGCGGTCGCCCGGCGTCCCTACTTCACGACCCGCATGAGGCCCCTGTCGTCGTACTCGATCCTCGCGTACTTGACGCAACGGAGGTGGTTTTTTCCTCCGGAAAGGGAGCTGTCGTGGTAGAACAGGTACCAAACGTCCCGATAGCGCACGATGGAGTGATGCGTCGTCCAGCCGAGTACCGGCTCGAGCAATCGGCCCGCATACGTGAAGGGACCGGTCGGGCTATCGCCGATCGCGTACGCCAAATAATGGGTATCGCCGGTGGAATAGGATAGGTAGTAGCGCCCTCGGTACGTGTGGACCCATGCGCCCTCGAAGAAACGGCGCTCATGATCCCCCGCACGCAGGGGCATCCCCGCTTCATCCAGAATGACGATTTCCTGGACGGGCCCTTCCGCCGCGAGCATGGACGGCGCCAACCGTACGACCCTCGGGCCCAGGGCGGGTTCTCCGGGCGAGGGCTCGAGGCCGGCGGCGTCGAAGGTACCGCCGCTCCATTTTTCCAGCTGGCCGCCCCAAAGTCCGCCGAAATAGAGGTACGCGGCGCCGCCGTCCAGGAACACCGCGGGATCTATGCCGAAGACGCCGGGGATGGGTTCGGCTTGCGGCGCGAACGGTCCCGACGGCGCAGGGCTCGCGGCGACGCCGATGCGGAAGATTCCGTTGACGTCTTTCGCGGGAAAATAGAGATAGTAGGTGCCGTCACGGTACGCGGCGTCCGGAGCCCAGAGCTGTTTGGCGGCCCAGGGGATATCCTCCAGACTCAGGACCCGGCCGTGGTCGACCACCGGTCCGCCTACCGTTTTCATGGAGAAGACATGGTAATCCTTCATGTCGTATTCGCCCCCGTCCTTCGACCGCGCGCCGGGAGAATCCAGGTCGTGGGAGGGGTACAGGTACAAGGCGTCCTCGAATACGTGCGCCGAAGGATCGGCCGTGTAGAGGTGGGTTATGAGCGGCTCATGCGGGGCGATGAAGCCGTCCCGGCCCGCGGTTTTGGCGATCCCGCACGCGGCCGTGCCCGAGGCCGCGATGGCGAGGGTAAGGATGCACGCCTTGTTCATGGTATCGCCGACCCTACGCCCGCCGTCGCCGGGAGGAGACGCCGACGCGGAGGCCGGCTCGCGGATGCGCTTCATCCCTTGACCGCCCCGGCGGTGAGTCCCGACACGATGTACTTCTGCATGGCGAAATAGAAAACCGCCATCGGCAGGATCGAAAGGGTCATGAACGCCATGACCTGATGGTATCCCGTGCTGAATTGCCCCTGGAACTGCATGATCCCCAGCGGCAGGGGAAATTTCGTCGAGTCTCCGATGATCAGCAGGGGCAGCAGGAAGGAATTCCAGCTGCCGATGAAGGTGATGATCGAAACCGTGGCTATGACCGGCGTGGAGATGGGGACGATGATTCTCAGGAAGAACGTGAAGATGCCTCCGCCGTCGATGGAGCACGCGTCCTGGAGTTCGGCGGGGATATCCCTGAAGAATCCCGCGAAGATGAAGATGCTCATCGGCAGGCTGAAGGCCACCTGGGAAAGGACCACGCCGTACCGGTCGCCGGTCAGGCCGAGATCCCGGAGCAACAGATAGAGGGGAAGGACCGCGACCGCCAGCGGAAAGAGCATGCCCATCACGAAATAATTGTAGAAGAAGGCGCTTCCCTTGAAGGGTATGCGCGTGATGGCCACGCTCGCCATCATGGCGATCATGACGACCAAGAAAATGGTCGCGGCGGCGATGACGACCGAATTGTACAGGAAACTCCAATACTGGTCGGTCTTTCCCAACAGCAGCCGGTACGCGTCGAGCAGCCACGGATCGGGCAGCCCGAAGGGATTCGATATCACCTGTCCCTTGGTTTTGAAACCGCCGATCACCACCACGTACAAGGGGAAGACCATGATCGCGGCGAAGACGATGCCGACGTACGTCTTCAGGTATTTGATGCCTCCGCGCCTCTGCGCGGATCGAGCGCGCGCGACGGTCCGATCTCTCATTTTCTTTCTCCTACGACGTACTTCTGATAGATGACGTTGAAGACTAGGCAGATGAGGAAAATCACGATCGCGACGGCGCTCCCGTACCCGAACGCGTTCCGCCTGAAACCGAAATTGTACAGATACACGACCAACGTTTCGGTCGAATGCACCGGTCCGCCTTGCCCCATGGCCCAGACGACGTCGAAGACGTTGAACGCCCCGGTGACCGACATGAAGATCGATATGATGAGCGTGTTCTTCATGCAGGGGATGACGACGTTGGTGACCACCTGGACCTTGTTCGCCCCGTCGATGATCGCCGCCTCCTCGAGCTCGCTCGGAATGTTCTGCAGGCCCGCCACGTAGAGGATCATATGGAAGCCGATGTACTTCCAAAAAAGGACGACGAAGATCGCGCCGAACGCGGTCTGCGTGCTTCCCAAGAGGGATACCTGTCCCGCGGCGCTATCGATCAGCTGGGCCACCTTGGTGGGGATGCCGAATTCGGGATGATAGATGAATCTCCAAATGATCCCTATGCCGATCTCGGCCAACACGTAGGGGAAAAAGTAGAGGCCCCGGAGCAGGACCGAGCCGAGGAAGGGGCGGCGGCCTATGAACAGCGCGAACAGGAACGCGGTGGGGAGTTGCAGCAGCAGGGAAAGGACGACGATCTTGACGTTGTTCCAGAGCGCCGTGATGAAGATCGGGTCCCGGAACATGGCGACGAAATTCTTGAGCCCGTAGAAGTCGCTCAGCGGACCGATGCCTTTCCATCGGTAGAGGGAATAATACGCGGCTTGCGCGACCGGGAAGATCACGAAGAGAGTGAAGAGCACAACCGCCGGAGCCAAGAGCGCCGCCAACGGCAGTATGTTCCGCGAGCGGCGTTTTCCTATCGCGCCAATATGCTTCATTTCGTTAACATCCTGGAAAGCTAAAAGATCGGGAGACGGATTTCCGTCTCCCGTACCGAACCGTCAGGCTATTTCTCGGACTGCCATGCCTTGTCGATCGCAGCGGCGGCTTCCGCCGGGGTCGTCGTCCTGGCGAGCAGCGCGACCGAGGCGTCGTTGATGGCCTGGCCGACGGAAGCCGGCAGGAACTGATCGTAGTACAGCTGGTAGTACGCGGCCTTGCTCACGGCATTGGAGATGGCCAGGGCGATCTCGTTCCCGACGAGCGCTTCCTCGGCGCCCTTGACGACGGGGATGGTCCCCTCGATCTTCTGGAGCTCCATGTTGTATTCCTTGGAAAGGAAGAACTTCAGGAAATCGAGGGCTTCCTTCGGCGCGTCCTTGTTGATCGCGTAGCCGTTGCCGCCGCCCATCACGTCGGTATTCTTGCCGGCTCCGCCGGGAACCGCCGGGAACGCGAACCAGCCGAGGTCGCTTCCGATCCCCTTGCCGTTGGCCGAGTTGCCCGCTTCCACGGACGGGGCCCACTGGCCCATGAGCTCCATGGCGGCCTTGCCGTCGCCCATCAAAGCGGCCTGTTCGCCGTAGGTGGCGCTGAGGAAACCGGGCTGGAAGGGCTCGAGGGCGGCCAGCTCAAGAAGCATCTCCCCGGCCTTCACGAACGTGGGATCCTTGAAAGATCCCTTCCCGCCGTACGCGGCGTCGAAGGCGGGTTTTCCGCCGATCCGCATGGCGAGGTACGTGTACCAGTACATGCAGGGCCACTTGTCGCCGCCGGCGGCGGCGATCGGGATGTAGCCGGCGGCCTTGATCTTCTTCACGGCGTCGAGGAGTTGGGGCCAGGTCTGCGGCACCGAAATCCCGAGCTTCTTGAAGATGGCCTTGTTGTAGAGCATGCCGACGGCGCCGAGGTCGTAGGGCGCGCCGTAGTACTTGCCGGCGTAGGAATACACTTCCAAGGCGCCGGCGCCGATGACGGGCGAGAAATTCTTTTTGGCGTAGTCGGAGATGTCCTGGAGCAGACCGGCCTTGGCGAATTCCACCAAGACGCCGCCGCCCCACGAATGGAAGATATCCGGGCCGTCGCCCGCCGGCATGGCGACCTGGATCTTCTGCTTGAACGCCTCGACGTCCAAGATGGTAAGCTCGATCTTGACGTTCGGATTGGCGGCCTCGTACGCGGCGATCACCTTCTTCCTGAACGCCTCGCGGATGTCGTCGCCCTCCCCGCCGCCCGCGGACAGGGCCCACCAGGTGACGGTCTTCTTACCGGAAGCCTGCTCGGCTCCGCCCTCGGCGAAGATGCCCGTCGCGAGCAGCAACGCGGTCATCACGAAACACCACAGCTTTTTCATGAGATTCCTCCTTACTTCGACGTTGGAATGTAGGAGGATTATAGGGGCGACACGATTTCGCCATAAAACGGTCAAACGACCGATAATGCGGTAGGCCGACTGACCATATTTCCCTGAGCGCGAAAATCCGCTACGAATTCGACTCGCGACGATTCGAATATGCAGGTACACTATCCGGGAAGCGAGGTTCCGCATGGACGGCCGTAACGGGAAGAAGATATTCGGCGTTGTCTCCGTCGGGCTCGACCAGCCGTACCAGGCGCTCATCTGGAAGGGAATCACCCAAAGGGCGGCCGAGCTGGGCATCGGAATCGTCGCGTTTTTAGGCTCCTACCTCGCGAAGCCCGATCATCCCGCCGACGGGGAAAACGTCGCCTACGCCTTCGCCAATCCGGAAAACGTCGATGGGCTCATCGTCATCACCTCCGTCCTCGGGTGCGGCCTGGGCGCAGAAGACATCAAACGGGCGTTCGCCTCCGACGCGGCGTTTCCGGTGGTTTCCGTCGGGATTCCCCTCCCCGGCATGTCGAACGTATGGCTCCAACCCGACCAAGAAATACGCCGGCTCGTAGATCATCTCGTCCAAGTCCACGGCCGGCGGAAATTCGTCATCGTGACCGGCCCCGCCGAGCACGGGGAATCGGCCATGCGTAAATCCGCCTACCTCGCGGCCTTGGCAAGGCACGGGATCTCCATGGGAACCGATCGCTCCTATACGGGCGGTTTCGATACCGAATCGGGGAGCCTCGCGGTACGGAGGTTCCTCCGGGATGGTATCGAGTTCGACGCGGTGGTCTGCCTCAACGACCGCATGGCCCTGGGCGCCATCGCGGAGTTGTTGAACGTCGGGACGCAGGTTCCCGCCGGCGTCTCGGTCGTTGGCTTCGACGGCATAGAAGACGGCATCTACGCTCCGTCGCCCTTGACCACGATAGGGCAACCGCTCGTGGCGGTCGGGCGAGCCGCGTTCGATGAAATTCTGCGCCGGTCCGAACGAGGCGGAGATCGAGACGTCAAGCTGCCCTGCGAATTGATCGTCCGCCAGTCGTGCGGGTGCAAGGAAAAATACGAGGCCCTGATCGCCGCTCCGCGGGATGCGGTCACCGGGATCCCGCCGGAAGACCGCATGACCGTAGAGTTCCTGATCGGGCACCTCTTGGATACCGAACACGGCGAATTCCTGGATCAATTCAATGAGGTCATTAACGCGCGCATCGGCATCGGCATGGACATCCGGGATTGGAACGACTACCTGTTCTACATCCGCTCGTTCGCCGCGGCCGCGGCGGAGACCCCCGAGCGAGCTGCGCGGTACCAATCGCTCGTACTGTGCGCCCTCGATTCCCTGGGCAAGATCAACGGCAGGGCTTTGGTATCCCGGCGCCTTCGCCACGAGAAGCATACGGAGATCATCAGGGACATCGGCCAATCGCTGGCGCAGGTCTTCGAATTCCCCTCGCTCCTCAGCAAACTGGACGACGGCCTCAAGCTGCTGGGGTTCGAGTACGCCTGGTTGGTCGTGTTCCATTCCTACGCCGATACGGGAGCCTGGCGGCAGTACCAGCTGGACGCCGCGGGCCCGCGCGAACTCCAGGCGCGGCCCCTGGGCACCCCGTTTCTGCGGCTTCCACGGGAGCGGGGTTTTTTCGACGGCGACGCGTGGATACTGATTCCGCTCGTCTTCCAGAGCGAACCGATCGGTTACCTGCTCTTGAGCGGCGAACAGGAAGATTGCGCCGTCTACGGCTTGCTCGGCAAACAACTATCAAGCTCGCTGAAAGGAGCCCTGCTCTGGGACGAGGTGCTCCGGCACGAACGCATCCTCGAGAGCGAAGTAGAGAAACGGACTTCCGACCTGGTGACGACGAACGCGAAGCTGAAGAAAGAAATAGTCCGGCGCATCCAGCTTGAGCGAGAGGTCATCGACGCCTCCAACCACACCATGCAGCGGATAGGAAGGGACCTGCACGATGACATGTGCCAATATCTAGCCAGTATATCCATGCGCGTTTCCGCCTTACGGCAATCCTTGATGGCGGAACGGCCGAAAGAGGTCCAAACCCTCGGGACCATCAACGAGCTGCTGACCACCTCCATGGATCGGCTCAAAGGAATCGTGAAGGGCTTGGTCCCGCAAAGCCTGGCCGAAAGCGGACTCGCCGCGGCCCTCGCGGACCTGCTCGATTCGCTTAAGCGGACCTATACGCGGGTGTCTATGACCTATACGTCATCGGGGACCCTCGACTACCTGGACAACGCGCGGGCGGCGCAGCTCTACCGGATCGTGCAAGAGGCGCTCTCCAACGCCCTCAAACATTCCGGCTGCCATACGATCGAGCTCGCCTTCGCCGTCCATTCCGCCCCGCGCCGCGCGGGAGCGAAACAGCGACTCACCATAGAAGTCCGCGACGACGGCGTGGGCCTCAAGCGGTCTTCGTTATCGAGGGGCTTGGGGTTGAAGATCATGCGGTATCGGGCGGAAAAAGCCGGAGCGAGATTGACCATCCGGAATACGTACCCCGGCGTGACCGTCGCCTGCGTATTGGATATTCCGGACCGGCGGAACGGAGGATCCGAGGCGGCGAAACGGCAATCGCGCCCGGTCGGAGAAACGGTTGACGGAGCGTAGCAATGCGTGAAAAAAAGAAATTCTTGATACTGGACGACCACCCCATTTTCAGGGACGGCCTCGCGACCCTCATCGAGAGCGACAGCGACTACCGCGTGACGGCCCAGGCGGGGACCATCGCCGAGGCCATGGACTCCCTGAGCGCCTCCAAGCCGGACATCGTGCTCGCGGACATTTCCCTGCCGACCGAGAACGGCCTGCTCTTCGTGCGGAACGTGAAGAAGAACTACCCCGACATTCCGGTGCTCATCATCTCCATGCACGACGAACTCATCTACGCGGAACGGTCGATCGGAGCCGGAGCCCGAGGCTACGTGATGAAGCAGGAGGCCGCGGCCGTCATGCTCACGGCCATCCGCACCGTGCTGGAAGGAAAAGTCTACCTTTCGGAAAAGATGCACGAGCGGCTCATGGAGAACTTGACCGCCCCGCCGAAGGAAGACGGCACGAGAACGATGGCGACCCTGACCGAACGGGAAATCGACATCCTTGAGTACATCGGCCAGGGCTACAGCGTTTCAGAGATCGCGAAACTCCTGTTCTTGTCCGTCAAGACCATCAATTCCTATCGCGACCACATCAAGGAAAAGCTGCAGCTGGTAAACGCCGCGGAGATACGACGCTTCGCCATAGAGTGGCTGCAGACCCGGACCTATTGACGCCTCCGCGGCCGCGGACGACGGTTAACTGCGCACGGCCGCGATGGCGGAGGCCAGGGCCTTCTCCAGCATCGCGGCCGGAGGCTCGGCGATATGGCCGCCCGCCATGAGCGACCGGGCGACGGCGCGGGACGCGGCGATGTCGGCCTTGGCCCGGGCGTAGACCTCGTCCCAGGAAAGCGGCGTCCGCGCGACCCCTTCCTTCACCGCCTGCGCCGCCACGTCGGCGGCCTCTACCGCGAAGACCTCGGTCTCCTCCATGGTCGCGATGATGTTGTCGGTCGTGATGCCGCGCTTCTCGGAGAAGTCCGCGATGGAGTGGGCGCAGCGGATGGCCATGCCGTCGGTGATCTTCCGGGCGCGCACGAGCAGGGCACCCTTCAGGATGCCGGGGAAGCAGATCGAGTTGTTCACCTGGTTCGGGAAGTCGCCGCGGCCCGTGGCCACGATGAAGGCGCCCTCCTCCTTGGCCGCGTAGGGCCAGATCTCGGGCACGGGATTGGCGCAGGCGAAGACGATGGCCTTCTTCGCCATGGACCGGACCCATTCGCGCTTCACGGTATCCGGGCCGGGCGTGGACAGGGCGATGAGGACGTCCGCGCCCGCGAGGGCCTCGGCCTCGCTCGCGTAGCGTCGCGGATTCGTTTTCTGGCAGAGTTCCCACTTGCGGTAGTTCCGGGGGTCCTTCTCGATATCGGACCTACCCGCGTGGAGCGAGCCCTTGGAATCGAAGAGGACCATCTTGGCGGGATCGCCGCCGTCGGCGAGGATGAGGCGGGCGATGGTGGTGTTGGAGGCGCCGGCGCCGAGGAGGACGATGCGAGTCTGCCCGAGCTTCTTGCCCGCGAGCTTGAGGGCGTTGAGGAGGCCGGCCAACGTCACGCAGGCCGTGCCCTGGGCGTCGTCGTGCCAGACCGGGATGTCGCAGGCTTCGCGGAGCTCGTCCAGGACGCGGAAGCAGTTGGGCTGGCTGATGTCCTCCAGGTTGATGGCGCCGAAGGAATGCTGGACCATCTTCACGAAGTCGATGAGCTTGGCGGGATCGTTCTTGCCGTCCGCCCCGCGGGAATCCACGCAGAGGGCCGTGGCGTCCACGCCGCCCAAGTACTTCATGATCATGGCCTTGCCTTCCATGACGCCGAGGCCGCCGGGCGGGGTGCAGTCGCCGTCGCCGAGTACGCGGGTGGAGTCGGAGACCACCGCGACGAGGTTGCCGCGGTTGGAGAGGGCGAAGGACGCGTCGTTGTCGTCGCGGATGGTCGTGGACACCTTGGAGACGCCCGGGGTGTACCAGACGTTGAACCAACCGAGCCCGTAGAGGCCGCACTTCGGCACCGTCTGCATCTTCCCGCCGTAGAAGCGGTGCGCCTCGGCGGAGAGGGTCTTGAGGAACAGCGTCTTGGCGCGCGCCTTCTCGTCCTCGGTGAAGTCGGAGGGGAAGGCGGCGTCCAGGTTCTTGAGGTCCATATCAAGGCTCATTTCGGTCTCCGTGTCCTTCGATGATCTTCGCGACCTGCGCCTCTATGAGGCGGCCGTCGTCGGGTCCGGGCAGCTTGCGGCCCGAGCCGAATCGTTCCTGTACCATGCCGATGAGGGAAACGGCCGTCTGCATCAGCGTGACGAGGCTCTCCGTGATCGCCTTCTCCTCCGCCTCGTCCAGGTAGTCGTCGCGGGCGAGGGAGGTGGTGATGCGCATGTTGAGCTGGGCGACCTCGTTCACGAGGAGGGCCATGCGTTGGGCCAGCTGCTTGTACGAGTACTGCATCCGGCTTTCGGTGATGGAGGAGAGGGAATCGATGATGGAGACGAGGTTCTTGAGCTGGTGGACGAGGCGCGGGTTGGGATCGCGCTCCACCTCCACGCGCCAGTTCTGGAAGCGCGTGAGCGCCCGCTCCAGGAGTTTCTGGATTTCCGCGTTGGAGGGACCTTCGTCTTCGCGTTTCATCTCCATCTTTCTCTCCGCGCCGACCATACCACGAAGCGCGAAGTCGGGCAATCGCGGGGGAGGAAGAAGCGCCCTCACCCCGCGGTCCGGTCCGGCCGATAAGGTGGGTATGAACAGATCCTTCCTGTCCCTTATCCTGCTCATGGCCGCGGCGGCGTCCGCGTTCGCCCAATCGATCGAGTCGGACTTTCCGAAGAGCGGCATCGCCTCCTGGTACGGCCCGGAGTTCGAGGGGAAGGCGACGGCCTCCGGAGAACGCTTCGATTCGTCCCTCTTCACCGCGGCCCACCCGACCCTCCCCTTCGGCACCGTGCTCCGCGTCACGAACGCGCACAACGGCCGGAAGGTGGACGTGCGCGTCAACGACCGCGGCCCCTTCGTGGCGGCCCGCATCATCGACCTGTCCCGCGCGGCCGCCGAGAAGCTCGACATGATCGTGACCGGCACCGCGCCCGTCTCCCTGGAGCTCGGCGGGGGTCCGACCGCGGCGAACGGGTCCACCGGCCGA
>JAEXTK010000219.1 GCA_023406985.1 Spirochaetota bacterium | reverse complement strand
GTGGCGGTAGGCGCCGCGCCGGCTTGGGCCGCGGCCGGCGCCGCCGCACCCGCCAGTGCCGGGCCAAGCGCCGCCGTGCCGCCGGGCGCCGTACCGCCCTGAACCATGCCGGCCGTGGGGGGAACGGCCGTGGGGGGAACGGCCGCCGATTGCGACGTGGCACCGAAGAGGTCCCCATCGTTTCCGCGGTAGGGGCGCGCGCGGCGCCCGAGTTCGGCATAGGCCCGTTCCTCGGCTGCCCGCCGGTCCATCTCGCGGCCGTACGAGGCGATACGTCGATCGGCCTCGTCGAGCAGGGCCCTCAGCGACCGAACCCGTTCCTCCACGAGCGTCGCGTCGCGGTCGGTGGCCGCGTCGATCTCGGAGACGAGCTTCTCCACCTCCTCGCGCAGTTCGGCGAGGAGGCGCTCGGCGCCGGTGCGCCGCTTGAGGTAGGCGCGGAAATAGAGGAACGCGCCGGCCCACAGGAGGAGGCTCGTGACGGAAACGAAAGCGGAAAGGTCCATGCTGCTAACCACTCAGATCGATGTTGTGCCCGAGGGCGGGATCGCGGACGACTTCCGATTCTTCCGCGCCGCCATCTCCGTCCTTGCCCTCTGACTTTTCGTTGTCCTTGACGCCGCGTCGGTCCCTCCGCCGCCCGCGGCGATCCCGGATGCGCTCCGCGCCATCCCCGGAATCCTGGGCCTCGTTGACGGAACGGATACGCTCGTCCAATTTACGCTGGCTTTGGACCCCCTGCAACGCCTGCTGGATCTCCACGCCTTCCTTGAGTTCCGATTGCGTTTTTCCGACCTTGTCGACCTGGGAAAAGAGCGCCTGGAGGTCAATCGGCTGAATAGCCATCGGGGGCCTTCTTCATATCCTCGTCGGTCTCCTCGTACTTCGTCACGCGTATCAGGTTGTTTTCAAGTACGAAGGTCACCGCACGATACTCGCTCTTCACGTCTTCCTTGACGTCGCGGATGATGACCTTGACGCCGGGATACACCTTCGCGGAGGCGGAGACGCGTCCGCGCGTCTTGAGCGTGTTCAGGTAGTTCTGGATCTCGACGATTTCCTCTCCGAGCTGCGTGAGCTCCCCGAGGGCCTGCTGGCGGCGCTCGGCGAGTTCACGGAGATAGGCCTCTTTGTCTTCCGGAAGCGACTTCCGCTGCTTCTTGATGTTGATGAGCGTCTGGAGATTGAGCTCGACTTCCTCGAGCTGCTTCTCGCCTTGGGACCTTCTCCCTTCCAGGAGTTCGAGTTTTTCCTTGCTCTTCGGATCGAAGCCCACTTCGCAGACCGTCTCGGTGCCGCTCACGGGGCTACCGAGTATCTTGGCGTTGATCTCCTCCGAGGCGCGGAGCCGGCCGCCGACGATGTGCGCCCGCTTGCCCTGGCAGAGGATGCGCTTGTTGGCGTCCACGGTGGAATTGATGATGCCGTCCGAGACCACCACGAGGGAACCGGCCTCTACCTTGGCGTTCTCTATGAACCGGGCCCAGATGGAACGGCCGGCCCGGATGAAACCGGCGTTCTTCCCCGCGACGCCCTGGTGCACGATGATGTCGCCCTCGGCGTCGAGCTCGGCCTTGCCGACGGTGCCGTGCACTTCGATGTTGCCCGCCGCCTTGACGGAGAAGCCGTCCTCCACGTTGCCGGTGATGATGACCGTGCCGAGGAAGATGATGTTGCCCGTCCGGAGGCTCACGTCCCCTTGCACCGTGTAGACCGGCTCGACGTTGACCTTGCCGCCGACGATGACCACCTGGCCGTTCATATCGGCGATGACGGTGAGCTGGTCGTCCAGCACGTGGACGTTTTTCCCGAGCGGGATGGGGATATCCCTGCCGTTCTTGGCCGGCAACACTTTGCCCGTCACGGTCTTGCCGGGATTCCCGCGCTCGGCGGGAACCTTGCGGGCCAGGGGCTGGCCCTCCACCACGTTCTGGATGATGTTCAGTTCCTTGAAATCCACGCGGCCGTTGGAACTTTCCTTGAGGCGGACCTGCGATTGGTCGGTCTCGAAATTGTACTGGATGTACGCGTCGCGGCCGTTGACGGGTTGAATGCCCTCCGCCACCTGCACCATGACCTTGTACTCGGGTTTATCGGCGAAGTCCCGGACGAATTCCTCGTCGACGCCGAACACGACGCGGTTGTTGCGGAGGAAGCTCAGGATGGTCTCGGCCGACAGGTCGCTGCCGCCCGGCCCGGGAGGCGACACGTACAGGTACGCCTTCATTTCCTGATCGGCGATATCCACCGTCATGACGGCGTCGTTCGCCGGGTTCGCGATGAAGGTCCCCACCTTGATGTACTCGCTCCCCGCGTCCTTCACGACCTGCGCGACGAGCGAAGCGTTGAGGTCCCGGACCGATCGGGCGGTGAGGGCGTCCATGGCCTGGCGCTCGGTGGCGCGGCGGCCGCGGCCGACCGGCGGGACCACCTTGAGGTACGCGTCCTCCTGGCTCAGGAAGACGAACGCGGCCCCGTCCCGGTCCTCGATGACCGGGGCGCTCGCGAAGAAACCCTCGTCGGCCAAGGCGGGCGCGGCCTCCTCCGCCTTGAGTTCCACGTGCTCGTAGGCCCGGATGAGCCAATCCTTGCGCCCGGTGCCGAGGAACCCGGCCGAGCCGCGCTCCACGATTTCGTATTCGACGCGCCTGACGGAGACGCTGAGCAGCGCCGCGGCGGCGGAGACCGCCTCTTCCAGGGTGGCGCCCGTCGCCTCCACCGAATGGATGGTCCGATCCGCCTCGAGCCGCTCCTTCATCACTGCCTGCAGGCGCACGAAATCGACCATCGCCCGTTCCTACACGATCCCTTTTCGGATATTCGTGAGCTTGGAGCGGAGGCGGAGTATGGCCTTGGTATGGAGCTGGGAAACGCGCGACTCGGTGACTTCGAGCACCTGGCCGATCTCCTTGAGCGTGAGATCCTCGTAGTAGTATAGGACGAGGACCTTCTTTTCCTTGTCGGGGAGCTCGTCGATGGCCTCGGCTATGACGCGGCGGATCTCGTCCTTCTCCACGATGACGTCCGGATTGAGGCTCGTAGGCGCCTCGATGGTCTCGCCGATGGAGAACCGCTCGGTCTCGTCGTTGGAGAACCACACGTCGTTGAGCGAGAGCACCGAGGTGCCCGAGATCTTGAGCATGGTCTTGAGGAACTCGTCCTCGCTGACGCCGAGGGCCCCCGCGATCTCCTGGTCCGTGGCGGTCCTGCCGAGCTGGGCCTCGAGCGCGCCGATGGCCTCCTCGATCTCCCGCGTCTTCTGCCGCACGGACCGGGGCACCCAATCGATCGACCGGAGCTCATCGAAGATGGCCCCGCGGATGCGGGTGACCGCGTAGGTCTTGAATTTGACGTTCTTGTCCGGATCGTACTTGTCGATGGCATCCAGGAGCCCGAAGACGCCGAAGCCGACGAGGTCGTCGAATTCCACGTTGTTCGGCATGCCTACGGCCACCTTGCCCGCAACGTATTTCACGAGGGGAGCGTATTGCGTGATGAAGGCCTCGCGGATCCGCGGATCGCGGCCTCGCCTATAGATGGCCCAGAGTTCCTCTTCGGTCTTTTGCTCCAGGAGGACGTTCCCCATACCCTATCCTTTCTGGTCCCTTTTCAAAATCGTTTGTATCGCGGCCGCCATTTCCCTCGGATCGAAGTCGCCTCCGGTCTCCGCGGCGCGCGGCGCCGAGTAGGACCTCGACGCCGGTTCGCCCGAACTTCCTTCGGTCGCGTCCTCCATGAGGGGCGAGACGAAAGAATCGGACATGCTGTCGAGATCCGGCAACACGTCCACGTCGTCTATGAGCCCCGGAGGCAATGCCGGTTCGGCCCTCTTTCCCCTCGGAGGGCCGAAGGCGCCGGTCGCGTTCTGGGTTTCAGTATACCGACCTTCGCTCCCCAGGTCCAGGCCCGCGCTTTCCGCGGCATCGGCCTTCTCGGCAGCGAAATCGTTCGGCATGAAGGCCTCGATCTCCTCGGCCTCCTCGGCCTCCGCGTCCGCCCGCGCCCTGATCCGGTCGCCCGGATCCCCTGCAGCGGCTACGATTCCCGCTTCCTCGTCTCCCACGACGACGTCGATCCGCGACCCGAGCCCCTCCTCCGATTCCGGGCTCTCCTCGCCGCTCTGGCCGACCAGTTCGGGAAGGAATCGCGAGACGAGAACGCGGCCTCCGAAGAAGAGGCCGAAGAACAGGGCGGCGAAGAAGACGGCGCGGACGATCACCGCGAGGAAGCCGGCACCGCTCACGAGGCCGACCAATACGGAAAGTAAGAAGGCCGATCCCGCGGCCACGAAGCCCAACTTCATATCGAACAAGATGTTCCCGCCCCCACGCTAAGCCTAGGGCATAGTCCGCGGCCCGTCAAGGATAACGAGCGCGGCCTGCTCGAGGGCCTTCGACCGGAGGCCTCTCGACCTCTCATCCGAGGGGCCGCTCCTCGCGGCCGAACAGTCTCCTGATGAGGTTGCCGATGCCGCCGCCGTCGCGTACGTCGCTCCGTTCCATCCGTCCGACGATATGCTGGACGCATTGCGCCGCCTTGCTCTTGGGGTCCAAGACGAGGAAGGGTTTCTGGCGGAGGACCGCCTGCTGTACCACCGGGTCATCGTAGATGAACCCGAGGTAGTCCACCTTGAGGTTGAGGAACTGGCCGGCGATGTTGATCATCCGGTCCGCGACCTTCTTGGCCTCCGCGACGCTCTTCACCCGGTTGACGACGAGCTTGAGGCCCATGTTGAGGTTGTCGATCTCCGTCGCGATGATCTTGATGATGCCGTAGGCGTCGGTGATCGCGGTCGGTTCCGGGGTGGTGATGATCACCGCGTCGTCGGCCGCGGCCACGAAGGCGAGCACGTTGTTGGAGACGCCCGCGCTCGTATCGATGATGACGATATCCGCGCTCGACAGGGCATAGAGCTCGTCGATGAAGTTCTGCCGCTCGTCCTCGGAGAGGTTCGCGATCTTGGAGAAACCCGAGGCTCCCGCCACGATCTGGATGCCGTATTCGGTATCCAGGATGATCTCCTTCATCGTCTTCTGCTTGCGGATGACGTGATAGAGATTGAATTTCGGGATCATGTTGAGCATGACGTTCACGTTCGCGAGTCCGAGATCGGCGTCCATGACGATGACCTTCTTCCCCAGGCGGGCGTAGGCCAAGGCCATGTTCACGGAGACGTTCGTCTTCCCGACGCCCCCCTTCCCGCTCGCGACCGTGATGATCCTGGTCTTCTTCCTTCCGTCGCCGTTCGTCGGCGCGACCTTGCTGCGCATGAGTTCGCGAAGCTGCTGGGCTTGGTCTTCCATGTTCATCTCCACTGTATATCGCCGGAACTGGGCTGGGGGAAGCGCTCGTCCACGCGGCGCCTGTCTACGCGGAATCCTTCGAGATTGATGAGGAAGCGGACCACGGAGGCGCGCGCGATGTCCTGCGGCACCCGCTGGCCGTCGGTGATGTAGGAGACGCACTTGCCGCGCTCGGTCAGAGCGCTCACCACGTTGCCGACGCGGATCGTCTCGTCGAGCTTGGTGACGATGACCGACCGGTAGCCGAAGGGCTCGAACTGCTGCAGGATCTCCCGCATGTCGCTCGACTTCGTGGTGGCCGCGAGGGCGAGGTGGACGTCCGCGGACGATCCGCAGGCCTCCAGGAGCTGCTTCATCTCCGCGAGCTTGACGACGTCGCGCGGGCTCTTGCCGATGGTGTCCACGAGGATGAGGTCAACGTCCTGGGCGTAGAGCGCGATGGTCTTGCGGAGGTCGTCGTAGGTCTCCACGCAGGAGACCGGGATGCCCATGATGTTGCCGTAGGTCTCTATCTGCTGCCGCGCGGCGATGCGGTAGTTGTCGATGGTGATCATCCGCACCGAGAGGGGCCGCGAACCCGCGCCGCCGAGCCCGTACGCGGCCGCCAGCTTGGCGATGGTGGTGGTCTTACCGACTCCGGTCGGCCCCACGAGCACCATGACGCGGGGACGCGCCTGGAAGCCGTCGTCCTTGTAGAGCTTCACGCTTTCGCCGATCCAGTCCACGACCCGGTCCTGCACGGTCTCGAAGTCGTCCAGGGCGTCCAGCGAGAATTCCTTCTTGATCCGCTCTTCGATGCCCTGGGCGAAGGAAGGCGAGAAATCGTTCCGCGAGAGGAGCTCGGCGATCTTGGCCACGGTCGGGTGGTCCTCCCCGCCGCGGGCGGCCGAGGTCTCCAGCTTCTCCTTGAGGCCGCGGACCTCGCTGAGCACGAGCTGCAGGGTCGGGTCGCCCTTGTTGAGGTTGGCGAGGATCTTGCGCTTCTCCTCCTCCAGGTCGGGAGCTTTGCGCGGCGCCTTCGCGCCTTCCAAGCCGTAGCGGGTCGGCTCGGCGCCGACTACGCCCGACATCTCCACGCCGTCCTTGGCGAACAAACCCAGCACCCCGCCGACGCGGACCGATCGCTGCATGAGCACCTTGGCGCCGTCGCCGTATTTCGAGCGGATCTTCCGCATACATTCGGAATAGGTGGGCGCTTGCTCGGTGAAATATTCCATGTCCGTTCCTTTCCGATGTTCTAGCCTTCAAGCCGTATTTCGCCGACCGCTTCCACGGTTATATCCGCCACGATCTCCGGAACCGAGAGCACCACGAGATCCGGAAGCTCGCGTTCCGAACTCGATTTGATGAGCGACCGCGCCGCCTCGGAACAGAGCACCACGGGAATCCACCCGTGCTCCTGCACCGCCTGGATCGAGCGGGAGAGGGCCTTGATCCAGGACCGCTGCAGGGTCGGTTCCAAGGCCGCGATCGCGCCGCCCGCCGTCTCCACGCGGCTATCCACGATCTTCTGCTCCAGGGCCTGCTCGACGGTGAGCACCCTGAGCACGCGCTCCTCGTCCGCGTATTGGAGGCAAAGCTGCCTCCCGAGCGCCTGCCGCGCCTTCTCCGCGAGGAAAGCGGAGTCCTTGGTCACCGGAGCGTAGTCGGCCAAGGCTTCCAGGATGGCGACCATGTTCCGGATGGAGACCTGTTCGCGCAGGAGGGCCTGGAGCGATTTCTGGATCTCGCCGACGGAGAGGAGCTTCTGCACCTCGTCCACCACCGCCGGATACTCCTTCTTGAGGGTCTCCAGGATGCCCTGCGTCTCCTGCCGCCCGAGGATCTCCGCGGCGTGGCGCTTGATGATCTCGGTGAGGTGCGTGGCGATGATGGAAGGCGGATCCACCACCGTATAGCCCGCGCGCTCCGCCTGTTCCCGTTTATCCTCGCTGATCCAGAGCGCGGGCAGCCCGAACGCCGGATCGCGCGTCTTTTCCCCCGGGAGGTCGTCCTTGACGCCGCCCGGATTGATGCAGAGGTAATAGCCCAGGCGGATCTTGCCGCGCCCGACGTCGACGCCCTTGATCTTGAAGCAGTATTCCGAGGGCTCGAGCCGCATGTTGTCGATGATGCGGATGCGGGGCACCACGAGGCCGAGGTCGAGGGCCGATTCCCGCCGGATGCGCGTCACGCGCTCCAGGAGTTCCGCTCCCTTGTCCCGGTCCACGAGGGGGATGAGGCCGTAGCCGAGTTCCAGGGACAGGGGATCCAGGGGTACCACCGGCGACATCTCCGCCGGCTCCTCCTGGGCCTTTTTCGCCTGGGACGCCTTGAGCTTGACCGACTCCGCGTCCTTCACTTCTTTCCTGCCGAGCCGGTAGGCCATGACGCCCATGACGACCGAAAGCGGGATGAGCACGTACCAGGGGAATCCGGGCAGGATCGCGAACGCGCCGAGGACCGCCGCGGCGATCCAGTAGATGCGCGCGTCGCGGGAGAACTGGATGGAGATATCGGAGCCGAAGGTGCCGTCGGACACCGAACGGGTGACGATGATGCCCGTGGCCACCGACACGAGGAGGGCGGGGAACTGGGAGAGCAGGCCGTCGCCGATGGTGAGCGCGGTGTACGTGGAGAGGGCGATGCCGAAGCCCTCCCCGTGGATGGACATGCCGATGATGATCCCGCCGAGGAGGTTGATCACCGTGATGAAGATGCCGACCTTGACGTTGCCCGAGACGAATTTGCTGGAACCGTCCATCGCGCCGTAGAAGTCGACTTCGCGCTGGAGGTCGTTCTTGCGCTTGAACGCTTCCTCCTCGGTGATGGCGCCCGAATTGTACTCGGCCTCGATGGCCATCTGCTTGCCCGGCAGGGCGTCCAGGGCGAAGCGGGCCGCGACCTCGGCGACGCGGGTGGCGCCCTTGGTGATGACCATCGCCTGGACCGCGATGATGACGATGAAGATCACGAAGCCGATCACGAGGCCTTCGGAACCGCCCGAACCGACGACGAACGTAGAGAAGGCGCGGATCATGCGGCCATCGAAATGGGTGCCTTTGGAAAGGATGAGCCGCGTGGACGAGACGTTGAGGGCCAGGCTGAAGACCGTGCTCACCAGCAAGACCGTCGGAAAGACGTTGAAGTCGGTAGCCTTGCGCGTATACAGGACGATGAGGAGGATCATGAGCGCGAACACGAGGTTGAGCGCCATGAGGGCGTCGAGGAGGACGGTCGGTATGGGAATGATGAGCATGAGCACGACCGAGACCACGCCGACCGCGACGAAGAGGTCGCTTCGATCCTTGAGGAAGTTGTCGGCCAGTACCCTTCTCGCGTCCGCCATGCCCTGCTAGCTCCTCATGCCCCGGCCGCAGCCTTGCCGCGCGCCTCGTTCAGTTTGTACACGTGCGCCAGCACCACGGCAATAGCCTGATAATACTGTTCAGGTATGATATCCCCTATTTCCGTCTCCGCGAAGAGGGCCCGCGCGAGCGGCCGGTTCTCCACGATGGGCACGCCGTTCTCCTCGGCGATGCGGCGGATGCGGAACGCGACCTCGTCGGCGCCCTTGGCCGTCACCATCGGGGCCTGCATGGAGGCGCGGTTCCACTCCAGGGCGACCGCGAAGTGGGTCGGGTTCGTGATGACGACGTCGGCCTTCGGCACGTTGGCCGCCATGTTGCGGGTCATGATCTCCCGCATCCTCTGGCGCAGGCGGCTCTTGATGAGCGGATCGCCCTCGTACATCTTCCGCTCTTCCTTGACTTCCTGCTTGGTCATCTTGAGCGATTCGCGGTACTGCCAGCGTTGGAACAGGAAGTCCGGTACCGAGAGCACGAGGAGCAAGAGGGCGGAGATGATGAGGAGCCGGATGACGAGCCCCGATACGAGCGTCACCCCGGTCCACAGGGCCGCCGTCTGGAGGTTCGCGAGCCGGTCGATCTCCGACCTGATGACCAGGTAGGCCACGATCCCGATGATCGCCATCTTGATGACCGATTTGGCCAGGTTGAAGAGCCCCTCGGCGGAGAAGAGCGTACGGCGGAAGTAGGCGCCGAAACGGGGCAGGATCTTGGAGAAGTTGGGGACGAGGGGCTTCGTCGTGAACAGGAAGCCCGTCTGCACCACGTTGGCGAAGATCGCCGTGACCATAGCCACGGCGGCTATCGGCAGCGCGAGCCGCGCGAAATAGCTGAAGAAGGCCTGCGCGACGATCGCGTCCTTGGAGGGATCGAGTTCGGTCGAGCGGGCGAGGTAGAAGCGGACCATCTCCACCGAGGTCCGCAGCATGGAGGGCGCGAGGAAGAAGATGGCGAGCGTGGGCATGAGGAGCACGAGGGCGCCGACGAGTTCCTGGCTCTTGGCGACGCGGCCCTCTTCCCGCGCCTTGCGGATCTTGTACTCGGACGGCTCCTCCGTCCGCCCCTCGTCCTCGGCCGCGAACCACTGGAGGTCGATGGCCAGGGC
>JAEXTK010000161.1 GCA_023406985.1 Spirochaetota bacterium | reverse complement strand
ATCGGTGCCGGTCACGGTCATGCCGGTGGTCAGGGTGAGGTTGCCCGCGACCGAGACGGTTTGTCCGGCGTTCGTGTCGGTGATCACAAACGAGGCTGCGCTCACGGAACCGGAGAACGCGGCGCCGTTTGAATTCGCGACGCGCAAGATGTCGAGGGTGTTGACTCCGCCAACGGCTCCGGTCACGGAGATGGCGCCCGCCGCGTCCAAATCCAAGTCGAAGGTTCCGTTAATCGTGGACCCGAAGTCGATCGAGACAGGACCTGCCCCGGATGTCAGGGCCGTGTCCGCGCCGAGCGTCGCCGCTCCGCCGTATCTCTGGGTACCACTGGTCGTCACATTCGCATAAAAGGCGGTCGTCCCCGTCGTAACGTCGACTGAGGTGACGGCATTTACGGCGCCGCCGACCGCGCCATCGAAGCGGGCGTTGGCGGTCGCCACCTGGATGGTCCGTGCCGTGCCGCCGCCGCCGAGCGTACCGTTGAACCGTACGAGGCTCCCTGCATTGGCTGAGAAGACCGCATTTACGCCGAGCCGCACGGACCCGTTGTAGTTCTGGTTTCCGGTCGTAGATACGGGGCTCGCATTGACGTTGATGATCGCGCCGGTTGCGTTGAGGAAAGTCGGAGTCGCGATCGAGCCTCCGAAAGTGACCGTTCCCGCGGTGCCGACACCGTCCGCAGAAGCGTCCGCGACGAGGTCGAAACCGCCGACGATGGTGCCGGAGAAGGTGATATCGCCCGCGTTCGAACCGCCGCCCGTCAAGTCGCTGTCTGCGGTGCTCAAGGCGGTAAGCGTCACGTTCTTCCTGAAATAGATATCGCCTCCGTCGGTAGCGGCCACGGCGCCTGCGTAAGAGAGGGTGATCGTCCCCGCCGGATTGAGGTCGATGTCCATGCCTGTGGCGCCTGTGGTGGAGAGCGCTCCCGTTACGATGAGGTTTCCGGCGTTGGTCTGCGCAGAGATGGCGCCGGTCGTGGTGCAGGAAGAAAGCGTGTAGCCGTTCGCATCGTTCAAGGAGAGCGCGGCGGCGCTCGTGGCCGTCACTGTGGTGAGGTCATTCGTGGTCCGGTTGAAGGTTACGTTGCCGGTCCCCGCGACGATCGTGAAAAGACCTCCGGCGATGATGTCCCCGGACTGTCCGAGGTGATGCGTCGCGCCTCCACCGCCCTGGAGGGTAAGCGAGGAAGTCGTCCGTGCGGATCCGACGGCGAAGCCGGTCGCGTCGCGGTAGGTTATGGCTCCCGACGATTCGCTCGTGCCGCCGGCGTCCAAGGCCCGGAGGTTAATGCTTCCCGCTTCGTTGGTCGTGACTGCGTTCAAAGTGATAGCGGCCGCGCCGTTGCTCAAGGTGGTAACGGCCAGAGTTCCGGCCGTCCCCACGTTGATGGCTTGGCTCTGGGTCACCGTCCCGCCTGCGGTGAGCGTAAAGCCGCCTGCGGTGATGCCGTTCGTCGTGCCCACCGTTCCGACGGCGACGGCATCGGCGTCAAGGTAAGAAAGTATATTGGCACCGATAGACGCAGCGAGGGTAGTTATGTTGTTGCCTGTGTTCGTCCATGCGTAGCCGGCCGTCCCCGTGAGTGCGAGGGCGTTCGCCGTGATCGCCCCGCTCTGGGTCGAAGCGACGGTGTTCCGGATCTGGACGGTACGTGCCGTCGCGGTGATCGTGCCGAAGGCATCGATCACGTTGTCGTTGGTCGATAGGTCGGTATTCGCCGTGGTGTTTATGACCACGAACGTCGACGCGTCGATGATTTGCGACTGGTTCAGAAGCCCGCTCGTCTGGAGCGTGAGAGTCCCTGAAACGGTCGCACCGTCTACTGAGTTCACCGTGCCGACGGTGAGAGCTCCGTTTGACCGGAAATTGACTGATCCCGCCGTCACGTCCGCGGCGATGGTCGCGACTACGTTCGCCTGGGTGAGATCGAAGCCGCTCGCGCCGTTGCCGCCTACATGGACGCCGCTGGGCGCGGTGATGATCCCCGCGGCGGTCTGGGTCGCGCCGCCGCCCGCCAATGAGACGAACCCGGTGCCCCCGGCAGTCACCGCATTGTTGAGAATGAAGGTTCCCGCAGTCTGGAGGCTGATGTTCGCGGCCCCCGGGCCCGTCGTCGTGATCGCGCTTGAAGTGAAAAGATTCCCGGTCCCGTTGACCACCGAAATCGTGCCGCCGGCCGCGGAATTCGCGACGGAAAGATTCATGGCGAGGTTGTTGTTGTAGGAGATATTTCCGCTCGGGCCGTTGGTGAGGACGGCCGCGTTGGTTCGATTGGAAGCGCTCGACAGGTCGATTCCGGCGCCTGCGTCCACCGTGAGGGTCGCGTTCCCTGCGTTACCGGCGGTGAGCTGGCCGGCGCCGGAGACGGAGCCGGTATTCAGCGCCCCCATGCGCGCGTCGAGCGTAAGCGCGGCGGTCGAGTTCGTAGCCGTCGCGAACGATGCGTCCACGGCGATGTCGCCGCCGTTCGAACCGAGCGACACCGGACCGGTGGGACCGGTGAGTGCCACGGCTCCGTTCACCGTGATGTTACCTTGATGAGCGGCTCCGCCGATGGCCAGCGTACCGCTCGTCGTAATTTTGTTGAGTTCCGCGTTCGAGAGGGAGAGCCCCGCTCCGGTACCGCCGAGGAAGATGTCCGTACCGGCTGCATTCGGCGTGAGGTTCACCATGCCGGTGCCTGCGGTGATAGTCGCGGAGGCGAGATCTATGTCCGCCGCCGCGAGCGTAAGACCGGAGCCCGCCGTGATGGTCCCGCTTACCGTGAGGGTACCCGTGCCCGTGTTGACGATGGTTACTGCGGCAGCGGCTCCCTGGCTGATGCCGGTCACGTCGAGGTTCGTAGCGGCATTCGTCACCGAGATGATCCCGGTGCCGGTGTTTGTCGCGTTGATCGAGGATACCGCGCAGGCGGCGGAGTCGAGCGTCGTTCCCCCGACCGAGACGAGGACCAAGGGCGCGGCCTGGATGATCGCTCCGGCGTTATCGTCGATCGTGCCCGCCGAGTTGACGGTCGCCTGCCCTGTCGTCTGGATCCCGGCGATGGTCGTGGCGTTCCCTTCTCCGAGGAAGAGAATGCCATCGGTCGTCGTCGTCCCCAAGTCGTCCATCGACCTCATCACGATCGAACCGAAGCTGCCCGTGTAAGGCGCACCGTCGGCGTCTATTTCGATGTTCGAACCGGAATTGTCACGGGTCTCGAACGTGGCCAAGCCCGCCACCGAGAGAGGTCCCGAATCGGTAATGGCGCCGCCCGCGATGACGGCGAGAGAGCCGCCGGTGCTGGAAGCGGCCAGGAGAATGTCGTCGGTGTCGGTGATCTGAACGGCGTTATTGCCGGTATTGGTGAAGGCGACCGCGCCGCCGAAGTCGTTATTGGCGTTCGTGAGGGTGATGGGGGAGGCGCCGGTGGAGAAGGTGCTCGTGAGCGCCACGACGAGGTCGCCGCCCTGGGCGATGGCCCCGGCGGTCGTGACGGCGGTGAGGTCTCCAGCGATGTTGAGGGCGGGCAGCGTGATTTCGGTCGTGTCGTAGATCGTGATGTCGTTGATGGTGCCTCCCGAGAGGAAGGCGAGTGTGCCGCCTGAGAAGGCGTTGGTCGTGGTATCGAGGACGATGGAGGCACCGTTTGCCACGGTGAAGGAAGAGTTGCCCGACACCGAGATGACGGCGGCGGCGGCGTCGGAGATGCCGGTTGCGCCTGCGGCCGAGAGGGTGAGGTCGCCTCCTACGGAGGAGGTGGCCAGGGAGATGTTGCCGGTGACGCCCGTCACCGCGGCGTTGCCGGTCCCGTCGGTAACGAGGGCGAGGGTGGAGGAGAAGGTGCTGGCGGCGTCCAGGGTAATGGAGCCGTCGGCGTCGTTCGTCGTGAAGGATGCGGCGCCGGTGACGGAGAGGGCGCCCGAATCGGTAATGGCGCCGCCCGCGATGACGGCGAGAGAGCCGCCGGTGCTGGAAGCGGCCAGGGTGATGGCGTTGACGTCGGTGATCTGAACGGCGTTATTGCCGGTATTGGTGAAGGCGACCGCGCCGCCGAAGTCGTTATTGGCGTTCGTGAGGGTGATGGGGGAGGCGCCGGTGGAGAAGGAGGCGGCTCCGGTACCGCTCACCGTGATGGGCCCGGATTGGGTGACGGCGGCGGCCGAGACGACGGAGACGTTTCCGGCGGATTGGATCAGAGCGATGTCGGTGGCGGCGTTCTCGTAGACGGTGATGTTGGAGGCCACGTTCGCGGAATCAGTGCCGTCCCTAGTGCGGAGGGTGAGGGAGCCGAAGGTGTTGGTGTACGTGGCGTCGCCGTTGTCGTCCAGCAGGATGGTGCCGACGCCCGCCGCCGCGAAGGTGGAGAAGGAGGCGGCGCCGGTGACGGAGAGGGTGCCGGCGTCGCTAATCGCGTCGCCGGCGGTCACCGTGAGCGCACCCGTCAGCGTGGTGGCGCCGAGCTCGATCGCGTTAGCGTCCCGGACCGTCACCGATCCGGCATTCTGGATCGTGAGCGTCCCGAAATCGTTCGCGGAATTGGTGAGGGTGAGGATGCTGCCGGTACCGAGGTCTAAAGTCGTCGTACCGGGGATGATAAGGGAATATGCGGCGGGCGCGGTCAAGGCGCCGGGCGTTGCCCCTTGAGAAGTATCAATCGTGA
This sequence comes from Spirochaetota bacterium, assembly GCA_023406985.1. Classification (GTDB taxonomy): domain Bacteria; phylum Spirochaetota; class Spirochaetia; order Treponematales; family Breznakiellaceae; genus JAEXTK01. The sequence continues at coordinate 11,579 of JAEXTK010000161.1, read as the reverse complement.
GATTCTGTACGTAATTATTTCCGGTGTCGCCGAAGGCGGCGATGGTTATCGCCCCGCCCGTCGCGCCGGAGGTAGAGCTGTCGAGCGTGAGGGTCTGTCCCGCTGCGTTCGCGGAGACGGGTACCGTGCCGAAGTTGATGGCGCCCGCGGTTGCCGGATTGCCGTTTCCCGTATCCAGCGTAACGGAGGCTCCAAGCACCACCCCTGTCGCCCCGCTAAAATCGATGTCGCCGCCGCCCGTCGTGATGTTCGCGCCGAGCCGCGTCTGGGCGGCGAAGGTGAGGTCTCCGTTGACCGAGGACGCCGTGATGGATGCGTCGACCCTGATGAGGTTCGCGACGCCGTTCCCCCCTTCGAAAACACAGGGACGCGTGATCCCGACGAGATTATTCACGATATTGATCGGACTGTCGCTGTCATTTCGTCCGATGGTTAGCGAAGAGTAGGTTCCGCCGTTGAGGGCCATGATATCCGATTGGTTGAGGTCCAGCTCATCATCCACAACCGTGGCGCTCCCGAACCGCACGTTGATCGGGAAACCGTTCGTCATGGTATCGAAGGCAAGGGCGCCCGTACCGCTTATAAGGTTTGTCGCGCCGGTCGAATTGAGTTCGATCTCGTCCGCCGAGAACCGCAGGCTGTTCGCGCCCATGGCGATTCCCTGAACATTGATGAGCGGCGCCGTGAGCACGATGGGCCCCGCGCTCAGCGTCGCGGCCACGTCGAAGTCGATGGTTCCCGCGTTGGCCGTCTGGTCGCCCGCGATCGTGATGTTCGCTCCGGAATGCGTCACCGATAGCCCGTCGTCCCATACGTTGGCTCCGGAGAGGCTGACGCTCCCCGTGCCGGTCGCGTCCAAGACGACCGTACCCGTGGTCGCGGTGGCCGTGGCGGTGACGCCCGAGGCCGCGATGGCCCCCGTCCCGCTCGTCCGGAGCGTGAGGGAGGCGGCGCGTATCTTCTCGAGCGCGGCGATCGGGAGGTTGAAACTCCCGGCGCCCGCGACGAGGCCTATGCCGACATCGGTGGGGGCGACGAGGGTGAGCGCGTACGTCCCCAGGTCGAAGGCGTACGTCGCCGCGGTCGTCAAGCTGACCGAGGCCGCGGTCACTTGACGCGCCGCGCCGGCGGTGATGGTCCCGCCGCTCACCGTCAAGGCTCCCGCGACGACGAGATCGGCCCCGAGCGTTAGGTCGCCGGCGCCGCTTTTGGTGAGGTTGTTGTAATCGGCCGTCCCGAAGGCCGGGTCGTAGATCGTCCCGCCTCCTCCCGCGTACACCCAGTTACCCAAATTCGTGCCGCTGGAACCCGCAATCGAGATAGCCTGGGTGCCCTGGAGACTGATGATCCCCGCGTTGGAGAGCGTGCCCACGGTAAGCGGGTTGGCCTGCACGTCGAGCGTCTGGTTCGCGTCGATGGTGAGGGTTCCGGTGACGATGAGGTCTCCGGCGACGGTGGCCGTATCGGTCCCGTTGGAGACGCGCAGGTTCGCGAAGGTCCGCGCATTTGGAGCGCTGGTCGTGAGCGTTTGGGCGGCGCCGTTCGCGGAAAGGATGACCGTGCCGGTCCCCGCGGCGAAGGTTCCGGCGGTTAAATCGAGGGCCCCCGCGACCGAAAGGGTCCGCGTAAGCGCGGTGAGCGATCCCGATACCGAAAGGTCGCCGGTGACGCTGATATTCGAGGCGAGGGAGTAGCTGCCGGTGATCACGAGTTTGGGAATCGAACCGCCCCCGCTGGATAGCGTCTTCCCCGCGCCGGCGAGGGTGAGGCTGCCCGTCCCGACGGTCACCGCCGCGCTTCCCACGACGAGGTTGCCCGCGACGGCGATCGCGTTCGCTCCCAGGGCGAAGGTTCCGCTTCCGCTCAGGGTGAGGTTCGCGTAATCCGTGGCGCCGAAATCGGGGATGGTCCCCGACCCGGTGAGGATCACCGTTCCGCCGTTGGCGCTGTCGTTCCGGCTGACGGCGCTGGTCGCGCTCGGGTTAGTGATCGTGATGGTCCCGTAATTGGTGAGCGTCGTGTTTATCGTGAGCACGGCGCCGACGGTAACCTGCCCGCCCGACGCGACCGCCAGGCTCCCGATCGCGACGTCGGCGGAAAGCGTGGGCCACGCCGTGGCCGAGGCGGGGATGGAGACGACGTCGGTTCCGGTCGATCCGGCGCCGCCGGGATAAAAACTAGCGGTGTCGTAACCTTCGACCCAGTTGTCCGGATTCGTCCAATCCGTATCCACCGGCGTGGACGACCACGTGTAACTGGTAGGCCGCTCGAAGTGCCAATAACCGGCGTCGCCGTCGACGCCGGAGACGTCGTTGTTGGCGCTGGTGCCGGCGCCGACGGAGAACGAAGCGGTCAACACCGCCGTGCCCACGATGTCGCAATCCTTCACGTCCACGTACGAGACCGCCGCGCTTCCGGATGGAGCGAGCCGCCATTGGGCCGCGGAGGTCGAGCGAAGCGTGACGAGGTTCCCTGCCGTGCCGGAGAGGGTCAGCGTCCCGGTCACCGTCTGCGTTTTTCCCCCCTCGAATTGGACGGTCTTTCCCGCCGCGATCGAAAGGTTCGAGACGGTCGTATCCCCGGTCACGACGCTCGTCGTCGCCGGCGTGGTGAAGGCGAGGGCGCCCGTTCCCGCGATGGACGAACCGGCGCCGGACGTAAGGTTCCCCGCGAGGGAGAGCGTGTTGGCGCCCAAGGCGAGCGTTTTCCCGGCAGCCAACGCCAGGTTGCCGTTGACCGTCGCGGGACCGCCGAGGGTCAGGTTCCCGTTGATCGTCAGGTTGTTGAGCGTATAGCCGGCCCCCAGGTTGGCGCCGCTGATGACGAGGGTGCCGCCCGATGCGGTGAAGGTCGTGGACGATACGCTTCCGGCGACCGAAGTGGTTCCGCCGCTCGTCGCGTAGCTCGCGGAGGAAAGGGCTCCTCCCACGGTGACGTTTCCGCCGCCCGAAGATACGGCCGCGACCGAGAGGTTCCCGCCTGAGTTGACCGCTCCCGTGCCCGCGGTGAGGGCGCCGGCTCCCGAAATCGCTCCGCCGGCCGCGAGGTCGTACGACGTCGTCGTCAGGGTTCCCGCGCTGATCGTTATGTTGTTCGCGGCCCGGATCGCCGAGGAGAGCGAAACGTTCGCGCTTATTACGAGGTCGTAATAATCGTCGTCTCCGTAGTTCTGGACCGTGGCGCCCGCCTCGTCGTATATCACCGTGCCCGAGTTGGTATCGAAGACGTTCATGGCGGATCCCGAACCTCGCCTCACGGTTCCTTGATTCTCGTAGGAGAGATTCACCGTGACGGCGTTTCCATTGATGTCCAAGACGCCGCCGGAATTGATCGTGAGGTTGTCCGCGGTCAAGGCCGCGCCGAGCGTCACCGTTCCCGAGACGGTGACCGTCGTCGCGGTGAGCGTCCGGGTCGGGTTCGTGGTGAGGGTCATGCCGGCGCCGACGACCAGGGATCCGACGGTGGCCGATATGTCGAGCGTCGGTTGCGTGGCGACGCCCGCGGGGATGCTCACGGTGGCGGCCGCGCTGTTCGGCACGACCAGGGCAGCGGTAGTCCAGTTGGCGAGGTCATTCCAGCTCGTGCCGTTACTGCCGTCCCACACGTACGAATTCGCGCCGAAGTTCCAGCCGGAGTTATTGTTGTTGTCGACGGAATTCGCGGCGAGGGTCGCTACGGTGATCGTGGAATGGTCGATGGCCGCGTAGCTGACGGCGGCCGATCCCGTCCTCGTGATCGTCCATCCGCTGCCCGTCAGGGTCACGAGGTTGCCGCTCGCGCCCGTCACCGTCATCGTACCGCCGGCGGCGATCGTCGTGGTGGTAGCGCCGAAGTTGACGGTCTTGCCCGGGGTGACGATGGAGAGATTGTAGAACGTGGTATTGCCGGAAACCGCCGTCGTTTGCGACGGGTCGGTGAAGGAGACGGTATTGTTGCCGTGGGTGAACGTGACGCCGTTGCCCTTGGTCCAGTTCCCGCCGACCGTGATCGCCTTGCCGCCGGCGTTGAAGGTGCTAGCGCCGGCGCCGCCGATGGTCAGGTTGCCGTTTACCCCCAGTCCGTAGTTCAGCGTGACGCTGAGTCCGTTCGCGATGACGAGGTTGTGGTAGTCCTGGCTGCCGTAGTCTTGGACGTAGTTGCCGCCGCTCGTCGTGTATTCCACCGTACCGTTATCCACGTCCATCTTGCTTACGGTGTTCAGGACGGCCGTCGCCTGGGTATACCGCTGGAGGGTTCCGTAGTTTAGGAAGGTTCCGCTCACGGTCAGCGTATTGCCCGCGATATCGAGGATCGCCCCGGATGCGATGGTGAGATCGGTCACTGTGCGGGCGGCGCCGGCGGTTACCGTGCCCGAAGGGATGACGACCGAATCGGCGCTTCCGGGTGTCGTGCCGTCATTGAGGTCCCAGTTGCTCGGGGTTCCCCACCCGCCCGAGGCGACGTTCCAGGTATACGTCTTTCCGGAGAACGTCCAGCCGTTATTGATGATGGCGGTCGCATCGTTCGTGCTGAAGCGCGCGGTGAGGCCGGGGCTCGCCTGGGAATGCGAAATCGTCGCGTAGCTCACCGCGGCGTTCGCCGGCGTCGCGACCGAGATGGTCCAACGCGTCCCCGTGGGGGCGCCGGTCAGGACAACGTGGCTCGCGCTCGTGCCCGTCACGGTGAACGCGCCGTTCACCGTCTGGGTTGTGTCCGCGGTGAAACTGAGCGTCTTTCCCGGTATCGTACAGGCGAGGTTCGTGAAGGTCGTGGTGCCGCTGATGGCCGAAACGCTCCCGGAAGCGCCGATGAAGTCGACGGTGCCGCCCACGGCCGCGGTGCCGCTATTCGCCCAGTTACCGGCGACCTGCAGGGTGTTCGATCCGATGGAGAGCGTCGTCCCGGCCCCGATCGAAAGGTTTCCCTTCACCGTCGCCGAGGCCAAAAGGCCGTAGGTATACGCTCCGCCGAGGGATAGGTCGTTGTAATCGTCGCCCGGATAGGTCTGGATGGCGCCGCTCGTGGCGGTGTACTCGACGAGGCCCTGCGTCGCGTCGGTCTTGGAGACGTAGTCGCCGCCGCGGCGGCGCAGCGTCCCCTTGTTGGCGAAGGTTCCGTTGATCGTCACGGCCTTGGCCGCCGTATCCAGGATGCCTCCGGATTCTACGGTGAGGTTGTTGAAGGCATAGGCCGCCCCGAGGCTCGAACTTCCGTTGAAGATCACGGTGCCCGTTCCGCCGGCGAACGTCGCGGAGGCGAAGTTCCCCGCCAGGTACGCCGTGCCGCTCCCCATGGTGAGGCCGGCGACCGAGAGCGTTCCGCCGAACGTCAACGTGCCCGCACCCGCGGAGAGGGTCCCCGCCCCGGTCGTCGCGCCGGTTACCGCGAGCGCTTGGGCCCCCATGGCGAGGCTGCCGTCGACCGTCAGCGCGCCCTTTACCGTCAGCGCCCCCGTGGGCGCGAGCGATCCGCCCGAAGCGACCGTGAGGTTAAAGAAGGTGGCGGTGGTCGCGCCCGCGGCCGAGCCGGTGAAGGTCACGGTGCTCGTACCGTAGATGAAGGTGGAGAGGCTCCACGAGCCTCCGGCCGAGATTGAGGAAGAGTTGGCCGTGAGCGATCCGCCGCCCGCGATCGATCCTCCCACGGTAATATTCCCGTAGGGAGAAGTCCCGGTGACCACGGAAGCCGTGGACTGGATGGTGAGGTTCCCGTCCACGATGAGGTCTTTGCCGCTGAGATTGAGGGTGGTGCCCGAAGCTACCGTAAGGTCGCCCAATACGTGGAGCTCATCGCCGAGCGTGAAAGTCGCTCCCGGCGCGTTGAGGACGAGATCGAAGTAGTCGTTGGCCGCGTATTCCTGGATCGTCCCGCTTGCGCCCTGGTACTCCACGGTCCCGGCCGTCGCGTCGGTCGCGTTCACGGTCGCCGCCGCGGTCCTGAAGATCGTACCCCCGTTGCTGATGCTGGAGGCGGAGAGGGTCCCGCCGCTCACGGTGAGCTCGGCGCCGTCGTCGATCACGAGGGCCCCTACCGAAGACGTCCCCGAGGCGATGACCGGCTGATTCGCGACGGCGGGGATGCGGACGTTTTCGCCAGCGGGGACGGCGAGGAGACTCCAGTTCCCGGTGGTCGAGGCGTCCCACGTCGAGTTCGTCCCGCCGGTCCAGGTATTGGTCGTGCCGGTGAACGTCCAGTTCGCGTTGTTGCCGCCGTTCACCGAGTTCGCCGCCGTCGTGGTCGCGGCCGGCGGCGTAGCGTTCGAATGGTTGACCGTCGCGTACTTGATGTTCGCCCCGGCCGCGCCCGAAGCCCAATTCAAGGTCCAGCCCGAGCCGCCGAGCGTCACGAGGGGCGCTGCGGTGACGGAAACCGTGAAATCGCCCCCGGCGGCGATGGTCACCGTGGCGGTTCCGAAATCGATGACCTTGCCCGCGGCCGCGGCGGGTATAACGAGATTATAGAAGGTAGTGTTGCCCGATACGGCCGTCGTCTTCGCCGGGTCGATGAACCGTACCGTGCCGGTGCCGAGGCTGTCGCTATTGGCGTTGAAGGTCCCCGCCTTCACCCAGTTGCCTCCGACGGAGAGTATCTTTCCTCCGTCGTTGAGGACTCCGTCGATGGTCAGGTTCCCCGCCACCGTCACGTCGCTCGCGAGGGTCGCGCCCGTGGCCGTGGAATCGATGGTCAGGTTGTTGAAAGAACGTCCTGCCGCCTGGGTGATCGATGCCGTAGCGCCCGTCATGACGATCGTGCCCGTCGTGGGGGCGAACGTGGTGGACGCGTCGTTGAAGCTCGCGCCGACCTTGTGCGCATACGGACCGAGCGCGAAGGTTCCGCTTCCCGAGAGGGCCAGGGTGTTCGTCACGTCCCAAATCCCGCTCGCGGTGTGGGTCCCGGTACCGGAAAGCGTCAGGTTGGCGTAGGTCCCCGCCTTGATCGAACCGGTCCCGTTATGATCGATGGTGCCGCCGTTGGGCGCGTAGGAACCGGGGTTGAAGTTTCCGCTCACCGTCGTCGTGGCGGTGGAGCCATCGTACGCGATGCCGGTGATATTGCCCGTGACCGTCACCGTGGCGCCGGCTCCCGTCATCGTGCCGGTGCCGGAAATCGAGCCGTTTACCGTGAGGCTCGTCGCCCCCGTAAGGTTGAGCGTGCCGGTGCCCGCGAGCTTGATGCCCGACGTCGTGCCCGCGGTGCCGACGGTAAACACCGTGGACGTGCCGCGCGAGAAAGAAACGCCCGTCGGGACGTAGAGCGTGTATCCGTTGTTGATGACGCCCGCCGCGGTGTAGGGGAAGAAGCCGCTGGACGTATAGTTCGCCGCGACGAGATCCGAGAGCGCGGGGCTCCCCCCGTTGTCGTTGCGCACGACCACGTCGCCCTTGTAGATATCGAAGTTGAGCAGGTTCACGCCGCCCCAGGTGCTCACCGTGGCGCCCTGGCCGTCCGCGTCGTCGAGGAACGCGACGATCTTGTCTCCCCCCGCCGCCGGCAATTGGTTCCCGGCCGCGCCAAGGGTCACGCCGACGCCCCACCGCCCCGAAGCGTCCGTGTCGGCGGTACCGAGGGGCGTCGTCCCCTTCACGAGACTCACCGTATAGCCGGTTCCGGCCGGGGTCAGGCCCTCGTCCAGGTAGACCGTGCCGCCGACGAAGACCTGGGTGCTCAAGGTTCGGTTGGCCGTCGGCGCGTTCTGGTTTTGGTAATCCGCCTTGATCCTGTCTTGCGTGTAGGCGCCCGAAGAGAACCGGAACTCATCCATACGCCCATTGAATGCCCGGTCTGTGTTGCCCGGCGTGAGGTTCCCCGCGATGAAGACCGCGGTGGGTATCGAGGTCACGCTTTTCAAGTTGTTCGCGTCGGTCGCGAGCGTCGTTGGGTCGGGGGAGCCGTTCTTGTAAAACCGGACCGTTCCACCGTTCTCCCGGACCACCGCGATATGAGTCCATTGGTTGAGATCGACCACGAGGCCCGAGTTGCGGGTATAGGTCGTCGTCGTGCTATTCATGACGAGACGGAGGTCGTAGGGAGCTCCCTTTTGGAGTTGGATGCTGATCACGGGATCGCCATCGTCGCCCGGAACGGAGCCCTCCGCCTTGTTTAGTACGCGCGGATTATTCCCCCCCGTTCCGTAATCGGTCCGATAAAGCCAACCCTCGAACGAAAAGGTTTTCCATGAATCGGTATTGATATTGTCCAGATTGATATAATCAGTCGAAACAGATGTGTTCACGCTCTGGCTGCTGACCACTTGGCCGGCAGCGAAACCGCCGCCGCTCTTGATCCCGTTCACGCCGTTCGCCGAGGAGTCGTATACCGTCGTTCCGGATGCCTCGTCCATGTGGAGCACGAAACCGGACGTGCCGTCGTCCCAGACGGCCGTCTTGTCGCTCTGGTCGCTCGCGCCGGAGTTGCCGAAATAGACGTAGAATTTGGTCGTGGTCGAATCGCTCAACACCGGCAAGAGGACCCACGCGTCCATTTTCGAGCCGGCCGAATCGTACCGGGCGATTTCATGAGGCAGTTTCGTGGTTCCGTCGGCCGCGGTAAAGAGAATGTCGTAACCGTTCGATTTCGCGTAAGTGAAGAGTCCCGTCGTATTGTCGGTCAGCTGGAAAAGGAAGGGGAAGTTGTTCAAGTCGCCCGACATCCCGTAGGCCGAGCTCGTCACCTCGACCTCGAGACGGTACTTCCAACTACTGCCGTACCACCCGTTCGCGGCGGCGTTGAAGACGGGGAAAAGGATGAAGAGCACGAGGAAGAGACCCGACGCCGAAGGCGACCGCCGGGTAAGCGCTGAACCGGCGGCGGTGCTTTGATCGTCGCAGTGTCGGAACATCAATACGGTCTCCTATTTCTATCATCCATTATATCGCCTTCGGGCCTTCTATCGAGTATCGGGAGAAAAGGCCGTTTCCATTATCCGCCTCGCGCCGGCCATCGGCGCCGCGCGGCGGATTTCGCTCCGTCCATCGAAGCGCGGGGAACGCTCCGCCCGTACCGGGGCGGAGGTTCAGCATGAAGAGTCTGTCTATCGCGAAACGGGCGCTCGGCGCCGCGGGCGCGCTCCTCTGCCTCGCGTGCGGCCACTCCGGCGGTCCGGACGCGGAAACCGTCGCGAGCCTCGTCCTCGATCTGCGGGAATCGCGGGGCCGGACGATGACGCCGGTCGATTGCTCCATCGCGACGTACGAGGTGTCGGCCATCGGGCCGGACGATCGGCTCGTTTCGGCGGAAGCCGCGGGCCCGCGGATCGAACTGAGCCTGGCGCCGGGAGAATGGAGCGTCACCGCCGACGGCTTGTCGGCCGGGGGAAGTCTCCTCGCGCGGGGCGAGATCGAGCTGAGCCTCTCGAGCGGCGAGCGGGTGAGCCGGTCGATCGACCTGTTGCCCCTCGCCGGCGACGGGAGTTTCGCGCTCAGCTGGACGGTGGCGGGAGACCCGGGCGAGGACGCCCGAGTGGAAGGGACCCTCTCTCCGCCCGCGGGCGCCGCCTACCCGCTGGACGCTCCCGCCGACGCGCGGTACCTGGAGATCGCCGCGCTCCCGGCGGGAGCGTATACGCTCGAGTTGTCCCTGCTCAATCAAGGGAGCCGCCTCTGCGGCTTCGCGGATTCGGTCCTCATCCTCTCGGGCCAGCGCACCGCCGCGGACGCGAGCTTCGCTCCTCCCGAGGCCCGGCTGGTCTTCACGGCGAGCGTTCCGAATTTTACCGGGGCCCCGGCGACGATCGTCCCCGCGACGCGGCGCGTGGGGATCGGGATGCCCGCCGTCTTCTCCGTGGCGGAGGGGTTCGAGGGGCGCTGGTACCTCGACGGCGAGCTCCTTGAGGAACGTACGGCGGGTCTCCGCGTCTCGGCCGCGGAAAGCGGCTCCCGCAGGCTCGATTGGTTGGGTTCCACCGGCGGCCTCGCCGACCGGTCCGCCACGGCCCGCCTCATCGTCGGGGAAGGCGCGACGCTCGGCGACCTGCGCTGGGCGGAGACCCTCTCGGACGAGGGGCTCCCGGCGGGAAGGGCCGCGCAGGCCTTGGACGACTGCCGCGACCTCGCTTTCTCCGCGGCGGGGGACGTGCTGCTCGCGATCGGCCGGGCCCAGGCGGCCGTCGGCTTTTTCCGTTACGGCGGAGCCGGCGACGTGGCGCCGCTCTGCGGCCTCTCCGCTCTCGACGATGCCCGCCTCGGCGCCCCCTTCCGCGGCGTCTCCCTTCAGGACGGCGCGGGATGGGCGGTCCTTTCCGAGGCCCAGGGGGCGGTGAGCCGCATCGCGGTCGAACCCGCCGGCCGCGCCACGGTCGTCGAGAACCGCGCGGACGCCGACCTGGTCGGGGCCGCCGACGTCCTCGCGGATACCGCCGGCGCCCTCTTCGTCGCGGTTCCCGCGCGCGACGCCGTGTTCAGGGTGCCGCTGCTGCCCTCCCTGGGAGCTCCGCAGCGCTGCGCCGATCCGACGGCGAGCGGCTTGGAGGCGTTCTCCCGGCCCGGTTCCCTCGCCTTGGACGCCGCGAGCGGGACGCTCGCCGTGGGCACGCTCGGGGACGACGCGCTCTATTTCTTTCACGTAGCGCCTTCGGGCATGCCGGAATTCGCCTACGCGGTGCCGAAGGAAGCGTTCGCGGGATTGGCGTCGCTCTCGGACCCGGTCGCCCTCGCGTTCGGGCCGGGAGGGGGCAGCCTCTACGTGCTCTCGTATTACGGCAAGGCGCTCATCAGGCTGGACCGGAACGCGGAGAGCGGCCGCTACGTGCCCGCGTGGGCGGCCAAGAGCGGAACGTTCGGCATCTCCGGCTTCGACTATCCCAAACGCATGGCCATCTCCCCCGACGGGGCCTTCCTCGCGATCTCGGGGAGCGGGGCATCGGACGGGCTCACGCTTTTCGACATCCGTTCTCCGGGAAATCCGATTTATCGGGGAACGCTGCGCGCCGGAGACGGGGAGGGCGGCGTGCGGAAGCCGTACGCCGTGGCCTTCGACGCCGCGGGCACGGGTCTCGCGGTTAGTTCATCGGAGGAGAAGAAGCTCGTCCTCTTCGTCCGGTGATCGGCTAGCCCTGCTCTACGCGGTTGCGGCCCTTCGCCTTGGCCCGGTACAGGGCCGCGTCCGCAGCGTTGACGATCTCGTCGCCGGGGTGCTCCTCGTCCACCGGAGCGCCCGCCCTCATGCAGGCCCAACCGATGGAGGCGGTGACCGGAATACGTTTCCCCGCGTAGGTGAAATCGGTCGATTCGACGGCCGCGCGGAGCCGCTCACAGAACGCGACCTCGTCGCCGCCCCGCATCACCACGGCGAATTCCTCGCCGCCATAGCGGCCGACGAAGTCGCCGGCGCGCACCGTACTTTTGAGAAGCTCCGCGAGGCGCAGGAGGACGTAATCGCCGGCCTTGTGGCCGTGCTCGTCGTTGATCCGTTTGAAGTGGTCCAGATCCACCATGGCGAAGCAGACGCCTCCGCCCGACCGCGCGGCCCGATCCAGGCGCTCCATGATCGCCGAGTGGTTGTAGAGCCCGGTGAGGCTGTCGCGGCTCGCGTCGTCTTTGAGGATGGATTCCCGCTTCGCGACGAGGCGGCGCATGCGGTTGAATCGTTCGATGAGTTCGTCG
>JAEXTK010000157.1 GCA_023406985.1 Spirochaetota bacterium | reverse complement strand
GCCTACGGCCGAGCCGGCGGCCCCCTCTACGTCCGACCTGGCCGGCGGCGACGGCGACGGCTGCTGCTGCGGCGGCTGCGGTCTCGCCGGCGGCCGACTAGGCCGGCGCCGGAGCCGGCGGCCGACTAGGCTTGCGGCGGGGCCACCTCGATCTTGACGGCGCCGAACTTGTACGCGGGCTGGCGGCTGTGGGGGTCGAAGAGCGGATAGGTGAGGTAGTTGCCCTCGGGATAGTGCATCGGCAGGAAGACGGTACCGGGCCTGACCGAGTCCTTCACCATCGCCTTCACCCGCACCGAACCGCGCCGCCCGGTGATCCGGAGTTCCGCGCCCTCGGCGATGCCGAGCCGCGCGGCGTCCTGAGGGTTCACCTCCGCGTAACTCTCCGTCGGGTACATCTTCTTGAGCATCTCCACCTTCCCCGTCCTCGTCTGGGTATGCCACTGGTGCATGGTTCCCCGGCCCGTCAGCAGGAAAAAGGGGTAGTCGGCGTCCGGGAGCTCGGGGAGCGGGACGATGTCGGTGAACAGGAACTTGGCCTTGCCGTCGCCGGTGAAGAATTCCCCGTCGGCGAAGAGGCGCCGCTGTACGGCCTCGCCCTCGGGGAGTCCCGACGCCGAAGCGCGGGCGTCGGCCTCCGTCCACGGCCATTGGATGCCGCCCGCGGCGGCCAGGTCCTTCCACGAACCGATGCCGGTGATATCGCAGGGCTGGCCCCGGCTCAGTTCCTTGAGCAGTTCGAACGCGGCTTCCGGGCTCGACCATTTATCGAGCCAGGAGCCCACGCCCCACGCCGTGCCGAGCAACCGGAAGATCTCGAAATCGCTCTTGGCCTCTCCGGGAGCCTCCTTGACCTTCTGGACGATCCCGAGCCTCCGCTCCGAATTGACGAAGGTCCCGTTCTTCTCCGCCGAGCCCGCGGCGGGGAGCAGGAGGTCGGCCAGTTCGGCGGTTTCGGTGGTCGTGTACAGGTCCTGGACCACGAGGAAGTCGAGGGCCGCCATCCGCGCGCGGAAGACGTTCTGGTCGATCCAGCTGTGGGCGGGGTTGGTGCAGATGATCCAGAGCCCCTTGATCTCGCCGGAGTCGATGCCTTCGAGTATCTGGTCGTAGCTCTTGCCCGCGTCCATCGGGATGAGGCTTTCCGGTATGCCGAGGATGCCGGCCACCTTGGCGCGGTGCTCGCTCTTGGCGAAGTCGTGTCCTCCGAGCAGGTTCGTGGTGTTGGAGAAGAGGCGGCTCCCCATGGCGTTGCATTGGCCGGTGATCGAGTTGGGGCCGGTCCCCGGCCTGCCGATGTTGGCGGTCATGAGGCAGAGGTTTACGATGGCCTGGGCCGTGCGGACGCCCTGGTGGCTCTGGTTGACCCCCATGGTCCACCACATGCTCACCGCCTTCTTCGTATGGATGAGCTCGGCGAGCTCGACGATCTTGGCGGCGTCCAGTCCCGTGGCCGACGCGGCGACCTCGGGGGTGAACGCGGCGACGTGCGCCTTGAATTCCTCGTAACCGGCCGTATGGCGGGCGAGGTAATCCGCGTCCACCCACCCGCGCTCGATGAGGACGCGGGCCACGGCATAGAGCAGGATCAGGTCGGACTTGGGCTCGATGGGCAGGTGGACCGTCGCTTCCTTGGCCGTCTCGGTCAGGCGCGGATCGATGACCACGATCGTCGGATCGGCGGTATTGTTCTTGAGGCGCTGCCAGAAGATGGGGTGGGCGATGGCGGGGTTGGCCCCCACGATGACGATGCAATCGGATTTTTCCAGGTCGATGTAGCTGAAGGGCGGGGCGTCGAAGCCGAAGGCCTGCTTGTAGGCCACGACGGCGGTCGCCATGCACTGGCGGGTATTCCCGTCCCCGTGGCGGATGCCCATGCCGAACTTCGCGACGGCGCCGAGGAGGGCCTGCTCCTCGAAGGGTATCTGGCCGGTGGAAAGGAAGGCCACGCTGTCCTTCCCGTACTTCGCCTGGATGGCCTTGAAGCGGTCGACGAAGGTCGTGGCCGCTTCGTCCCAGCCGAGCGAGCGGCGCTCGCCCGTGGACCGGTCCCGCAGGGTCGGGACGAGGGCTCGGTCGTTCGATTCCAAGGCCTTCAGCAGGTTGAAGCCCTTCGTGCAGGTCTTGCCGAGGTTGACCGGATAATCCTTGGCCGGCAGGATCTTCTGCGGCACGCCGTTTTCGACCAATACGTCGATATTGCAGCCGACGCTGCAGTAACCGCAGGTCGTTCGGATCGTCTCTGCCATGCGTAACTCCTTCAAAAACCCGTACTGACCGCTTCCGGAGCGGCTCCGTTCACCGCTTCCGCTTCAGGATCGCCAAGAGCGCGAGGGAAACGAGACCCGCGACGAGGTAGGCCGCGAAGCTCAGGTTGTACCCGGGATCGGCCGTTTTAGGATCGCGGATGAAGAACCCCTGGATGATGGGGAACGCGAAGCCTCCGAGGGCCCCGAGGCCGCCGATCCAACCCGAGGCCCCGCCCATGGCGGAGGGGATGACCTGCGGCAGGATCTTGAAGGTGGCGGCGTTGTTGACGCCCATGCCGACGGCGAGGAACGCCATGGCCGTGACGGCCAGGGGGAAGTTGCCCGCGGAGAACATCATGAGGATCGCGCCGAGCACGAACAAGGAGACGGCGATGAGGGCGGTCCGTTCGCCGCCGAGCTTGTCGCTGATCATCCCTCCGGCGACCCGCATCAGGCTGGCGCCGATGCTGAACGCGGCCGTCAGGGCGACCGCCTGGGGGAAGAGGGCGAGGCCGAAGTTGGTCTGCCAGAAATTGGGGAACCAGGCGGTCAACGCGAGGAAGCCGCCGAAGGTCGTGAAGTAGACGCCGACCAGGACCCAAGTCTGCCAGTATCCCGCGGTGGTCTTGAGCGACTGGACCGCGGTGCCGGTGGGGAACAGCTCCTGGCCGCGCGCCGCCGCGAGGGCGCGGGCCTCCTCTTCCGAGGCTCCCTGCTTCTTGTATTGGAAGTAGGGCGCGTTCTTCCCGAGGAGGATGTAGAGGAGAATGCCGGCTCCCAGGAAGGCGAGCCAGAGCCAGTACGTGTTCTGGGGGCCGAACCAGAGGAGGGAGAGGGGTATCCAGAGGCTCGCGAGGCCGGGCGAAAGGTTCGAGATGCCGCCGTAGATGCCGTTGGCGGTGCCCTGCTTCTTCTTCGGGAACCAGTAGCTCACCTGCGCCATGGAGACCGAGAAGGAAGCGACGCCGAAGCCCGCGACGCCGCCGAAGAAGGCGAGATTCAGGAAGGTCGGGCGATCGATGGTCAGGGCGAGGCCCGCGATTCCCACGAAGGCGAAGGTCAGGAGGATGACGTTGGGGATCTTGCCGCCCGTAGTATCCACCAAGGCCCCGAAGGGAATGCGCAGGAGGGCCCCCATGAGCGAGGGTATGCCGATGAGGAATCCGAGGCTCACCGCGTCCAGGTCGAGGGTCTGGGCCAGCGACTTCGCCGTGGGGCCGAAGAGGGCTACGGCGGCGAGGCCGATGAAAAAGGCCAGCGTGGCGCCGAAGAGGCCCTGGGCCGGCGTTCCTGAGATCTTGTAGTTCCGCGTCATCCTTCCTCCTCGTGTATCGGAGCCAGCATACGTTCGAATTTTTCCCCTGACTTTGATCTATGTCAAATTCGCGCCCCGCGAACTGCACTATAGTGGAGTCCGCGGGCCGAAGCGGGGGGCGGAGCGTCGCCCTCCGCTGAGTGTGGCATATTTCTGAGTAATTTGCTAGGATTAACTATGGTGTATGATCGCCTGGGAAGGCCGCTCAGGGACCTCCGGATCTCGGTGTCGAACAGCTGTAATTTCCGCTGTACCTACTGCATGCCGATGGAGGCGTTCGCCGTCGATCACCCCTTCCTCTCGGGGAATCAGCTCCTGAGTTTCGAGGAGATGCTCCGGGTGGTGGAGGCCGTGCGCCCCCTCGGGCTCAAGAAGGTCAAGATCACCGGCGGCGAGCCGCTGCTCAGGCCCGGCTTGAGCGCGCTGATCCAGGGCCTTAAAACGCGGTATCCCGACCTGGAGGTGGGCCTCATCACGAACGGCCGCCACCTCCTCCCCCTGCTGCCGGACTTGCGGGCCGCCGGCCTCGACCGCGTCACCGTCTCCATCGACGCCCTGGATCCGGAAACCTTCTCCCGTATCACCGGCAACGGGCAGCGGCTCGAGCCCGTCCTGGACGCCATCGAACGGACGCTGGAAACCTTCGGCCGCGTCAAGCTCAACACCGTCCTGCTGCGGGGAGAAAACGACGATCAGGTCGAACCCCTCGCCTCGTTCTTCAGGAGGCCCGGCGTCGCCCTGCGCTTCATCGAGTTCATGGACGTCGGGACGATCAACCGGTGGAGCCGGGACCGGGTCGTGAGCGGCGAGGAGGTCCTCGGCCGGCTGCGCGCGCTCGGCGAACTGGTGAGCGTGCCGAAGAGCCATCCGGGGGAGACGAGCGAGCGCTGGGCCTGGGCGGACGGCCGGGGGGAGGTGGGATTCATCAATTCCGTGACCAAGCCGTTCTGCGGCGACTGCAGCCGGGTCAGGCTCGGGGCCGACGGCCGGCTGTTCACCTGCCTCTTCTCCGCCCTCGGCCACGACCTCCGCGGCCCCTTGCGCGCCGGCGCTTCCGCGGAAGAGCTATCGCGGACCATCGCGAAGATCTGGACGGGACGCAGCGACCGGTACTCGGAGCTGCGGACCGACGGCGCGGGAGAACGGGTCGAAATGTTCTCCATGGGAGGCTGAGATGAGCGGTCCGGCGAAACAGCGATGGGTCTTCCATCCCTACGAGATGGCCCTCGTCGGGTACCAGAACTCGGGGAAGACTACCCTGGCCGCCAAACTGGTGGCGGAGCTGGGCCTGGATCTGGCCTACATCAAGCGGGACGCGCACCGCTTCGAGATGGATAAGCCGGGAAAGGATACCCACACGCTGGCCGCGGCCGGCGCGGCGGCGGTCTTCATCAGCGACCCCCGGTCCCGCGCCCTGATCCGCCGCGCTCCCCTCGATCCCCTGCTCGCGGGCCTCGACTTCCTGGACCAGGACGCCGCCCTCGTGGAGGGCCATAAGCAGACGCCGGTGCCCAAGATCGTCGTCCTGGACGAGGAGCGGGAGATCGCCGCCGAAAGCGCCTTCCTGACGCAGGCTCCGCTCGCCGCGGTGGGGCCCTGGAACGATCGGCCTCCGCTCCCCTGGGACGTTCCCTATTTCCGCCGCGACGACGCGGCCGCGGTGGCCGCCTTCATCCGCGCCCGTTGGGATGAGTTGACCGCGGGCCGGCCCGTCCTCGGCCTGGTATTGACCGGCGGGAAGAGCGAGCGGATGGGAAGCGACAAGGCCGCCCTCGACTACGGACGGGGGGAAGAGGCGCGGCGCGTCTATTCCCTGCTCGGCGAGTTCTGCGCGGAAGTCTTCGTGAGTTGCCGGCCCGACCAGGCGGACCTGGACGGCCGAAGGGGCCTGCCCCAGATCCACGACCGCTTCCTGGGCCTCGGCCCCCTCTCCGGCATCCTCTCGGCCTTCGAGGCCCGGCCGGACGCGACCTGGCTGGTCGCGGCCTGCGATCTCCCCCGGCTCGGCCGAGAGAGCCTCGCGGCGCTCCTCGCGAACCGCCACCCCTTCCGCTTCGCCACCGCCTTCCGCCATGCGGACGGCGTCGCCGAGCCCCTCTGCGCCCTCTACGAGCCCAAGGCGCGGCCGCGGCTCTACCAGCTGCTGGCCGCCGGGCATTCCTGCCCCCGGAGGCTCTTGGAAGGCTACCCGACGAAACTGATCGACGAGGTGGAGGGAAACCAGCTGGACAACGTGAACGAACGCGCAGAGCGCGAGGAGGTGCTCCATGATTTCCGTGCGTGAGGCGGACCGCATCCTCGCGGGCTTGGTTCCCCCATCGGGCCGAGAGACGGTGCCGATAGTTCACGCGAACAACCGCTGCCTGGCCGTCCCCCTGATCGCCGACCGCGACGGACCGCCCTTCGACCGGGTGGCCATGGACGGGTACGCCGTCGATTCGTCCGCCGGCCTCCGGTCCTGGTCGGTCCAAGGCTTCCAGGCGGCCGGAAGGCCGCCCCTGAAGTCGGCCGGGGCGGGCACGGCCGTCGAGGTAGCCACGGGGGCCGTCCTGCCCGAAGGTTGCGATGCCGTCGTCCCCTACGAACTGACCACGCGCGCGGGGGATCGGGCGGCGCTCCTGGACGCGGTATCCCCGATCGAGGGCGGGCGCAACGTCCACCGGCGGGGCGCGGACTTCCGGAAGGGCGAAACGATCCTCGCCGCCGGCACGGTACTCCGGTCCGCGCATCTCCACAGCCTGGCCGCCGCGGGCATGGCCGCGGTATCCGTCCTCCGTCGGCCGGTCTGGTCCCTCGCGGTCACGGGCGACGAGCTCGTCGCCGTGGACGGGAAGCCCGAACCCTGGCAAATCCGCGGGAGCAACGCGGTCGCCATCGCCGGAGAGGCGCGGGCCTGGGGCCTCGCGCCGCGGGACGACCTCGTCGTGGGCGACGACCGCAGCGAGATCCGGCGCGCGCTGGAAGCCGTCTTGCCGGGGCTCGACGTCTTGATCCTGACCGGAGGCGTCTCCGCGGGCCTCCTCGACCTCGTGCCGGCAGTGATGGCCGACCTGGGGGCGGAGACCCTGTTCCACAAGATCGCCCAGCGGCCGGGGAAGCCCCTCTGGTGCGGCCGCATTCCCGCGGGCGCTTCCGGTTCCGGCGTCGTCGTCTTCGGCCTGCCCGGCAATCCCGTTTCGAGCCTGTTCTCGTTCCGCCGCTTCGTCCTCCCCTGGCTGCTCCGCTTCGAGGGCCGGGAGGTGCCGGTCCGCCGTATCCCGGTCGCGCCCCTCGAGCCGCCGCCCGAGGGCATGACGGTCTACCTGCCCTGGTCGGCAGAAACCGGCCTCCTCGACTGGCGGGGGTCGGGGAATTTCCGGTCCCTCTCCGAATCGACCGGATTCATAGAAGTCGAGGACGCGCGGTCGCGCGTCGAGCCGAAATATTATCCGTGGGGAGGCGTCTGGTGACCGTCACCGTCCGTTATTTCGCCGCGCTCGCCGAAGAGGCGGGAACGTCCGAGGAGACCGTCGAGAGCTCCGCGGTGACCGTGGCCGAGCTCTGGCGGGAACTCGGCCTGCGGCATCCGTTCACGCTCGATGCGCGCCTCATCCTGGCCGCCCAGGCCGACGAATTCTGCCCCTGGGAAGGAAAGCTCGTTCCGGGCCAGACCGTGGCGTTCATGCCGCCGGTCGCGGGGGGCTGACCGTGGGACGCCTGTTCCAGCTGTCGACGCGGCCGCTGGAGGAATCCCCCGCGCTGGCCGTCCCGCCCTCCTGCGGAGCCGCGGTCTCGTTCTGGGGACGGGTCCGCGACCGGAACGAGGGGAGGGAAGTGACCGGCCTGGAGTACACGACGTACGAGGTCTTGGCCCTCAAGGAGGGCGAGCGGATCATGGAGGAGGCGGCCGTCCGCTTCGGCCTGGAGGCGTGCCGCGCCGTGCACCGGATCGGAGCGCTCGCCCTCGGCGACGCGGCCGTCGTCGTGGAGGTGGCGACCGGCCACCGGGACGAGGCCTTCGAGGCCTGCCGCTGGATCATCGACTCGATCAAGGCCCGCGTGCCGATCTGGAAGCGCGAGCATTACGCCGAAGGGGACCGTGAATGGGTGATCTGTCGCCACGCGCCTACTACGACCGGCAACTGAGGGTGAGCGGCTGGGGGCGGGAAGGGCAGGAGATCCTCGCCCGTTCCACCGTCCTCGTCGTCGGCGTCGGCGGGCTCGGCTGCCCCGCGCTCATGGCCCTGGCCCGCTCGGGCGTCGGCCGTCTCGTCTTCGCCGATCCGGACCGCGTGGAAGCCTCCAACCTGAGCCGCCAGATCCTCTTCTCTACGGCGGACGTGGGGCGGCCCAAGACCGAAGCGGCCGCCGAGGCTCTGTCCCGCGCGAACCCCTGGATACGCCTGGAGGGCCATCCCTACCGCGTCGACGCATCCAACGTCCGCGCCTTCGTGGAGGACGCGGACCTCGTGATCGACGGGACGGACAATTTCCGGACGAAATTCCTCCTCCACGACGCCTGCCTCTCGGCGGGAAGGCCCCTCGTCCTCGGTTCGCTCTACCAGTGGGAGGCCCACCTCTCGGTCTTTCCCTTCCACGAGGACCGCTCCGGCTGCTGGAGATGCCTATACCGGACGGAACCCGAGGACGGCTGCGTGGGCGTTTGCGCCGACGTCGGCGTGGCGGGTGCCCTCGCGAGCCTCGCGGGGAACGCGGAGGCCCTCGCGGCCGTCCGGACCCTGCTGCGCCTCGCGCCTCCGCCGCACCCCTCGACCTGGATCTTCGACGCGGTCCGCTGGGAATCCCGGCGGCTTCGGTGGAAGCCTGACCCGGCCTGCTCCTGCGGCCGACGGCGCGGGGATTGGTCCTGGCTCGCGGCCTCCGCCCCTCGGGAGGCGGAATGGGAAAGGATCGACCCGCGCGACCGCCAAGTCGTCGTGGACGTACGGGAGGCGGAGGAGATACGCGCGGGGGAATGGGAACGGCTCGCCGCCCTGGGGAGCCGGGTCATCCACCATCCGTGGTCGGCGTGGCGGACCGACCGGCCGCGATGGGAAGCGGGGACCACCTACCTCCTCGTCTGCGAACGGGGCGCGCGGAGCCTCGCGGCCCTCAAGACCGTGCCGCCCGGTATCGCGGCCCGCTCCCTCGCGGGCGGCATGAGCGGCTGGCGCGCGTCGATAGCGGTCCGCTAGCGGCGCGCCGAGCGCCGCGGCGAATGCCGCGCCGGCCCGGGGATCCTCCGCGCTTGCCCATCGAATTTAATATTACTATATTGGTCATATTAAACTCCTTTCGGAGCAAGATTCTTAACGAAGGAGACCCATATGTCGTTCGCCGTTCCCGACCTTCCCTACGATTACGCGGCCCTGGAGCCCTATATCGACGAAGAGACCATGCACCTCCACCACGACAAGCACCACGCCGCCTACGCCACGAACCTGGAAAAGGCCCTGGACGGCACCGAGTACGCGTCCTGGCCGGTGGAGAAGCTCCTCGCGTCCCTCGCGTCGCTTCCCGAGAACCTCCGCGCCCCGGTGCGCAACAACGGGGGAGGCCACTTCAACCATTCGCTGTTCTGGACGATCATGGGACCCAATGCCGGCGGGACGCCCGCCGGGGACCTCGCCGCGGCCATCGACAAGGAGCTCGGCGGATTCGATGCCTTCAAGGACAAGCTGACCAAGGCCGCCATCGGCCGCTTCGGTTCGGGCTGGGCCTGGCTCATCGTCAAGAAGGACAAGAAGCTCGACGTGACGTCCTCCGCGAACCAGGACAGCCCCATCTCCGACGGCGACGTCCCGATCCTCGGCCTCGACGTCTGGGAGCACGCCTACTACGTGAAGTACCGCAACCGCCGGGCCGAGTACGTGGAGAACTTCTTCAAGGTCATCAACTGGAAGGAAGTAGAGCGCCGCTACGCCGAGGCTATCCGCGCGTAAAGTTCATTGCCCTTGTCGTCGGCGATGACGAAGGCGATGAGGTCGACTACCCGGATGAGCCTGACGGCTTCCATGCCGAGCTCCGGGTAGTCGATCGTCTCGCTCTCCGTGATGTTCTCCTCCGCGATGAGGGCCGCCGCCCCGCCCACCGTCCCCAGGTAGAAGCCCCCGTATTTCTTGCAGGCCGCGGTCCACGCCGGCGATCGATTGCCCTTGGCGAGCGTCACGAGGGAAGCCCCGGCCGACATGAGTTCGTCCGCGTAGGCGTCCATGCGCTGGGCCGTCGTAGGTCCGAAGCTGCCGATGGTCTTTCCCTCCGGCGTGTCGGCGGGTCCCGCGTAGTAGATGGGATGTTCGGTTAGGTAGGCGGGGAGGGGCTCGCCGGCGAGGATCAGCTCGTGCCACTTGTGGTGCGCAGCGTCGCGGCCCACGATGAGCCGCCCCGAGAGGGTGATCCGGTCGCCGACGGCGCACGAGCTCAGATCGGCGCGGATCTTGTCCATGGGCCGGTCCAGATCGATTTTCCGCGCCGCCGCGGCGGCGCGGCCGCCCCCGGC
>JAEXTK010000135.1 GCA_023406985.1 Spirochaetota bacterium | reverse complement strand
CCGGCCGCGGCCCCCCGCGGCGCGCCCGCGCCGGGGCCGCGGCCGGAGGGATCCTCTCCGCGAGGATAGCCGGAAAAGACGGCGATGCGCGAGCCCCCCTCAGCCGTTGAGCCGCTCGATGGGGACGTACCGGGGATCGGGGCGCGGTATTTCGAACTTCTTGAACATGGTATCGATGACCGCGCCGAACTCGGCGACCATGGCGTCGCAGCGCAGGGCCTCGTCGCACTTCACGCCGAACACCGTGACCCTGGTCCCGATCGGGACCTCCTTCGTATCGATATCCGCGTTGGAGAACGGCCTGCCGTCCTCGGTACGGTAACAGATGAGATCCGGCCCCATGCCGTGCGTCTTCCCTTCGGTCGCGTTTTGGATGTAGAGGTTCTCGTTCATGTAGGAGACCACCCAGCGCGCGCCGTCGTCGGCCGTGATCCGCACCTGGCCCACGTCGAAGCCGCCGGACACCTCCTTCTTTTCGGTGATCGTCCCGCTCACGAGGAGGTACGTCTTGTCCTGCAGCAGCCACCCCAACTGATACTGGAACGAGACCGGATCCTTGTACCGTTCCAGGAGGTCGCCGGTCGCGATGGCCCGGCTCACGGTGCCGCCGATGATGGCCTTCGGCGAAGCGGCGCGGAGGGCCCTCCCCGGCACCGCGTAGCACCCGAGTCCGGCGATCTGGTTGAACACCGGGAGCCCGATCGCGGTACGCGCGCACTCCTCCGCGTCGTGCACGTCCTCGGCCCAGAAGAGACAGGCCGAGTGCCGCCCCTGTCCGCTCTTGTCGTCGGTATCCGAGGAGAGCGTCACCGGCGCCACCGGAAGATTCGCCATGGCGTAGAGCGTCATGGACAATTCCGGGACCGCGCGTCCGCACGGATCGCCGTCGACCACGGTGATGCCCGGCCGGAGGGAGGCGACGAGGAAGGGGATGAGGGTGCTCACGGCGCCCATCTCCACGGGGACGACGTACGGAAGGTCGGAGCCGTAGGCCTTCTTGAAGTACGCGGCGAGGTCGTCGAATGCGTTGACCGGGGCGGTCTGCCCGGCGCCCTGCATCATCGCGTCGGGCGATCCGATGTCCGCGATGATGGCCGTCAGCGCCGCGTCCGGTACGTCTTGCGTGGCTATGCGGGGCGGCAGGCTGGACAAGCCCTGCGCCATTTGCCGCGCGATGACGATGGAGCCGCCCCCGCCCGAAGCATAGAAACATGCCCCGTTGATGAGCCGCGCGATGTCGCGCGACGCCGTTCCGACGTCCTCGGTCCTTACCTTCGTGGCCGCTTGCATCGATTACCTCCTGTAGCGCGTTACCTGGGTGTCCGGGAGGATTATAGCTCTACTATGGCTATTAGCAAGAAAACTTGTCGAATAGTGATTGTTTTTGATTGACAGCGAAATGACCGGATTTTATAGTGTCCAATGATATCTTGCGTTTATACAAGAAGTTGGCCTGCCGAAACCCCGGGGCCGTGTGGTCACGGAAGTCTTGAAGGATCCATAGGGGAAGGAGTCTTGTATGAAGCGAATCGCTCTGCTGATCGTTTTCCTCACCGGCGCGTCGTTCCTGTTCGCCCAACAGTTCTATACGGTCAAGAACCCCAACCAGGTGAAGAGCGAGGGCAATCCGCGACCCGCCGCGCAGCTGGAGGCCGATAAGAGCCAGGCCATCGCCTGCCTCGCGAGCATCAAGGACTACATGAAGGCCAACGGGCCGGACAAGACGATCCAGGAAATCAACAAGGGACGCCAGGGAACCTTCGCCAAGCAACTGCCCGCGTCGCATTTCTATCTGAGCATGAGCAAGAAGAAAGGCGCGACGGGGTGGCCCATCGTGGCGCACGGGAGCAACCCGGCACTCGTCGGCTTCGACGTTCCCGACGTCGGCGTCTTCATGGACAACACCGGGTGGAAGTACCTCACGGACCTCTTCTCCAAGATCGATAAATCCAAGATCGGCGTCGTGGACGGGCTGCTCTGGGCCGATCCCGAGTGGTCGGGCGGCAAGAAGTGCCGCATGACCGCGTACAATACGTTCATCGCCTCCGGAAGCGACGAGTACTGGCTCTACTTCGCCGTCTGGCAGGACGCGTAACGCCAACCCGCAACACAAAAGAGAGTCGATGCCCGACGGCCCGTCGCCGTCCGCGGCATCGCCGTTCCCGAGCCCGCCAAGGAGTCCCGGTATGTCCTTTCGCGTCTCCGACGTCAGTATCCTCGTCAAGCAGATCGCCATCGTCTGCGTCACCTTCCTGTTTTTCCTCGCCCTCGCCTTCTTCGCGTTCTCCGGCTTGAAGATCCAGCGGGACGCCATCTCGCACATCGTGGAAAAACGGTTCTCGATCTACGAGGTGGGCGGCGACCTGCTGGCCGACGTCCTCGAGATCAACGAGCGCCTCAACATAATCGTCGCCGCCAGCTCGCGGGGAACCGCGGCCGGCGATTTCCAGGCCACCAGGGATTGGATCCAGAACGCGCTCAAGGCCGACCGGGACCGCGTGAACGCCCTGCTCCAGGGCAACGGGCTCACAGATCAGGAAAGAACCGAATTCGAGGGCATCGTACAGGACATGGACCTGTACGAGAAGGCGGTCCTCAACGCGATGCAATTCGCCTCCAACGCCGTGATGTTCACCACCTTCGTGGAAGGCGGCCGGGCCTCCGCGGAAAAGATGAAGGATCGGGTCAAGAGCCTCAAAGAGTACGAGAAGGCCTTGATCATGAACGACTTCACCGAGACGGGCAAAAGCTACGACCGGATGGCGAGCCGCTTCATCCTCCTCGCCGTAGTCGCGATCGCGGTCATGGTCGCCTTCTCCCTGTTCGTCTCGTTCTCCATCACGGGGCCGATCAAGAAGCTCGTCGGTTATTCCGAACTCCTCGCCGACGGCGTCTTCAACCAGGCCGTGGACATCGACACGGGGGGCGAGATCGGGAAGCTCAAGACCGCGTTCGACCGGATCAAGGAATCCATGGCCGCGGCGCTCGTCCAGATCCGGAACACGGTCGGCGAGACCACCTCCATGAACCAAGGCATCATCCAAGATATGGAAGTCGCCGTGGGGAGCCTCAACGGGTTCAAGCGCGACCTCCTCCTTTCCAAGGACTCGTCGCGCCAGCTGGATTCCGAGATCAGCGAGGCCACCCAGGAAGTGAGCGTCGTGAAGGCCTTCGTCTCCGAAGAGCTCGCCGACATGATCGAAAAGCAGACGGCCGCAGTCGAAGAAGCGAGCTCGCCCATCCAACAGATCGAGAGTTCCATCTCCTCGTTCGGCTCCCGCGTGGAATCCGGGGTCCGCACCGCGGAGACCCTGTCCTCCAACGCCACGGTCGGCATGGGCATGATGTCGGAATCCATCGTCAACATAGAGAAGGTCGCGCAGTCGGCGACCATCATCCTGGACTCCATCTCCGTGATCGACGACATCGCGAGCCAGACCAATCTCCTCGCCATGAACGCGGCCATCGAGGCCGCCCACGCGGGAACCTACGGCAAGGGGTTCGCGGTCGTCGCCGACGAGATCCGGAAGCTCGCGGAGACGACCGCGACGAATTCCCGGGAAGTGGGGATATCCCTCCAGGAAGTGATGCAGTACATCTCGCTCTCGGAAGAGAAGACGCGGAAGACCGGAGACGTGTTCAAGAGCATCGTGGAGGACGTCCGCGGCGTCGCGGACAGCATGCTGGAGTTCCGCTCCTCCATGGGCGAGCTGTCCATCGGCGTCCAACGGATCGCCGAGCTCCTGGGGCGGATCACCGTCGCGAGCCGGAGCGTCAAGGGTTCCTCCGCGGAGGTCGAGGTCAAGATCAAGGACCTGTTCGACGGCATCGCGGAGATCAAGGCGATATCCGCCCAAAGCGCGGACGCGATGGAACGTAACGCCCGGGACATCGAGGCGCTCGCGGAAAAGATGCGCCACGTCAGCGAGGGCAGCAGCACGAACACCCAAAACATGAAGGAAATCGAGTCCCTCGTCGGACGCTTCTCGGTCTAGCCGTCCCCGGCGGGCCGCCGGCGGTCCTGCTGCCGACGGCCCTGCTGCCCGCAGCCCTGCTGCCGGCGGTCCTGCTGCCCGCCGCCCTGCTGCCGGCAGCCCGCCGCCCCAGCCCCTACGGGGCAGCCGCGCTACCGCGTGCGCGGCGGGGGCGCGATTCGATGAGCGCCGATCCGTCAGGGCGCGCCGCGAGGCCGGCGCTCCCGGCGATTCCCGCGGCGCCTCCATTCCCTCCCGTCGAATCGAACCTAATCGATGAGCCGCCGCTTGATCCTGCGGATCGCCGCGCCGCCGACCAGCGCGATGAAGGCGAGGCAGTAGGCCAGGTCCCAGAGGTGCACGGCGGAGAGGCCGCCCAGGAAGCCGCGGACGAGGCGGACGCAGTGCGTGAGGGGCAGGGCTTCGGCCACCGGGAGGAGGAAGCGCGGGAGGCTCTCCAGGGGGAAGACGACGCCGGAGAAGAAGAACATGGGCGACAGGAGCCCGGTGAAATAGAAGTTGAAGTTGTCCAGGTTGTCCACGATCGTCGTGATGAGGAGCGAGAGGACCGCGAACATGAGGCCGGTCAGGAAGCCGACGACGGGCGCCAGCAGGATCCAGCCGGGGGCGAGGGCGCCCGAGAGGAGGCAGACGAGGAGCACGGAGAACGAGAAGACGGCTCCCTTGGTGCCGCACCAGAGGATCTCGCCGAACATGAGGTCGTCGGCGGACACGGGCGCGCCGAGCATGCCGTCGTACACCTTGTCGAAGACCATGCGGATGTAGGTCCCGTAGCTCATCTCGAAGGCGGCGGTGTACATGGACGAGGTCACGAGGATGCCCGCGGCCAGGAAGGTCACGTAGGGCGTGCCGCCCATGGTCGGAACGAAGGCGCCGAGCCCGAAGCCGATACCGGCCAGGAAGATGAGCGGCTCCAGGAAGGGCGGCAGGGCGTTGGAGAAGAGGGTCTTGGTGTAGACCCGCATGTGCCGGTACCAGACCGCGCCGACTCGGGCCGGCCAGGGCGAAACGTGGTGGAACGCGTTACTCATCGATTTTTCTCCCGGTCGCGGTGAGGAAGAGATCCTCCAGGCTGGAAGGCCGCACGAGGAAGGCGCCCGCGGGAAGCCGGGAGGAGAGGGCTACGAGGGCGGCCTCGTCGTCGGAGTAGAGGATGAGGCGGGCCTCCGATCGCTCGACGCGTACGCTGCCGGCGTCCCGGAGCTCGCGGAACGCCGCGGCCGCGGGGGAAGCGTGATCCTCCACGAGCTCGGGCCGGTGGAGTTCCAGGACGTGGGCCTCCATGCGCTCCTCCATGAGCCGTTTCGGGTCGCCGCTCAGGACGAGCTTCCCCTTGTCCATGATCATGATTCTATCGGCGAGCTGCCAGGCCTCGTCCATGTAGTGGGTGGTGATCACGACGGTGACGCCGCCCCGCATGAGGGCGCGCACCTTGTCCCAGATGTGATGGCGGGCCTGAGGGTCGAGTCCGGTGGTCGGTTCGTCCAAGATGAGGAGTTCGGGCTCGTTGAGGAGGGCCCGGGCGATGACGAGGCGCCGCTTCATGCCCCCCGAAAGCTCACGGACCCGGCTCCGGGCCTTCTCGGTGAGGTCCATGAACGCGAGGAGGTCGGCGATCCGGCCGCGCGCCGCCGCCGGGGAGAGGCCGTAGAGCTTGGAGAAGACGTAGAGGTTCCGCTCCACGTCCAGCTGCTCGTCCAGGCTGTCTTCCTGCGGCACGAGGCCCATGCGGCACTTGGCCTCCAGCTCCTTGGCGGGGATGGGGAAGCCGAGCACCTCCACCACCGTGTCGGCGGAAGGGTCGAAGCGGGCCTTCCCGTAGAGGGCCTTGATCGTGGTCGTCTTGCCCGCGCCGTTGGGCCCGAGGAAGGCGGTGCAGCGGCCGCGCTCGACCGTGAACGAAAGATCGTCCACCGCCTTGAGTTCACCGTAACTTTTGGACAGGTGTTCCACCCGGATCGCGAAATCGCTCGATGCCATTTTCACAAGATACTTTTATCGAAAGTGTCGGTAAAGGGGAAAACTCGATTAAGCGAGAAGAGGGCGCCGTTCCTTGACCGGCCGGAGCGCCGCGGCTATCGTGGGTACGGGGGTCCCTATGTGGAAAATTTTCGCGATTCTGTCGGCGGTCTTCGCCAGCCTCACCTCCATCCTCGCCAAGTACGGGATGCGGGGCGTCGATTCGAACCTCGGCACCGCCATCCGCACCGTCGTGGTCCTCGTTCTGGCCTGGGGCATCGTCTTCGCCACCGGCGTCCACAAGGGACTCCGGGACCTCTCCAGGGAAAACCTGGTCTTCCTGGTCCTCTCCGGCCTCGCGACCGGCCTGTCGTGGCTCTTCTATTTCAAGGCCATCCAGATGGGGGAGGTATCGAAGGTGGCGCCGATCGATAAGTTCAGCGTCGTCCTCACCATCCTCCTGTCCTTCCTCATCCTGCGCGAGGAGGCGACGGCCAAGGCGATCATCGGCGGCCTCCTCATCTCGGCGGGAACCTTCGTCCTCATCCTCTAGCCTCGGCCGCGGAGCGCGCCGCGGCCGGCGCGGCCCCGCGACCTTCGGCTCCGCGGAAGCCGCGGAGCGCGGCCCTCACTCGTAGACGATACGGGGCGCCTTGCGCACCGCGATCTTCCAGGTGAGCCCCGCGCCGATGCCGTAGGCGCGGGAGAACGAGCCCTGGTTGATGGCGACCGCGAGGTTGAGGAGGGAATTGATGTACACGAGCGGTTCGCCGATGTTGACGTCGGCGAAGGACCGGGCGTAGGTCATCGTGTTGCGGTAGACCTCCCGCGTGTCGTTGCGGAGGGATATCTCCACGCGCCCGCCGTAGGCCACGCCGAGGCCGGCGAACAGATCGTACGGGATGTTGGACCAGAGGCTCCCGAAGCGCACGTCCAAGGCGTCCACGGTGCCGATCACGGCGTCGCCCTCCTTCCGCGCGGGGGAGAGCGGCAGCTCCACGAGGGTCGCCGCGTCGATCTCCTCGCCGACCGACTCGAAGGGAAGCAGGGCCGCGGCCAGGCGCGCGCCCGTGTACGCGTACACGTCGCGGCCGTGGAAGGTGTAGGAGAGTTCGGAGCCCGAGAGGCGGTTCGCGTCCTCCTTGAGGAGCCGGGCCTCCGCGATGCCGACGTGGTTCTTCACGTGGGTAAGCGTCCCGTTGTCGGGGGTCACCACGATCTGGCCGCTCTTCACGCGGACCGCCACGCTCCGGCGGGAACTGCCGACGCCGGGATCGACCACCGAGACGAAGACCGTGCCCGCCGGCCAGTAGCCGATGGTCTGCACGAGCCGGTAGGAGGCCTCCCAGACGTCGTACGGGGGAATGTCGTGGGTCAGGTCGTGGATGCGCAGGTCTTTCGCGACCGAGTAGGCCACCCCGTACATGGCCGACACGGCGCCGTCGGAAATTCCGAAATCGCTCTGTATGACGAGGGCATTGCCCATGGTGTACTCCTTGCCGGTATGCCGAACGGTTCGCGGGGGCCGGTTCCGCCTCAGGGGCGCCCGGCCCGCCGGGCCCGTTTGAGCCGCTTCTCCAGGCCGCGGACGGCGATGGAGAGGGAAACGGTTACGCAGAGATAGAAGAAGGCGACCACGTTGTAGGTTTCGAAGAACATGAAGGTGGAAGCCGAATAGACCTTGCCGATCTGGGTGACGTCCTGCACGCCGAGCGCGGAGACGAGGGCCGAGTCCTTGACGATGGCCACGAATTCGTTCGCGAGGGCCGGCAGGACGTTGCGGATGGCCTGGGGGAGGACCACCTTGCGCATGGTCTGGCCCCCCGAGAGTCCGAGGGCGTGGGCGGCCTCGATCTGGCCCCGATCCACGCTCTCTATGCCCGCGCGGAAGATCTCCGCGATGAAGGCCGCGTAGCCGAGGGTCAGGGCGAGCACCGCGCGCGCGGTGAAGCTGAAGCCGCGCACCTGGAGCGGCTCCATGAGACCGCTCGATATGAGCGGCGCGAGCAGGGCATTGAGGGCGCCGGCCAAAGCCGGAGCCCCGACGAAGGCGATGTAATAGAGGATGACGAGCATCGGAAGCCCGCGGACGAGCTCGATGTAGAAGGTGGCCGCCTCCCGCGCGGGGCGGAAGGCGGAGGACCGCATGAGGCCGAGCAGGAGCCCGAAGAGGATCGCAGCGGCGAAGGCCACGAGCGACACGGTGATCGTAACGCCGAGGCCCTGCGCCACCGCCGCGAAGATGACGCGGTAATCGGGCGAGGAAAAGGCGGCGACGCAACCGGCGAGGCCGAGGCCGCCGATCGCGACGAGCCACCAGGGGATGCCCGCCGCGGCGATGCGTACCGAAGGTTGTTCTTTCATCGTCGCGGCGTTCCGGTCACGGCTGGTATTCGAAGAACCACTTGGTGTTGAGCCGATCCAGCGTGCCGTCGGCCCGCATGGACTCGATGGCGGCGTTGAACGGTTCCACGAGGTCCGACTTGGGCGTGAAGATGAAGCCGAAGTCCTCGGTGCCGAGCGGGCCGCCGACGCTCTTGAGCTGGCCGGGCTTGGCCCCGATGTAGCCCTTGCTGGACGCGGCGTCCATGAGCACCATGTCGATGTCGCCGGCGAGGAGGGCCTGCACGGTGGCGCCGAAGGTCTCGAAGAGCTTGATGCGGGGGTTCTTCTCGTCCCCGTCGAGCACGTTGTAGACCGCGACGTAGAAGTTGGTCGTTCCGGCCTGGGCCCCGATGAGGAGCTTGGGATTGGCCGCGAACTCCTTTTCGTCCTTGAAGCGGTTCTCGTTGGCGCGCACGAGCATGAACTGCTGGCTCGTCATGTAGGGGACGGAGAAGTCGACCTGGGCCTTCCGCTCGTCGGTGATGGTGATGCCGTCCATGCCGACGTCGAACTGGCCGGAGCGGACCGCCTGGATCATGGTGTCCCACGAGGCGATCTTCCACTGGACTTTGGCGTTGAGGCGCTTCGCGATCTCCTCCACCGCGTCGTATTCCCAACCCACGGCCTTGCCGGTCTTGGGATCCACGAAGTTGAGCGGGGTATAGGCGTTCTCGGTGACCGCGACGATGACGCGGCCCTTGAGGTCCGGCAGCTTGTCCGCGGCGAAAGCCGGTAGCGCGGCGATGAGCGCGAGGGTGATGGCGACAAGAACGAAACGACGTTTGTTCATAGATTCCTCCACGGGTACTCTAGCCGCCGCGGAAGGTTCGCGCAAGCCGAGGCGGTAAAATCGAAATGTCCTTGCCTTTTCCCCGCGGCGGGGATATATTGCGAATGGTTCGCACCGAAATGCGAACCATTCGCAGGGGGAACATCATGCACAAGTACCGCGCGCTCGCCGCGCTCTTCGTTTATTCTGCGCTCGCATCTCCGGCCGCGTTCGCGGCGGGAGGGACCGAAGGGCCGGAGAGGAAGACCGTCGTCGTCAGCATCCTGCCCCAGGCCTACTTCGTGGAGCGCATCGCGGGCGGCCGCTTCGCGCCGGTGGTCCTCGTGGGTCCGGGCCAGAGCCCGCATTCCTACGAGCCGACGCCGCGCCAGATGGCCGAACTCTCCAAGACCGCCGCGTGGCTGCGGATCGGCATCGACTTTGAGCGGGGTCTCGCGCCCAAGATCGCCGCGGCCTACCCCGCCCTCCGCATCGTCGACGTGACCGCGGGCGCGCGGTTCCGGCGACTGGAGGCCCACGGCCACGAGGGCGAAGAGTCGGACGCCGACGGCCGCGCGGGCGAGGAGGCTGGCGGCATCGACCCGCACGTGTGGCCCGGCAGGCGGGGCGCCTTGACCGTCGCGGCAAACACCCGCGACGCGCTCGCCGCGCTCGATCCCGCGGGAAAGGCGACGTACGCGGCCAATCACGACGCGCTCGCGGCGGACATCACCGCGACCTTCGACGCGCTCGGTTCCACGCTCGCGCCGCTCCGCGGCGAGACCGTCTTCGTGTACCACCCCGCCTTCGGGTACTTCCTGGACGAATTCGGGATAGGGCAGGAGGCGGTGGAAACCGGCGGCAAGGAGCCGACCCAGAAGCAGCTCGCCGCCCTCATCGCCGAGGCGAAGGCCGACGGGGCCCGGGTGATCTTCGTCCAGGCCCAATTCCCCGCCGCCGCGGCCAAGACCGTGGCGGATGCCATCGGCGGCGCCGTCGTGCCCATCGACGACCTGGCGCCCGACTGGCTCGACAACCTCAAGCGGCTCGGGGAGGCCGTCCGCCATGCGGCCCGCTGAACAGCCGAACGAGAAACCGGCCGCGGTTCGGTTCCAGGACGTATCCTTCTCCTACGGGAACGTCCCCGTCTTGGAAAATGCGCGGTTCCACATCCATCAAGGCCAGTTCGCGGCCCTGGTCGGCCCGAACGGCGCGGGCAAGACCACCGTCCTGAAGCTCATCCTCGGCCTGGCCCGCCCGACCGGCGGAGAGGTCACGGTCCTGGGCCGTCCTCCCGAGACCGCACGCGAATCCATCGGCTACGTGCCGCAGCACGCCTCCTACGACCCCGCCTTCCCCATCTCGGTGCTCGAGGTGGTCAAGATGGGCCGGCTCGTCGGCAGCCGCCGGAAATTCGACGCGCACGACGGGGAAGCCGTCGCGCGGGCGCTCGCGGAGGCGGACGTCGCCGATCTCGCCTCCCGGCCGTACGCGGCCCTCTCCGGAGGCCAGCGGCGGCGGGTCCTCGTGGCCCGCGCCTTGGCGACGGAGCCCGACATCCTCATCCTGGACGAGCCCACCGCGAACATGGATACGGAAAGCGAGGAGCGGCTCTTCCGGGCTCTCGGTTCGATCAAGGGAAAAGCCACGGTCCTCATCGTGACCCACGACTCCGGCTTCGTCTCGGGCCTGACCGACGCCGTGTTCTGCGTCGGCGAATCCGGTCGCCGCGGCGAACGCGGCGCCGGCCGCGGCGTCGTACGGCACGAGGCCGCCCCGGCAGCCCACGTGGGCGAGGCCCTGTACGGAGGCGCCGCCCTCCAGGTCCTCCACGACACCGAATTGGACGCCGACGCGTGCTGCGACCAAAGGAAGACGCGATGAACGATTACCTCCAGGCGCTCTTCGATCCCGCCATGCCTTTCGTCAGGAACGCCCTCGTCGCGGGGCTCCTCTCCTCGGTGCTCTTCGGAACCCTCGGGGCGGTGGTCACCGTCAAGCGCATCGCGGGGCTGGCGGGCGCCATCTCCCACGCGGTGCTCGGCGGCATCGGGATGGCGCTCTATCTCTCCGCCGCCGGCATCTTCCCGGGGCTCCCGCCCATCGCGGGCGCCCTCGCCTTCGCCGTCCTCGCCGCTGCCATCATCGGCGTGGTCTCGCTCAAGGCGAAGCAGCGGGAGGACACGGTCATCAACGCTCTCTGGGCCATCGGGATGAGCCTCGGCGTGCTCTTCATCGCCAAGACGCCCGGCTATGCCGATCCCATGAGCTACCTCTTCGGCAACATCCTCCTCGTCTCCCAGCGGGACCTCGTCCTCCTCGCGGTCCTCGATCTCGCGGTGGTGATCCTCGCCTGGCGGTTCTATCCCCAGATCGAGGCGAGCGCCTTCGACGAGGAATTCGCCCGCCTGCGCGGGGTGAAGACCGACGCCATCTTCTTCGGCATCCTCGCGGTGACGGCGACGGCCGTCGTGCTCCTCCAGACCTTCGTCGGCATCGTGATGGTCATCGCGATGCTCACGCTCCCCGCGGGCACCGCGGGCTACCTGGCGCGGAGCTTGGCCGGCATGATGATCGGCGGCACGATCCTGGCGGCGGTCTTCACGGCCGCGGGACTCGCGGCGAGTTGGCGGGCCGACCTGCCCGCGGGCGCCGTGGTCGTGGTCGTGGCGGGCACGACCTTCCTCCTCGCCGCCGGCGTCCGCGCCCTCCGCTCGGGAAGCCGCGCGCGCCGGAAAGGGAGCGCGGCATGACCCGGGCGCGGCAGGCGGTGCTCGCCGCCTTGGACGGGGCCGCGGAGCCCCTGTCGGCGGCCCTCGTCGTGGACCGCGTGAACGGCGCCTGCGACCAGGCCACCGTCTACCGGGCCCTCCACTACCTGGAGACCGCGGGGTTCGCCGAGTCCTTCGTCCTCTCCTGTGCGGAGCACGGCGTGGAGCGCTACTACGCGTCGCGGAGCGCGCCCCACCGCCATTGGTTCCACTGCGAACGCTGCCACCGGTTCATCGACCTGGGCGCCTGCAAGATCGGCAGCCTCGTCGCGGAGCTGGAGAAGGACCACGACCTCACCGTCGCGCGGCATACGCTCTACCTCACGGGCACCTGCAAGGACTGCTCCGGCCGCGGCGGCGCCGCCTAGCGGATCCGCGCCTCCCGCCCGTACCGGAGCGTTCCTTCACAGGGTTATCCCAAAGCTTCGGAACACCGATCAATCCCTGCGCGCGATCACGAGGCCCGCGCCGATGAGCGCCCCTCCCGCGAGGAAGAGCGGAGTGATCCGCTCGCCGAGGAAGGCCCAGCCGAGCAGCGCGCCGACGACGGGCTGCGCGAAGAAGGTGAGGGAGGCGGTGGACGCGCTCAACTTGGCGAAGGCGTAGTTCCAGAGGAACATGGCGAGCGCGGTGGAGATCACGCCGAGGAAGAGCACGCCCGCCACGATCGGCAGGTCGATGGTCCCGAGCCCGATCACGACGAGTTCCCGGCCGCCGAGGATGAGGCTCGTGGGGAGGCCGCCGAGCAGCATGACCGCGGTGGAGGAGAGCAGGTCGGCGGAGGCCGCGACCTTGCGCACGAGCACGGAATAGAGCGCCCACGTCGCGGCCGCGACGATGAGGCAGAGGTTGCCGAGCAGGGCCGGACCGATCGGCGCCGCCGCGGCGGGCCCCGCGCGCCCCGGCTCCCCGATGGCCAGCCCGCCGAGGGTGGCCGCGGCGAGGGCG
>JAEXTK010000133.1 GCA_023406985.1 Spirochaetota bacterium | reverse complement strand
GCGCGCCGGGGCGCGATCGGGACGCCCTGGTCGCGCACTGGATCCGGAAGCTGGGGCTCTCCGGTTACGAGACGCACTACCCCAAGGAGTGCTCGGGCGGCATGGCCCAGCGGGCCTCGCTCGCCCGGACCCTCGTGACCTCCCCGAAGCTCCTGCTCCTGGACGAACCCTTCGGGGCCCTGGACGCCTTCATCCGCATGCAGCTGCAGGACGTCCTCCTGGAGATCTGGCGCGAGGCGAAATCGACCATCATCCTCGTGACCCACGACATCGACGAAGCCCTCTACCTCTGCGACCGGATCCTGGTCCTGCGGGGGCAGCCCGGCAGGCTGACCGGAGAATTCTCCATCGAGCAGGAACGGCCCCGGTCGCGGGGCGACGCGGACCTGGGAAGGATCAAGGTAGAGATCCTCGAACTGCTCAACCTGAACACCCACCGCGAGCGGGAATTGGAATTCACCCTATAAGGAGGGCCCATGAGCGCGATACTGGAGCCGGACGCCGGATCCCACAACCTCTCCGATTACGCGGCCGCCCGGAAAGACTCCCCCTGGAAGCGGGCGGAGGCCGAGCTCACCTGGTCGCGGACCGGAAGGCTCAACCTGGCCCACGAGGCCGCCGATCGCCACGTAGAGGAAGGGTTCGGCGACAAGAAGGCGCTCATCTACGACGACGGCGAGCGCTCGTTCGCGTGGACCTTCCGGCAGCTCAAGGAGCGGTCCGACCGGTACGCCCGCCTCCTGCGGAACCACGGGCTCCGGCCGGGAGACCGGGTCTTCATCTTCCTCCCGAAGATCCCCGAGCTCTACGCGGGCATCCTCGGCATCCTCAAGGCCGGCGGGATCGCGGGCCCCCTCTTCGAGGCCTTCTACGCCGACGCCCTCCGCGACCGCATGGGCGACTGCGGCGCCCGCTTCCTCATCACCGATCCCGAGCTCTACGCCCGCGTTCCCCGCGCCGACCTTCCGGCGCTGGAGAAGGTCTTCATCCTCGCCGCGCCCTTCCCGACGGAGGAACCGGGCCGTCCGACCGGGGAACCGGGCTCCCGGCCCGCCGGCCTGCCGCCGCATACCCTCGACCTCTTGGAGGAGTTAGCGGTCCAAGGACCGGCGGTCCAAGGCCCGGGGGCCGGGGCGGCCGGGGCCGGCGCTTTCGGCGCGGCATCCACGGCCGCCGGTGCACTCGGCGCGGCCGCCCGCAGCGACACGGTCTGGATGGACGGGGAGGACGGGCTCATCATCCACTACACCTCGGGGTCCACGGGCAAGCCCAAGGGCATCCTCCACGCCCACCGGGCCATGGTCCAGCAGTACCTGACCGGCAAATGGGTCCTGGATCTCCGCGACGACGACGTGTACTGGTGCACGGCCCACCCCGGCTGGGTGACCGGCTCGTCCTACGGCGTCTTCGCGCCCTGGCTCAACCGGGCCACCATCCTCGTGAACGGCGGCCGGTTCGACGCGGAGAGCTGGTACGGCCTCATCCAGAAGCACCGGGTGACCGTCTGGTACAGCGCGCCGACCGCCTTCCGCATGCTCCTGGCCGCGGGGGACGAGGCGCGCGCGACCTTCGACCTGTCCTCCCTCCGCCACATCCTCTCCGTCGGCGAGCCGCTCAACCCCGAGCTCGTGCACTGGGGCGTCCAGGCGTTCGGGACGCGGATCCACGACACCTGGTGGATGACGGAGACCGGCGCCCAGCTCGTGGTGAACCTCCCCTCCGAGCCCATCAAGCCCGGGTCGATGGGGCGGCCCTTCCCCGGCATCGAGGTGGCCATCCTGGACGATGCGGGCCGGCCCGTGCCGCCGCTCACGGTCGGCCAGCTCGCCGTGCGGACGCCCTGGCCCTCCCTCATGAAGGCCGTCTGGAACAACCGGGCCAAGTTCGATTCCTACTTCGCCGTCGCCGGCTACTATCTCTCCGGCGACTCGGCCTACCAGGACGAGGACGGGTACGTCTTCTTCCAGGGCCGCGGCGACGACCTCATCACCGCGAGCGGGGAGAAGGTCAGCCCCTTCGAGGTGGAGAGCACCCTCATCGAGCATCCCGCGGTGGCGGAGGCGGGGGTGATCGGCAAGCCCGACCCGATCCGCGGCGCCGTCGTGAAGGCGTTCATCCTGCTCCGGTCCGGCGTCCAGCCGAGCCGGGAGCTCGGCGAGGAGATCAAGCGATTCGTGAAGACGCGGCTGTCAGCCCACGCCTATCCCAAGGAGATCGAAATACTGGAGGAATTACCCAAAACCAGGGTCAGCGGCAAGATCATGCGGCGCGTCCTCAAGGCCTGGGAGACGGGCCAGGACGTCGGCGACACGACCACCCTGGAGGGCGGCGTCCGCAAGACCCGCCTCGTGGTATAAACGCTATGGCGACCAACAAGAACGATTCGAGGACCTTCGGCTTCGAGACCCGCATGGTCCACGCCGGCCAAGTGCCGGATCCCCAACACGGTTCCCGCGCCCTTCCCATCCACCAGACCTCGTCCTTCGTCTTCTTCGACGCGGACCACGCGGCGGAACTCTTCGACCTGAAGCAGTACGGCCACATCTATTCCCGCATCAGCAACCCGACGACGGCGGTGCTGGAGGAGCGCGTCGCGAGCCTGGAGGGCGCCACGGGCGCGGTGGCCACCGCGAGCGGCATGGCCGCCCAGCTCGTCGCCCTCCTCACGCTCCTGGAACCGGGCGACGAGGTGGTCTCGAGCACCCACCTCTACGGCGGGACGGTCACCCAGTTCACGTACACGCTCTCCAAGATGGGCGTCAAGGTCACCTTCGTCGATCCCAAGGACTTCGATGCCTGGGAGCGGGCCATCACGACCAAGACCCGGGCCCTCTACGGGGAGACCATCGGCAACCCCCAGGGGAGCATCCTGGACCTCGAGAAACTGGCAGGCTTGGCGGCCAGCCACCGCATCCCGCTCATCATCGACAACACCCTGGCGACGCCGTGGCTCTGCCGGCCCATGGACTTCGGGGCCACGCTGGTCACCCACTCCGCCACCAAGTTCCTCGGCGGCCACGGCAACTCCCTGGGCGGCATCCTCCTGGATTCCGGCAAGTTCGACTATTCGCGTTTTCCGAGCATCGCCGAGCCCGCGCCCATGTACCACAACCTACGTTTCTGGGACACCTTCGGCCACTACGCGTTCCTCATGAAGGCGCGCACCACAAGTCTTCGCGACACCGGCGCCTCGATCTCTCCCACGAACGCCTTCCTCCTCCTCCAGGGCATCGAGACCCTCGCGCTCCGCATGGACCGCCACGTCGCCAACGCGGTGGCCGTGGCCGACTACCTGGCGGAGCACCCGCAGGTGGCCTGGGTCAGCTACGCGGCGCGGAAGGACCATCCCGATCACGAGCTCGCGAAGAAGTACCTGCCCAAGGGGCCGGGCGCCGTCCTCTCCTTCGGCATCGCGGCCGCGGACGGGAAAGCCGCGCGCGAGCGCGGGAAGAAGTTCATAGAGAGCCTCAAACTGTGGAGCCACCTGGCGAATATCGGGGACGTCCGTTCGCTCGTGATCCATCCGGCTTCCACCACGCACCAGCAGCTTTCGGACGAAGAACTCACCGCTTCGGGCGTCGGCCCCGAACTCATCCGCCTTTCCGTCGGCATCGAGACCGTGGAGGATTTGCTATGGGACTTGGATCAGGCGTTTCGTGCGCTGTCCGCCTGAACAGCGTACTCACCGCAGAGCAGAAGGAACGATTCCAGAACCGGGACGAGATCGTACGGGCGCTCAACGAGTTCCGCGTCGTGGCGATGGTGGGCCTCTCCGCCGACGCCCAGAAGTCCAGCTACTTCGTGGCGAGCTACCTCAAGTCCGCGGGTTACACCGTGGTGCCCGTGAACCCCAAGGCCGACGTGATCCTGGGCCAGAAGGTCTACCGGAGCCTCTCCGACATACCCTTCCCCGTGGACCTCGTGGACGTCTTCCGGCCCGCCGCCGAGTGCGAGGCCCTGGCCGCCGAGGCGATCGCGATCGGGGCCAAGGGCTTCTGGCAACAATTGCGCATCAACAACATCGCGGCGGCGGAGCTCGCCAAAAAGGCGGGCCTCGTGGCGGTGGTGGACCTCTGCTTCAAGATGGAGCACGGCCGCTATTCCGGCGGCCTCCACGAGGCGGGCATGAACACCGAACTCCTGAGCGCGCGGCGGACGCACCGGTTCCTCTGAGGGCGCGATCGGCCGACGGTCGACCGGCGGCGAAGAGCCGGCCGCCGCCCGCCCCCGCCGATAGCCGCGCCCCGGGG
>JAEXTK010000099.1 GCA_023406985.1 Spirochaetota bacterium | reverse complement strand
GCGCATCGGCGGCCCCGCCGGCGGCCGAGGCGCCAGGGCCGGTCGCACCCGCAGCTGAGGCCGCAGCTGAGGCCGCGGCGGCGGGCGGCGGCGCGATGGCCTCCGCGATCTGCTCCAGGGTTCCCGCCCCGCCGGACGCGATGACGGGGATGCCGACCGCCGCCACGACGGCCCGCGTGAGTTCCAGGTCGTAGCCCGCTCCCGTGCCGTCCGCGTCGATCGAATTGAGGAGGACCTCGCCCGCGCCGAGCCTCTCGGCCCGGACGGCCCACTCCACCGCGTCCACGCCCGTATCCTCCCGGCCGCCCTTCGCGAAGGCGTGCCAGACGGGGCTCCCGTCTGCGGCGACGCCGACCCGCTTGGCGTCGATCGAAAGGACCACGCACTGGCTCCCGTAGGCCTTCGCCATGGCCGTGAGCAGGGACGGATCGCGGAGGGCCGCGGTGCAGACGGACACCTTGTCGGCGCCGGCGTTCATGGCCTCCCGCATGTCGTCCACGCTCCTGATCCCGCCGCCTACGCAGAGCGGGATGAAGACTTCCTTGGCCACCCGCCGGACCACGTCCATGAGGGTGGCGCGGCTCTTGTACGAGGCGCCGATGTCCAGGAAGGTGAGCTCGTCGGCTCCCTGGTCGTTGTATCGCCGCGCGAGTTCCACGGGATCGCCCGCGTCGCGGATGCCGACGAACTTCGTCCCCTTCACCACCCGCCCGTCGTCCACGTCCAGGCAGGGAATTATCCTTTTAGCGAGCAAGGCATGTCTCCTTCCGTGTCACCGCTTCCCGGTCCAGTTCCGGAGAAGCTCGAGGCCGACGGGGCCGGATTTCTCGGGGTGGAACTGGACGGCCGCCAGGGCGCCCCGCTCCGCGGCCGAACAGTAGCGGAGGTAATAGTCCGTCTCGGCCGCCACGTCCGCATCCTCCGCGCTCTCGCAATAGTACGAGTGGATATAATAGAAGAAAGAGCCCGGCGGGATGCCCGCGAACAGCTTCGAGGGCGCCCGCGCTTCCGTCCGGTTCCAGCCGATCTGGGGAACCTTGCGTCCCGGAAACCGCCTCACCTTCCCGGCCAGGACGCCGAGGCCGCGGACTTCAAGACCGTCCACGGGCGGCGCCTCCTCGCTTTCCCCGTAGAGGAGCTGGAGTCCGATGCAGATCCCGAGGAAGGGCTTGTCGGCCCGGATCCACCCGCGCAGGGCGTCGGCGTAGCCCGAAGCCTCCAGCGAGGCCATGGCCGTGGCGAAGTGCCCGTCGCCGGGGAAGACGATCTTCTCGAAGGGGCTCTTCCCGCCGAGCTCCTCCGGCCCCGACGCGAAGCGGGCCGGAACCCCGAGGCGGGCGAACGCGTTCATCACCGAGCCGAGGTTCCCGGCCCCGTAATCGACGACTCCGATCACGCGAGCACCCCCTTGGTGGAGGGGATCGCGTCGGCCGCGCGCCGATCGATCTCGCAGGCGGACCGGAGGGCGCGGGAAGCCGCCTTGAAGAGGGCCTCGATCTTGTGGTGGTCGCTCCGGCCGCGGAGGATGTCGAGGTGCAGGTTGCAGGCCGCGTTCGTGGTGAAGCCGAGCCAGAAATCCTCCACCGTATCGGTCTGGAAGGAGGCCGAGACGCCCGAGCCGACGGAGACGAGCGGATTCCCGGTGAGGCCCGCCTCGAAGACGAGGAAGGGCCGGCCGGATAGGTCCACGGCGGCGCGGGCCAGGGTCTCGTCCATCGGGAACAGGAAGGAGGCCGCGCGCGCGATGCCGCGCTTGTCGCCGAGGGCCTTCGCGAAGGCCTGGCCGAGCACGATGCCGACGTCCTCCACCAGGTGGTGCTGGTCCACCTGGAGGTCGCCCCGCGCCTCCACCTCAAGGTCGAAGAGGCCGTGCCGGGAAAAGGTCTCCAGCATGTGCGTGAGGAAGCCGATCGGGCAATCGATCGCGGCCTTCCCCGACCCGTCCAGGTCCAGCTTCACCCGGATATCCGTCTCCTTCGTCGTCCGCTTGATCTCCGCGCTTCTACCCATGACTGCCCTCCTTTTTCGAACCTATGGATTAGGGGACGACCTTGCGGAGGTCGTATTCCACGATGTCCGTGGCGCCCAATTTCTTGAGGCGCGGGATGAGGGTCGGAACCTCGCCCTTCTTCACCGCGATCTTGACCGCGTACCCGTCGTCGCCGTAGAGCGGCGCCACCGTGGGACTCCGCATCGCCGGCAGACCCGTCACCAGGTCGGGGAAGC
The DNA here is from genome assembly GCA_023406985.1 of Spirochaetota bacterium. Lineage (GTDB taxonomy): Bacteria > Spirochaetota > Spirochaetia > Treponematales > Breznakiellaceae > JAEXTK01. The sequence continues at coordinate 794 of JAEXTK010000099.1, read as the reverse complement.
GGAGCTTCGTGACGTTCATCTCGAGCATCACCTTCTCCCGGCCCTCGAGCACCGCGCGGAAGAGCATGGAGAGCTCCGCGATCCGCTCGCTCTTTTCCGGATCGGCGAGGGCGATCTTGGAGGCCACGAAGCGCGTGGAAGATTCCAGGAGGGTGTCGACGATGCGGAGCCCGTTGTCCTGCAGGGTGCGGCCGGTCGCCGTGTTGTCCACGATCATGTCGGCGTCGTCCGGGGGAAAGACTTCGGTGGCGCCGTAGGTGCGCACGATGCGGTAGTCGTAGCCCTGTTTCTTGAGCCACTTTTCCGCGATGTTCACGTACTCGGTCGCCACGACGAGCTTCTTCTTGCGCAGCGCAGCCTCGTCGAGCTCCGCGGGAACGGCCGCGACGATGCGGACCTTATCGAAGCCCAGATCCATGACCTCTTCCACCTGGGCGCCGGTCTCGCGGACCCAATCCAGGCCGGTGAAGCCCGCGTCGTGGCTGCCGAGCTCCAGGAGTTCGCCGACGTTCTGCGGCTTCATGACCTTGCCGTCCAACCAGTCCGCGCCGATCGTCGGGCGGTAGGTGCGGTCCTGCAGGCTGACGGAGATGCCCGCTTCGGAGAAAAGTTTGGAGACGTTGTCGTAGATTCGTCCCTTCGGTATCAGTATCCGCAGCTTGTCCATTCTTCGCTCCTTCTCCTTTCGTCGTATCCGCCGGCCCTTCGGCGGTGCGCTCGAGCGGGCCGCTATCGCGGAGCTCGGCGGCTCGCGCCCGAGGGGCGCAAAAAAAAGGCCGCGGGCTCGTGAGAGC
>JAEXTK010000087.1 GCA_023406985.1 Spirochaetota bacterium | reverse complement strand
GCGGGGGCGCGGCCGCGGTCCCCGAGGAGACGCGCGGCGTTGGCGCGGGCCACCGCGAGCGCGGCCGGCGAGAGGTCGGAGGCGGAGACCGCCAAGGAGGGCCGTTCGGCCTTGAGGGAAACGGCGATGCAGCCCGATCCGGTGCAGACGTCCAAGACGCGGAGGGGGCCGGCCCCGCCGCGCCGCTCCGACCGACGGTCGATCCAGGCGAGGGCCGCCTCCACGAGCGTTTCCGTGTCGGGCCGGGGAACGAGGACGTCGCTCGTGACCGTGAAATCGAGGCCGCGGAATTCCTTGCTGCCGAGGACGTACGCGACGCTATCCCCCGCGGCGCGGCGGGCGAGGTAGGCGCGGTAGCGTGCCAGGCCGTCCGCTTCCACCGCTTCGGGCCGGCGCGCGAGGAGTCGGGCCCGGTCCGTGCCGAGGGCGGCGGCGAGGAGGAGGGACGCGTCGAGCGAGGGGGATTCGGCGCCGGCTCCGCGGAGCAGGGCCGCCCCCTCGGCGAGCGCCTCCCCCACGATCATGACGCCGTTGCCTTGAGCAACTCCTCGCGGGCCGTGAGCTTGAGGGCGTCGAAGAGTTCGCCCACGTCGCCCTGCATCACGAGGTCCAGCTTGTAGAGCGTGAGGTTGATGCGGTGGTCGGTGAGGCGGTTCTGGGGGAAGTTGTAGGTGCGGATGCGTTCGGACCGGTCCCCCGTGCCGACCTGGTTCTTCCGGGCCTCCGCCCGTTCAGCCTGGGCCTTGGCCTCCTCCATCTCGTAGATGCGCGCGCGGAGGATGCGCATGGCCTTGGCCTTGTTCTTGATCTGGCTCTTCTCGTCCTGGCAGTGCACGACGATGCCCGAGGGCAGGTGGGTGATCCGCACCGCGGAGTCGGTGGTGTTGACGCACTGGCCGCCGGGGCCGCCGGCTCGCATGACGTCGATGCGGAGGTCTTCCTGCTTGATGTCGATCTCCGTCTCTTCGGCCTCGGGGAGGACCGCCACCGTGACCGTGGAGGTGTGGATGCGGCCGGAGGCCTCGGTGGCGGGCACGCGCTGGACGCGGTGGACGCCGGACTCGTAGCGGAGGTTCTCGTAGACGTTCTTGCCGCTCACGGAGAAGATGATCTCCTTGAGCCCGCCGAGCTCGGTCTCGTTGGAGCTCATCACCTCTATCTTCCACTTCTTGCCCTCGGCGAAGCGCGAGTACATGCGGAAGAGGTCCGCCGCGAAGAGGGCCGCCTCGTCGCCGCCGGCGCCGCCGCGGATTTCCATGATGATGTCTTTCTCGTCCAGGGGGTCTTTGGGGATGAGGAGGAATTTGAGGCGGTCGTCCGCTTCCGTGAGCTTGGTCTGAAGTTCCTTGAGCTCGTCCTTGGCCATCTCGCGCATCTCGGCGTCCTTCTCGTCCCGGATCAGCTCTTCGGCGTCGGAAATTTGGGACGCGAGGGCCTCCCGCTCCTCGTGGGCGGCCACGAGTTCGGCGAGGTGGGAATGTTCCCGCATGACGTCGCGGTAGCGGTTTTGATCCTTGGCGAGCGCGGGGTCCTGGATGAGCGTATCGAGTTCGCGGAAACGCGCGATGAGCGATTCGAGGCGTTCGTTCACGTTAGCCCTTCTCCTTAAAGTACGGACAGGAGTAGACCACGAGCTCCATGGCGGAATCCCGGTCCGGGATGCCGTCCGTGGAGGCTACGAGGGCCTTTTGCACACGGCACGAGCCGTGCTGCACGCAGAGGGGGCAGGCGCCGTTCCCCCGCGGATTGATATCGACCTGCATACGCTAAGGTACCAAAATTCGCGTCCTTCCGCAATGCGGCCGCGCGGCGGCGATCGGCCGCGGTCGAGTCCCTAGAGCGCGTTGCGTCTCCGGTACTCGCTCGGCGTTATGCCTTCCACTTCCTTGAAGACCCGCGAGAAGTAGGATTGACGGGAGAACCCGAGGTTTTCCGCGATCTCCATGATTTCCAGGTTGGTGGAGCGGAGGAAGATTTTGGCCTCCTCGACCTTCATCTTGCGGACGTAGGCCGCGAAACGGATGCCCATCTTGCGGGCGAAGTGGCTGGATAGGTGGGGTTCGCTCACGCCGAGATCGCGGGCGATGTCCCTGAGCGAGACCGCGCCCATGATGCCCACGTGCGCGGCGCGGAGGGCGCGGGTCACGAGCACGTCGCGGGCGGAATCCCGGTAGCGCCGCACGAGCTGGGCGAATTCGCGCACCATGCCGAGTTCCAGGTTGTTGAGGGTTTCCTCGTCCTGGGTCGCCTCCACGTGGCGGATGAAGGTGTCGCTCATGGTGAAGGCGAGCTCGGCGTCCACGCCGCCGTCGATCGCGGCCCGGGTATAGATGGTGCAGTCGGCGATGAGCGAGTTCTTGAGCGAGCGGAGCCGGTCGCCGGCGAGCTTCGCCCGCTCGTTCGCGTTGATTTCCCGGAGCGCCGACTTGGCCGACTCGAAGTCGCCGGCCACGATGAAGTCGCGGAGCCGGCTCTCCAGGACGTAGGGCGGGTGCACGAATCGGCTCGCGCGGTTGCCGATCCGCTCTTTGGAGAACGCTTTCTCTATCGCCGCGTCGATCTCATTCTCGCCCATACGCTCATTATAATCTTAAAAAAGTGCAAATAACCGAAAAATTTTGAAAGCGGCGAATGGGGGGCGGGCTTAATACTGTGCCTGATCACCGATCTTAAGGAGGACCTAAGGATGAAGAAGTTATTCGCGCTTCTGGCAACGGTCGTGCTCGCCGGTAGTTTCGCCTTCGCGGCGGGACAGCAGCAGGCGGGCGGCACGGCTCCGGCCGCTTCTTCGGGCGACCCGCTCGCCGACGCCTTCGCGGGCAAGTACAAGGGGACGAAGGTGACCATGTCCGGCCCCTTCGTGGACAGCGACGCGGTGAAATTCAACGAGTCGATCAAGAGCTTCGAGCAGAAGACCGGCATCGACATCGTGTACGAGGGCTCCAAGGAATTCGAGGCGTCCATCGCCATCCGCGTGGACGGCGGCAACGCTCCGGACATCGCTGACTTCCCGCAGCCCGGCCTGCTTGAGAACTTCGTCAAGAAGGGCAAGGTGGTGGACCTCAACAAGACCCTCAACATGGACAAGGTCAAGGCCAACTACCTCCAGAGCTGGCTGGACATGGCCACGATGGAAGGCCCGGGGGGCAAGATCATGGCCGGCGTCTGGGGCCGCGTCAACGGCAAGTCCCTCGTCTGGTATCCCAAGAAGGAATTCGACAAGGCCGGCTACAAGGTCCCGACGACCTGGGCCGAGCTCCTCGCGCTCATGGACACGATCAAGAAGGACGGCGACACCCCCTGGGCGATCGGCATCGAGTCCGGCGCGGCCACCGGTTGGGCGGCCACCGACTGGATCGAGGAGCTCATGCTCCGCACCACGAGCCCCGAGAACTACGACAAGTGGGTGAAGGGCCAGCTCAAGTTCGATTCGCCGGAAGTCCGGAAGGCCATCCAGACCATGGCCGACATCTGGTTCCCCACCGGCAACGTGTACGGCGGACGCACCGCCATCGCGACCACGAGCTTCGGCGACGCGCCCAAGGTCATGTTCGACAATCCTCCCCGCGCCTGGCTGCACAAGCAGGGCAACTTCATCACCTCGTTCTTCCCGAACGACAAGGTCGCCGGAGTCGATTACGACTTCTTCTACCTGCCCGGCATCGATCCCGCTTACGGCAAGCCCGTCCTCGTGGCCGGCGACATCTACGCCATGTTCAACGACCGGCCGGAAGTCAGGGCCGTCATGCAGTACTTCGCCACCGGCGCTTCGGTGGAGTCGTGGGTGAAGGCCGGCGGCGCCATCTCCCCGCACAAGGACGCCAAGCTCGAGTGGTATACCAACCTCGTGGACCGGAAGGTCGCCGAGACCATCCAGAACGCGACGAGCGTGCGCTTCGACGGTTCCGACCTCATGCCGGGCGCCGTGGGCGCCGGTTCCTTCTGGAAGCACATGACCGCCTACGTTTCCGGCGCGGAGACGCTCGATCAGGCCGTGAAGGCCATCGACGCCTCGTGGCCCAAGTAATCCGTTGAGAATGGGAGGGCCCGCCC
>JAEXTK010000082.1 GCA_023406985.1 Spirochaetota bacterium | reverse complement strand
GCACGACTCCCGAGGACCAGCGGAGAGCCGCGGACCGCGCGGTCGCGGCCTCCGGTTGGAAGGGCGCCTATTTCGTGGACGCGGACCATATCGCCGCCGGGACGGTGGAACCTTTCTTGGCGCACTGCGACTTCTTCACCATCGACGTCGCGGACTTCATCGGCAAGAAGGCCGACGTCGCGAAGACCGAATACTTCGTTTCGCGGAACCGCGCGCTCATCGGCGACAAGCGCGTGGAGGGCCTTCCGGCGCCGCTCGTGCTGCGCGGCGCCCTGCTCCGCTCCACCGCCGATCGCTACCTCGCGGCGGTCGTTGAGGCCGGAACGGTCTACCGCAAGATCCTGGAACGGAAGGGCGCGGGCAACTTCGTCGTGGAAGTGTCGATGGACGAGACCGAAACGCCGCAGACGCCGGCAGAGCTCTTCCTCATCCTCAAGGCCCTCGCCGACGAGGGCGTGCCCGTCGACACGATCGCGCCGAAATTCTCGGGCCGCTTCAACAAAGGCGTGGATTACGTGGGCAACGTGGACTCCTTCAGCGCGGAATTCGAGGCGGATATGCGCATCGCCGCCTACGCCGCGCGCCATTTCCGGCTTCCGGCCGGCCTCAAGCTCTCGGTGCATTCGGGGTCCGACAAGTTCTCCCTCTATCCGCGCATGGCGCGGATCGCGCGGGAAACCGGCATGGGCTTCCACCTTAAGACTGCCGGCACGAGCTGGCTGGAGGAACTCGTCGGCCTGGCCGAGGCGGGCGGAACCGGGCTCGCGATCGCGAAAGAAATCTACCGCATCTCGTACGGCCGCTTCGACGAACTGGTCGGGCCGTACGCGACCGTCGTGGACATCGACCGGGCGAGGCTGCCGACGCCGGAGGCGGTGGAGAGGTGGGCCGCGGCCGACTACGCGGCGGCCCTCCGGCACGAGAAGGCCGAGGCCCGCTTCGACCCGAATTTCCGCCAGCTGCTCCACGTTGGCTACAAAGTGGCCGCCGAGATGGGCAGCCGCTACCTGGACGCCCTGGAAGCGTGCAGGGAGAGCGTGGAGCGGAACGTGCGGGATAACCTCCTGGCGCGCCATTTCCGGCCCCTCTTCGGCCGGCCCTGAGGGCGGATGCGCGGACGGTACCGGTTCGGCATCCGGTCCAAGCTGCTGACCTTCTACGCCGCCGCTATGCTGTCGGTGGTCGCGCTCGATCTGGTGGTCCAGTTGGCCGCGTACGGCGCTGCCCACGAGTTCGAGGCGCGCCTCTCGCGCTATCACGGCATCCATCGCCTGCGGGTGTCGCTCGTGAGCCAATACAAGCGGATCGACGAGGAACTCCGCGCGGGGCGGGCCCCGGACCAGGATGAGCTGGAGCAGGACCTGTTGGGTTTCTGGTTCGCGTTCTCCGAAATAGAGAAGACCGAGCACGAATCCCTGGAAGTCTACTTCAACCTCCGCGCGGCGCGACGCGGCATGGAGGCCTACGGCCGCCTCGTCGCGTCGGCCGCGCGCCAGCGCGCCGAAGGCGACAAGGACTGGTACCTGGACTTCGCCGCGGCCGGCCGCATCGAGGCCTACGTCGACGGGTACCTCTCCGCCCTCCTCTCCGAGACCCTGGCCTTCGGGGAGAAGCGGTACCGCGCGGTCGCCCGCCAGATCGCGGCCGTCCGGCTCGCGACGCTGGGCGCCCTCGCCTTCGTCGCCCTCGGCTTCGGCGCGTTGGCGGTCGCCTTCTCGCTGTCGGTCACGGCGCCGATCCGGCGCCTCGCCGCCGCGTCGGAGCGCATCGCCGCGGGGGACCTCGAGGTGAGCGACGTAACCGCCTCGACCGGAGACGAGGTGGAGACGCTCGCCGCTTCCTTCAACGCGATGAGCCGGAGTCTCCGCGCGATGGTGGAGGACCTGCGCGGTAAGGCGGAGTTGGAACGGAAGCTCCGCGAGGAAGAGCGCGAGCTCATGGAGACGGAGAAGGCCCTCCGCGAGGCCCAGTTCATGAGCCTGCAGGATCAGATCCGCCCCCATTTCCTCTTCAACGCGCTCAATACCATCGCGCGGACGGCCCTCTTCGAGGGGGCGCGGGAGACCGAACGGCTGACCCTCGCCCTGGGCAAACTGTTCCGCTATTCCCTCGGCTCCCCCGATGCGCTGGTACAGGTGCGCGAGGAGGAGGCCGTGCTCCGCGAATACCTGGACTTCCAGGCCCTCCGCTTCGGCCGGCGCCTGTCCTGGGATATCCGCGTGGACGCCGCGGCCGAGAGCGCGCTGATCCCCCGCTTCACCCTCCAGCCCCTCGTGGAGAACGCCGTCCGCCACGGCATCGAGCCGATGGAGTCGGGCGGCACGGTGGAGGTCCGGGTGCATCGGCGCGAGGGGCGGCTCTACCTCTCCGTCAAGGACACCGGCATCGGCATGGACGCGAAAACCGCGCGGACGCTCCTGGCCGATGCGCGCGGCGCCGGCACGGAGGGGCGCGGAGGCGCCGCGCTCGGCGGCATGCGCCCCCCGGGGGCGCGAGCCGGCGGGGAGGGGGGGGCGGAGCGCCGCGGCGCC
>JAEXTK010000047.1 GCA_023406985.1 Spirochaetota bacterium | reverse complement strand
GCCTAGAGCGCCGAGCGCGCGCGCTCAATCGTGCGGCTTATGATGCCTGAAAAACAATGAGAGCGCGGCCGAAAGCAGGACGCCGAGGCCCGCGCTCGTCCAGACCCAGAGGGGGAGTCCCGCGGCGAGGCGTGGCTCCTTCCCCCAATTCCAGAAGTCGAAGGCCGGGACGAGGACGGCGAGGAAGACCAGCGCCCAGCGCGCGGGCAAGACCTGCGCGAGCCGGTACGGCTGGAAGGCGGCCTGTCGCGGGGCCGCCGGCGGACGGCGCTTCCCCCTCGCCGCGCCGATCGCGGTACCGAGGGCCAGGGTTCCCCAAGACACGGCCGCCACCGTGAAGACCGGCGGTAGCCCGCCCACGTCGAGGAGGCCGAAGCCCGACAGGACCACCGCGGCCTCCCCGAGGACGAGGGAGGCGAGGCCGGCGATCGGGCCCGGCCGCGAGGAATAGAGTCCGCAGAAGAAGAGCGGGGCCATCGCGGCGTAGCCGAGGAAACTCGACTTGTTGAGGAAGGCCAGGATGTCGTCGGGCGGCACGAGCGCGAGCGCGGCGCCGACGAGGGCCAGGAGGGCGACGGCGGTCCGCGAGACGAGGGGCGGCGCGTCCTTCCTTCCGGCGAGGTCCCGCACCGCGACCGAGGCGAGGGTGAGGAGCTGGCTGTCCATCGTGGTCATGAGGGCCGCGAGCGGGGCCAGGAGAAGGAAGGCGGTCGCTACGCCCGAGAAGGGCGCGGGCGCCGCCTCCGCGGCGAGGGCGGGCCAGATCCGGTCGGCTCCGGCGCCGCCGAGGCCCGGCAGGACCATCGAACCGAGGACCCCCGTGGAGACGGTGAGGAAGAAGAGGGTCGTGGTGACGAAGGGGTAGGCCACGATGGTGCGCCGCATGGCCTTCCCGTCCCGCGCGGCGAGGAAGCGCTGGTTGAGCTGGGGGAATAGGGGATCGGCGAGCAGCCAGAGCAGGAAGTATCCCGCGTAGGCCGCGGGCGAGAGGCCCGCGCCGCCGCCGGGGCGCGCGAGCAGGGCCGGCGAGCGCTCCGCGACGAGCTCGTGCGCCGGGACGAAACCGCCGAGACGCCGGACGACGAGCCACCAGGCCAGGGCGGCGATACCCATGAGCAGGACGCCGTGGAACACGTCGGTCCGCACGACCGCGCGCATGCCCCCGAGTATCGTATAGAGCGCGATGACCGCGGCCACCGAGACGGCGCCGACGACGTAGGGGACGCCGAGCGCCGATTCCAGGAGGAGCCCTGCGGCGATGGGTTGCAGGGCGAGGTAGGGGAGGGTGAAGGCCACGAGGGCGATCGCGTAGGCTTTCTTGAGGAGCGGCGACCCGTAGCGGTCTTCGACGAAGTCGGCCGGCGTGACCCACCCCCTGCGGGCGCCCGCTTCCGAGAACGGGAGGCCGACGAGGTAGAGCCCGATCACCATGAAGGCCGTGCCGAGGCCCATGACCGGGTAGAAGGCGTAGCCGAGGCGATAGCCCGCCCCCGCGAGGCCGAGGACCGTGAAGGCCGAGAAGTTGGTCGCGGCCAGGGTGAGGAAGAGGGCGAGGCTGCCGAGGCGCCGGTCCGCGAGGTAAAAGGATTCATCCGGGCCCCGCTTGAGGCGTGCCCGCTCCGCCGAGCGGCCCGCGGCCAGCGTGGCGAGGAAGAACACGGCAAGGACGAGGAGGGCAGAGATCATAGGGACTCCTTACGGAGAGCGAAAGGTCCGCGGCGGGAGGCCCGAGGACCTGACGTAGCTCGCTAGACGTTTCGTATGCGAGCCGACTATCCGACGGAGTCCTTCGGGTGGTCAAGGGCCCGGAAGGAAGTCCGGCCTCCCGCTACACCCTCCGCTCGAAGCTCCAGGTGACCGGCTTGAAGCGGCGAGTCCAGAAGGCGTAGGCCTCCAGGTTCGTCGTTTCGCAGTCGACGGACACCAGGTCCATGCCGCGCTCGACGGCTTCGGCGGCGAGGGCCCGCAGGAGAAAGGACCCCGTGCCCTGCCGCCGTTCGGCGTCCTCCGTGAACATGCCGTTGATGGCGAGCGTCTTGTCTCCGTGGACCGCGTCGCTCACGTCGAACTGGGGAGCTTCCGCCTTAATGAACGCCACGCCCCTCCCCTCCCGTTCGGCTATGAACGCGACGGCCTCAGGCGCGGCGAACCAGGCCGCCCACTCCTCTTCGGTGGACCCGTGGGGATGGGGCATGAGGACGGGCGAGGCGCCGATGTGCGCGGCGAGGCGCGCGTTCATTTCGGCCAGCGCGGCGGCGTCGGGCGGCCCGGCGCGGCGCACCGCGAGTCCCCGAGGAGCGGCGAGCTCCGCCCGCGCCGCCTCCGGCGCGCTATCCGCGGTAGCGTCCCCGGGACCGGAGAGCCCCGCGAGGAGCTCGGACGCGCCGACCGCCGCGTCCAAGACGACGCGGCCGAAACCGGTGAGCGAGAAGGCTTCCCGGGCGGCGCCGTCGCTCGCATAGGCCGCCGCCGCATGGATGCGGATGCCTTTCGCGACCCAGCGGGAGGCGAGTTCCCGGTAGAGGAGCCGATAGGCGAGCGTCGCCCGGCCGTCGCTCGCGGCGCGGGCAGCCGTGGCGCTCGCAGCGGTCGCGTCGGCGCCGGCAGGCTCCGCGCCGAGGACGGCGCCGTGGCACCAGTCGGGCGAGAAGGTCCCGGGCCCGGCGTTGCGGTAGTTTTCCAGGATGAAGCCGCCGAGGAAGGCGACGAGACGGCCCCCTTCGGCCGCGCCGACGAGGTCTCCTTCGCGGACCATCCACTCGAGCATGGGTTCGTAGTGCGCGGCGTCGCGGCCCGGGAGGCGGGGGAGCAGGGCTCGGAGCCGTGCATGCTCCGCGGCGGCGAGGCGGGCGGCCTCGGCGACCGCTCCGGGCGTTTTCAGATCGATGATTTCCATGGCCGGATCGTAGCATGTCAGGCGGGGCGGCGGAGGCCCCAATTCGCTTCTCACCGAAGTTTCCGGCCGAGTTCCCCTGACGCTTGCTTCCCGTTACCGGGGGGCGCGATTCGATGAGCGCGCATACGTCGGGGCGCGCCGGATGCTCGGCGACCGTTCGACCGGGGATGGCGCCCTCCATCCCAAATCTTCATGACACTGCTCACGGCACGGTCCGGTCGCGTAGGTCAGCGTCCCGAGGCCTCCATCTCCGCGAGGGTCGGAGGCTCGGCTCCGCGCTTGGCGCAGACGAGGGCGGCCGCCGCGTTCGCGAAGGCGAGGGCCGCGGCGAGTTCGCTTTCGGCGAGGCCGGCGAGGGCGGCCCGCGACATCTTCCCGTGCGCCTCGAGCCAGGCGAGGAAGCCCGCGTGGAAGGTGTCGCCGGCGCCGATGGTATCGACCACCTTCACCGGTACGACCGGAGCGGTGGCGCGGAAATCGGACCCGTCGGTCCGTCTCCCGACGGCGAGGGCCCCGTCCATGCCGAGGGTCGTCACGACGAGGATGGGACCCATGCCGAGTATCTTGGCGAGGGCCTCGTCGCGGTCCAGGTCGGGGTAGACGAATTCCAGGTCGGCGCCCGAGATCTTCACGATCGTGGAGGAGGCCATCCAGCCTTCCAGGCGCCGGACGTAGGACAGCCGGTCGGCGATCATGACGGGACGCACGTTCGGGTCCAGCGAGATGACGGGCGCGCCCGAGTCCGTCCTTGCCGCTTCGCGCTGCACGAACGCCTCGATCGTGGAGGCGACCGGCTCCATGGTCATGGAGATCGACCCGAAGAGGATGCACCGCGCCTCGTCGGGAAGGCGCGCGGGAATGTCGGCGGGGACGAGGGACCGGTCGGCGCTGCCCTCGACGTAGAAGGCGTACTGCGGTTCCGCGCCGCCCTCGAGCTTCACGAAGGCGAGGGTGGTCGTCTGGCCGGAGCGGGCGATGAGGTCCGTCCGCACCCCGTTCTCCCGGAGGCGCTTGACGAGGAGTTCCCCGAAGAAGTCGGTGGACAGGCGGCCGACGAAGGCTACCGGGACGCCGAGGCGGCCGATGGCGATGGCCGAATTGTAGGGACTGCCGCCGGGACAGGGGCGGAACGCGTCGCCTTCCTCCCCGGCGAAGGGAACCATGTCGATGAGGGCTTCACCGCAGCATAGGATCATACGAGCCTCCGCGGCCATAGTAGATCGGCCCGGCCGGGGACGCAAGCGGAGACCGGCACGGGGATGACGGGTATCACGCCGGGCAGCCGGCTCTTACCAATCAATCGCGATGATGTCGTCGACCATGGTACCCTTCTCCCAGATGATATCCTGGTAGCTAGTCAGTACGTCCGCGGCGTCGTAGTTCTGTATCCTGCTCCATCGTCCGTTCTCGTACGTATAGACGGTACTTCCGGTGATGGTATCAGTGGAATCGTATCGAATCGTCTTTATCCTGTTCCCGGCGGTGTCGTTCTCGAATTGACGGTACCAGGAGAGGGTTCCGCTCGCGTCATAGTAGTCAATCCGTATGGTTTTTCCTGCGGCGTCATACGTATATGTGTAGTAATTCATTTTTACGTCAGACGTGTCGTAGTTGTCGAATCTTACCCTATTTCCCGCAGCATCATAAATGCATACGGTATACAACGTGGGAGCCCCGGACGGGTCGTAGTAGTTCCCTCTCGTGTAGCCGAAAGGGGATTTATATTCGTAAGTAGTCGAACTGGTGGTTGTACCGGACGCGTCGGTCATGTAGTTGGTCGTGAACTTTCCCTCCGAGTCATAGGCATAGTGATAGCTACTCGTTAATGTTCCTTCCGCATTATAGGTAAGACGTTCCTTAAGTCGATACGCATCCGTCGCGGGCGGCGATTGAGCGTCGTCATCGTCTGAAAGGGTGCATCCAAACATGGCGAGGGCGAGGAAAACCAGGGAGATCGAGCTTGCGATATGGCGGTTCATCGTGATGTCTCCTATTAGGGGGTAGATCGTATTCTTAATATAGATAAAAAGATAATGATTTCTGGATTATAGGTAAGCTCTGTAAAAAATGTCAAGGCTCTTTTTCCGGGTATATGTCGGTCTGCGAGGCGCCGAACGATTGCCGTCCGCTCCCCGCGGTCGTACACTGGAACGTGGACGGCGTACGTCGAGCAGGAGGCGCGGATGCGGAGGGAAGGCGGCTATTGTCTGGTCCTGGGAGGCGGGGGCGCCAAGGGCGTCTACCATATCGGGGCGTGGCGCGCGCTCAAGGAACTCGAGATACCCATCGACGCCTTCATCGGCAACTCCATCGGCGCGATCATCGCCGCCTTCCTCGCGCAGGGCTCCGACGACGCTTTGGAGGAACTCGGCGCCTCCATCTCCCTCGGCTCCATCCTCTCCCTGGATCCCGCGGCCCAAACCAAAGACGGCGCCGAGCGCTTCAGGGGATGGCTCGACGTGTTCAAGGCCTTCGTGGACAAGGGCGGCCTGGACACGAGTCCGCTCAAGGGCCTGCTCCAGACCTATCTGGACGAGGAGCGCCTCCGCGCCTCCGGCGTGGACCTCGGCCTCCTCACGGTGAACGTAACCGACAAGAAGCCTTGCGAGGTCTTCCTGGACCAGATGGAAAAGGGATCCCTCGTGCGCTACCTCCTCGCGAGTTCGGCCTTCCCCGGCTTCGTCAAGCCGGAGATCGACGGAAAACAGTACGCGGACGGGGGGCTCTACGACAACGTGCCGTACAACACCGCCCGCAAGCGGGGCTACCGGCGCATCATCGTCCTGGACATCTCGGGCGCGGGCTTCTCGCGGAAACCGGACATCATCGGGAGCGAGACCATCTACATCAAGAACTCCATCGACATGGGCGGCACGCTCGACTTCGACCGCGCCTTCCTGGACGCCTTCACGCGACTCGGGTACCTGGACGTGATGCGGACCTTCGGCCGCTACCTGGGTTATTCCTACTTCCTCCACAAGGACGACGTTTCCGAGCGCGGCTACCGGCGCTTCCTGGAGGACCGCCATCTCCCGGCGGCCGTCTTCCCCGAGTCCATGCGCTACGACCGGCGGGTCCTGCTCAAGCACCTGGAGTGCGCGGCCTCCATCCTCGGCGTGGAGCGGCTCCGGGTATATACCTACGCGGAGTTCGCCCAGGCCATCGAGGCGAAGCGGGCGGAGGTGGAGGCGCGCGTGGACGCCGCCCTCGGGTTCTCGGGCAAGGGATCGCTCGGCACCGCGGGTGCGCTCAAGTCCGCGATCGGCGACATCGTGCGGAAAGGCCGGCAGGACCACTGCCCGTACTACTACGCCCTGCTGGTCCGCCGCCTCTGCTCGGGCCGGACGCGCGCCCTCCTTGAAGGAACCCTGGACGCCCTCTTTCCCGCTTTGCCCGCCGGCACCGAGTACCTGGAAAAGGCCGCCGCCTACCTCGTCCGCCGGAGATGAGCCGGGCCCCGGCGGGTTGCGCGGCCGTATCGTCCCGCGACGGGCCACCGTCCGCGCATGGCCTCCGGCCGCGACGGGCCACCGTCCGCGCATGGCCCCCGGCCGCGACGGGCCGCCGTCCGCGCAGGGTCGCGCGTACCGGCGCAAAGAGCGCAAAGGCGCTTGGCCGCCGCAAACGGACGGGCCTCACGCAACGGCGCAACGGCGCAAAGATCTCGGAAGCGCTGACGAAAGGGCCGGGGGCTGAACCCGGGGGGCTCGTGCCGTTCTTCTCTTTATCCCAAATCTTCGCGACACTAGTGATCCTTGGCTCCGTAGGATTGGGCTCTCTCCGTATTTCCGCACTGCGCCTCCGCGCCATCCCCCCTTCCCGGCGCCGGCCACCGTATGTGTAATCGATTACATTTTTCCCTTGACAATTTAGACGGTCGGGCTGATGATGGGTCCCAACGGAGGTCCCCATGCTCATCGGCATTTCTCCCGTCATCTCACCCGAACTCTTGGACGCCCTGTTCCGTATGGGTCACGGCGACGAGATCGTCCTCGCGGACGCCTTTTTCCCCGGCGATTCCTTCAACGCTCGCGTCATCCGGGCGGACGGTATCCGGATTCCGGCGCTCTTGGACGGCATCCTGGCCCTCATGAACCTCGATTCCTACGTAAAAGCCCCCGTCGCGATGATGCAGCCGGTAAGCGGCGACACCTTGGACCTGGAAGTTGAAAAGGCTTACCGCGTTCCGATCGACAAGCATTGGCCCGGCACCCCCGCCGTAGAGCGGGTGGAGCGCTTCGCCTTCTACGAGCGCGCCAAGAAGGCCTACGCCGTCGTCATGACGGGAGAGACCGTAAAGTACGGGAACGTCATCCTGAAAAAGGGTGTCATCCCCGTATCGAAATAGCCTGTAATCGATTACAGGATTACGCGGAATGTCACCGACGGCATCGATCCTCGCCGAACTACTTCCCGTTTTCGTCCTGGTCGCTCTCGGCGCCGTTTTCGGGGCGACGGGCTTCCTCGGCGAACGGGCGGTGGAAGGCCTCAAGAAGCTCATCTCGTCGGTGGCCCTCCCCGCGGTCCTGTTCGGCGCCTTCGCCCGCGTACGGGTGGACGCCGCGCTCCTCGGCATCGCGTCCGCGGTTTTCCTCTCCTGCGCCTTCCTCGGCGTCGTCGGCGCCGCCTACGCCAAGCTCGCGCGGCTGCCGCGACCGTCCACGGTCTTCCTCTTCCAGGGCTTCGAGGCGGGCATGCTCGGATACGCGCTCTTCGCGTCCCTCTTCGGCGAGCGTCATCTGAGCGCCTTCGCCACGGCTGACCTCGGTCAGGTGGTCTTCGTCTTCACCGCGCTCATGGCCCAGCTCCTCGCCGCGAGCGGCACGGCGGCGCCGCGCGTCCTCCTGCGCCGCATGGCGACGTCCCCCGCGATGATCGCCATCGCCGCGGGGCTCCTGTCCGCGGTCCTCTTCCCGCTCGCGCGGTCGGCGCCCTGGGGCGAGGGCGGCGTCCTCGCTCCCCTCGTCCGCACGGTCGCCTCCCTCACCACGCCGCTCGTCTGCCTCGTGGTCGGGTGGGGGCTCAAGGATTTCCGCGGCCGCGGCGCGGGGAAGGCCGTCGCCGCGGTCTCCGGTCGGCTGGCCGCCGCCGTCCTCCTCGGCTCGGCCGTGGCCTTCGTCCTCGTCCCGGCGCTCGGCTACGGCCGCATCCAATCCTTCGCGACGCTCGCGCTCTTCGTGCTGCCGCCGCCCTTCGTGATCCCGGTGTTCCGGAGCGAAGGCGACGCCGCCTACGTGAGCGCGGTGCTTTCGCTCCACACGCTCGTCTCCATCGCGGCCTTCGTCGCCCTCGCCGCCTTCGCGGGGGGCGCCGCCCCCATCGGAGTCGGCGCCTCCATCGGAGGCGGCGGGTGAGCCGGAGGTCCGCGACCGTCCGCGACGTGGCGGAGCTCGCCGGCGTCTCCACGGCTACCGTCTCGCGGGCCCTGGATCCCGCGCTCTCCGATCGGGTTTCCGCCGAGACCCGCGAACGCGTGCGGGCCGCCGCGGAGCGCCTCTCGTACACGGCGAACCACATCGCGCGGAGCCTCAAGACCCGGTCCACGCGCACCATCGCGATCCTGGCGCCCGAGCTCGCGAACGACTTCTTCATGGAGCTCGCCGAGGGCATGGAGAAGGAGCTCGACGGGAGCGGGTATACCCTGCTCGTCGCGAGCTCCGCGAACTCGCAGGAGACCGAGGCCAAGCGCCTCGCCCTCCTCTCGGAGCGCCTCGTGGACGGCATCGTGGTCATCCCCGCGGGCGCCCGCGGCGACCACCTCCAGGAGTTCGCCGATCGGGGGACGCCGGTGGTGCTCGTGGACCGCCTCGTAGAGGGCGCGCGCCTGGACGCCGTACTCTCCGACAACGAGGGCGGCGCCTTCGAATTGACCCGCGCCCTCCTCGCCGACGGGTTCAAGCGGATCGCCTTCGTCGGCGGGGACGTGACCATCTCCACCGCGCGCGAGCGGCTTTCCGGTTTCGCCCGCGCCCTCGCGGAAGCATCGCTCAGCGCGGATTCCGCCGCCATGCGCCTCGGCGGCATGGGAATAGAGGACGGCTATCGGCGCATGGACGAGATCCTCGCGTCGGGCGACCTTCCGGACGCCCTCTTCGCGGTGAATCTCCTCGTGCACCTCGGCATCCAGCGCCGCCTGCTCGAACTGCGCCAGACCGGCGGCGACGCGGCCCGCTCTCTCGTGGTCGCCGGCTTCGACGAGACGCCGTACTCGCCCTTCCTGCCTTCCTGCCGCTATACGGTGGCCCAGGACGCGGCGGGACTCGGTTCCGCGGCCGCCCGCCTCCTGCTCCAGCGCATCCGGGGCGGGACGGACGGACAGGAAGGCGGGGCGCGGGGGGAGCCGCGCGTGGTGAGGCTCGGCACGACCTTGATCAGGCATCGTATCGACTAGAGGGGGCCGGCCCCGGTTCGTCGAACCGCGGTCCGACCCGATCCTTCGCTCTTCAAGAAACCATTTCCGAATGGAGGGAACCAAGATGGCAGATATTTCGAACATGAAGGTCCAACCGCCGGTCAACCGGTACCGGGGCGCGCTTCCCAAGATCGGTATCCGGCCGACCATCGACGGCCGCCGCCGCGGCGTCAGGGAGTCGCTGGAAGACGTGACCATGGGGCTCGCGAAATCCGCGGCCCGCCTCATCACGGAGAATCTCAAGCACCCGAACGGCATGCCGATCGAATGCGTCATCGCCGACACCACCATCGGCGGCGTGGCCGAGGCCGCCGCCTGCCAGGACAAGTTCTCCCGCGAGAACGTCGCGGTGACGCTCACCGTCACCCCCTGCTGGTGCTACGGCACCGAGACCATGGACATGGACCCGTCCACCATCAAGGCGGTCTGGGGCTTCAACGGTACCGACCGACCCGGCGCCGTGTACCTCGCGGCCGTCCTCGCCGGCCACAGCCAGAAGGGCCTTCCCGCCTTCGGCATCTACGGCCGCGACGTCCAGGACTTCTCCGACGCCGACAAGATCCCCGCCGACGTTTCCGAGAAGATCCTCCGCTTCGCCCGCGCCGCCCTCGCCGCCGCGTGGATGCGGGGCAAGAGCTACCTGTCCGTGGGCTCGGTCTCCATGGGCATCGCCGGCTCCACCGTCGATCCCGACTTCTTCCAGGACTACCTGGGGATGCGGAACGAGTACGTGGACATGAGCGAGCTCGTCCGCCGCTTTGAGGAGAAGATCTACAGCGACGCGGAGTTCAAGCGCGCCATGGAATGGGTCAAGGCGAACTGCGTGGAAGGCCCGGACAACAACCCGAAAGAGATCCAGCACACCCGCGCGTACAAGGACAAGGCGTGGGCCATGACCGTCAAGATGGCCATGATCGTCCGCGACCTCATGGTCGGCAATCCCGATCTCAAGCGGAAGGGCCTCGCCGAGGAAGCCCTCGGCCACAACGCCATCCTCGCCGGTTTCCAGGGCCAGCGCCACTGGAACGACCACTTCCCGAACGGCGATTTCCTGGAAACCGTCCTCAACTCGAGCTTCGACTGGACCGGGATCCGCCAGCCCTACGTCGTCGCCACCGAGAACGACGCCCTGAACGGCGTCTCCATGCTTTTCGGCCACCTCCTCACCGGCACGGCCCAGATCTTCTCCGACGTGCGCACCTACTGGAGCCCCGAGGCCGTGAAGCGCGTCACCGGCTGGAAGCCCGACGGCGTCGCCGCGGGCGGCTTCATCCACCTCATCAACTCCGGCGCCACCTGCATGGACGGCACCGGCAAGCAGCGGAAGAACGGGAAGCCCGCGATGAAGCCCTACTGGGAGATCACCCCGCAGGAAGCGGGCGCCTGCCTGGACGCCACGAGCTGGCGCTATGCGAGCCTCGGTTACTTCCGCGGCGGCGGCTATTCCTCCGACTTCCTCACCGAGGGCGGCATGGAGGTCACCATGACCCGCCTCAACCTCGTGAAGGGCGTCGGACCCGTGCTCCAGATCGCCGAGGGCGTGACCGCCACCTTGCCCGACCACGTCCATGACAAGCTCGACCTCCGTACCGATCCTACCTGGCCCACCACCTGGTTCGTGCCCCGCCTCACCGGCGAAGGCCCCTTCAAGGACGTGTACTCGGTCATGGCCGCCTGGGGCGCCAACCACGGCGCCATCACCTACGGCCACATCGGCGCGGACCTCATCACCCTCGCGTCCATCCTCCGCATCCCCGTGTGCATGCACAACGTCGACGCAGAGCGGATCTACCGCCCGAGCTACTGGAACGCCTTCGGCATGGACAAGGAAGGCGCCGACTACCGTGCCTGCCAGGCCCTGGGGCCGATGTACGGAAAGGCCTAAGGAAAAGTAGGGCGCGTCGGAGTCCGGCTCGGCCTGCGGCCTCTACCGGACTCCGGGCGGGCTCTCCGGGAGTAGTCCTCGCGCCGCTGAACGGCGCTGCGGGCTACTCCCTGCGATCCCTCGCGCAGCCGCATGGCCGCGCGAGAGCGGTTAACGGCGCGGTTCGCGGGAACCTACGGTTCCTCCCGCGAACCGCATCGGCATGGATGCCGCTCCCTCGCGCGAAAGAGAACGTATCGCCATGGATAGACGTTTACGCCAGTACAATACCGAGCTCGACTTCCTCATCCATCTCGGCGAGATGCGCATCAACGTCCTCTGCGTGAACTACGAGGCTCCCGTGCCCGGCTGGGGCTACGAGCTCCACTCGCACAGCAGTTACGAGTTCCATTTCATTCCCCGGGGCGCGGGGGACCTCTGGGTCGGGGGGAAGCGACACCGCATCGAGCCGGGGACGCTCTACCTGACCGGTCCCGGCGTCTTCCACGAGCAGAAGGCCGACCTCCAGGATCCCATGGTCGAATTCTGTCTCAACCTGGAGATCCTGCCGCCCCGACCCGCGGGGAAGGACGTCCCGAGCCGGCTCGCGGAGGAGGAAGAGGCCATGCTCGCGGCCCTCTCGGCGACGTCCTTCTGGTTCGGTCGGGACCGGTTCCCTTCCGCGAGCCTGTTCGAGGAAGTCTTCAGGGAGCTGGAGGGAGGGCGCCTCGGCTCGTACGCGCGGATCAGGAACCTGCTCTGCCTCATCGTCATCAACGCGATCCGCAACCTCGCGCCGGAAGGCGCCTCTCCGTCGGCCTTGCCGCGGAAGGCCCTCCACGAGTCGCGGCGTTTCCTCATCGACCGTTATTTCGATCAAGCCTCCGAGCCCAACCGGGAAGAGCTCGCCTCGCTCGTCGCCATGAGCGTCCGCCAGCTCAACCGGATACTGGAGGAGTACTACGGCATGAGCTTCACGGAGAAGCTCAACCACGGCCGCCTGGAGAAGGCCGCGGTGCTCCTGCGGTCCTCAGAACTCGGCATCCTGCAGATATCCGATCGCCTCGGCTTTTCCAGCCAGGGCTACTTCAGTTCGCGTTTCCGCGCGCGCTACGGCGCCCCGCCGGCCCAATTCCGTAAAAGATACCGGGAATTTGCGAATTCGGGACACGCCGGCCGATCCGCGTCCCGTTTCCCCGATTCGGCCGCGGCGGAAGGCAGCTAAGCTTCCCCTCGATACCGCGGGAGCCGGGACACCGAAAGCGCCCTGGATGCCGCGGCTTCGATGGAGGTCACCATGAAACGAATCGTCGTGTTCCTTTCGCTCATCGCCTTCCTCGCCGCGTCCGCCTTCTCCCAGGAAAAGGTGAAACTCACGGTCCTGAACCAGATCGACGCGACCCAGGCCGGCTATGCCGAGGACCGGGAAATCTGGGCCAAGTTCCAGGCCGAGAATCCGGACATCGTCATCGAAAAGGAAGAACTCTTCAACGAGCCCTTCCACGACAAGGTCCGCGCCTACATCGCCGCGGGCACGATACCCGACGTCCAGTTCATGTGGCCGTCCGGCAGGTCCACCGATCTGCAGCAGAAAAAACTCACCAAGGACCTCGTGCCGCTCCTCGGCAAGGATTTCCTCGCTACCTTCGTTCCCGCCGCCGTGGATCCGTCGAACCAGCTGTCCGGCCGGCTCGCGGAGCTGCCCCAGTCCGTCACCTACACGTCGATCGTGTACGTCAACGCGGGCCTCCTGAAACGCCTCGGCCTCAAGGTCCCCGCGACCTACGCCGACCTCAAGCGACTCGTCCCGCGGCTCAAGGCCAAGGGCGTCGCGACGGTGCTCATGGCGAACAAGGACCAGTGGCCGATGCAGTCCTGCCTCTTCTCCACGATCTCCGGTCGCCTCCTCGGGGACGCCTTCATAAACGACGCCCTCGCCGGAAAAGCCAAGTTCACCGACAAGGCGTTCGTGGACGCCCTCGCGGTGGTGCAGAACCTGTATAAGGACGGCATCATCTCCGCGGACACCCTCCAGCTCGGCTACGGCGAATCCCCGGCCCTCTTCGCCGCGGGCAAGGCGGCCTTCCTCGTGGACGGCGACTGGCGGCAGGGCAACTTCCTCACCGAAAAGGCGAGCGGCAAAGCCCTCATCGCTCCCGCTCTCCAAAAGACCGACTTCGAGCTCATGGCCTTCCCTGCCCTTCCGGGAGAGAAAAATCCCGGTGCGGTGTCCGCCATCGTCGGCGTCGGCTACGGCATCAGCGCGGCCATACCCGCAGGCTCGGCCAAGGAGAAGGCAGCCGTCAAGCTCCTCACGTACCTGTACAGCCCCGAGGTCCTCAAGATCAGGCTGGAGACGGGCACCTTCATCCCGTCGCGGAAGGGCGTGACGAGCGCCAAGCTGGAGCCCATCACCGAGAAGATGATGGCCTTCTACGCCTCCGTGCCCAAGACGACGTACGTCCTGGACGGCGTGCTCCCCTCCGCGGTCAACGACCAGCTCAACGCGGGCCTCCAGGCTATAGGCCTCGGGACCAAGACCCCGCTACAAGTCGCCTCCGACATGCAGGCGGCCCTCGACTCGTGGCGGGCGGCCAAGAAGTAGGGCGCCGCCCGCGGGGCCCCCCGGCGGGCCCGCCCCGCCGGCCCGCCGGGCCCCCCCAGAAAGGG
>JAEXTK010000299.1 GCA_023406985.1 Spirochaetota bacterium | reverse complement strand
CGCGCCGGTTTGTACCCCGCCTGTTAAACACCCCCCCGGGCCCCGCGCTGGGACGATGACTGCGCACGTTCAGCTTTCGCGCGGAGAGGCGCTCCCCCTACTTCCTCGTCACGTCGTGCAGCCACTTGCCGGACTTGAGCCTCCAGATGCCGAGGGTCATCTTGAGGGGGTCCTCCAGGGCCAGGCAGAGGAAGACTACCCAGACCGGAGCGCCGAACAGGAAGGACGCGGCGGCCGCGGCGGGAAGCGATACGGCCCACATCACCACGGTGTCGTAGACCGCGCAGAAGATCGTGTCGCCGCCGGCGCGGCAGACGCCGATGACCATGGACATGTTGAAGGCGCGGAAGGGATACGAGAGCACCATGATGACGATCATGGCGCCGAGTATGGCGAACACCTCGGGCCCGACGTTGAAGATGAAGGGCAGGAGCCAGGAAATGGGCACGAGGAGGAGGCCCACGCCGGCCGCGAGGAGGGGCATGAAGCGGACGATGCGCGACGCGTAGGCCCGGGCCTCGTCGTCCGCGCCCTCGCCGATCTTCTTTCCGACCAGGACCGCGGAGCCGTTGCCGAGGCCCATGAAGAGGACCCAGGTCAACTGGGAGACGGTGTTGAGGATGTTGAAGGCCGCGATGGAGGAGGTGCCGGTCCGCGCCATGATCACGTTCTGCATGCTGATGCCGAGGGCCCAGATGAGCTCGTTGACCATGACCGGGAGCACGATGACGAAGTAGCGGCGCACGAAGGCCGCGTCGAAGCCGAGGAGTTCCCGCGGCCGGCCGGCGATGGCGTAGGAACGCGCGTAGCTCGCGATCACGAGGATGAACATCTCCACGACGCGCGAGACGACGGTGGCCGCGGCCGCGCCGACGACGCCGAGCGTCGGGAAGGGGCCGACGCCGAAGATGAGCAGCCAATTGAGCGCGACATTGATGGAGAGGGAGACGAGCGTGGCCACCATGGGGAGGCGGACCTTCTCCACCGAGCGCATGGCCATGCCGAAGGCGAAGCTGATCGCGAAGGGGGCGAAGGCGGGCGCGAGGGTCCTGAGGTAGGCGGCCCCCGCGGCGACCACGGCGGGGTCCGCCGAGTAGAGGCCGATGACGGCGGCCGGGGCCGCGGCGCAGGCGACCGTGAAGACCGCGGCCGCGATCAGCGCGAGGACGAGGCAGAGGCCCGTCGTGTGCCGGATGCCTTGGAGGTCCTTCTTGCCCCAGAACTGGGCGGTGAACACGGACCCTCCGGAGAGGATGCCGAACAGGACCATCGTATAGAGGAAGAAGACCTGGTTGCCGAGGCCGACCGCGGCGATCTCCGTGGTGCCGAGGCTCCCGATCATCACCGTATCCAGGACGTTGACGAACGAATTGACCAAATTCTGCAAGGCTATGGGGATAGCGATGGTGAACAGGCTGCGGTAAAAAATCTTGTCGCCGAAAAGCTTCGGATGGGTCATGAGTCGTGTTCTCCGTCCGCCCAGTATATCGGGCGGAGGCGCGTGCGGATACGGATTTTTCGACTCAAACGGTTTTTGCCTTGCCGGGCCGGGAAGTCGGTGGTATGATTTTTTACCGTAACGGGATCGCGCGGAACTAAAAACAAGCTCCCAACACTGACCCCCTCGTTCCAGTACGTCATCCTCATCGTCCTTAGAAGGCGCACACATGCTTGAAATTCGATTTCACGGCAGAGGCGGCCAGGGGACTGTCTTGGCCTCCATCGCGTTGGCCAAGGCGTTCTTCCAGGCGGATTATTGGGTCCAAACCTTTCCGGTCTTCGGCTCGGAACGGCGCGGCGCGCCGGTGGAGGCCTACCTTCGCCTAGACACGTCGAAGATTTACGTCCGCAGCAACGTCTACGAGCCCGACCACGTCGTGGTGCAGGATCTCAGGCTCCTGCAGCTCGTGGACGTGACGCGGGGGCTCAAGAGGGGCGGGTGGATCCTCCTCAACGCCCCGGACCTGCCCGAAGACCTCGGGCGCTTCGCGGCGTTCTCGTTGGCCTGCGTCGACGCGTCAGGAATCGCGCGCAAGCTCGGCCTCGGCGCCGCCACCCAACCCATCACGAATACGGCCATGCTCGGCGCCTTCGCGCGCGTGTTCGGGATGCCGCCGCTGGAGGCGGTGACGGCCGCCATTGAGAAGGAGATGCCCGCCAAACAGGAAGCCAACGCGGCCGCGGCCCGCGCCGCCTACGAGGCCGTACGGATCTACGGCCCCGTCGCCGCCATGAAGAACCCGGAGGTCGTCGCATGAAGGATTCAGGACCGGCCGACTCGCGCGTCTCGCTCTTCGTGCCCCTCTCCCGCGCCTCCACGGCCACGAACAAGACCGGGGCCTGGGCCTTCATACGGCCGGACTTCCGCGAGAAGACCGCGCCCTGCGCCGCGGCCTGCCCCTGCGGCCAGGACGTCCCCCGCATCGAGCTGCTCGCGTCCCGCGGCATGATCGCGGAGGCGTGGCGGACCCTCCTTTCCGAGAACCCGCTGCCGGGAATCTGCGGACGGGTTTGCTTCCATCCCTGCGAGGCCGCGTGCAACCGCGGCGAAGCGGACGGGGCCGTCTCCATCAACGCGCTGGAACGCTTCATCGACGACGCCGCGACCCGCCGCTCCGTCCCTGAGGGGCCCGCGGCGCCGCGGAGGCGCGAGCGGATCGCGGTCATCGGGTCGGGGCCCGCGGGCCTCTCCGCCGCGTACTTCCTCGGCCGGCTCGGCTACGGC
>JAEXTK010000122.1 GCA_023406985.1 Spirochaetota bacterium | reverse complement strand
GTGACGCGGCGCGAATTCTATGCCGATGCGTCGAGACAGACGCTCGAGAGGAAGTTCAAACAGTATGGCGTGAAATTCGAGGGATGGGAGTCGATTGTCGCTTGACAATAATCATAGGAGCGCGGGGGCCCGGCCGAACGCAAACGGCCCGGCCGGAGAGCCGGGCCGTTTACGTTCGGTCACCCTTGCGCTGTATCGATTCGAACCGCGCGCGTCCCGTATTCGCGGATAGTGTGCCACCTCTCCTTACGCTGCTCCCCCTCGCGCGCACGAGATTGCGCGCTACCCCCACTCCTGAGGGGAATATCGCCGGCGTGCCGAATAGCCTGAAGCCGGTTCAGCGGCGGAATTCGCGCGCGCGGAATTCGCGCGCGATGACGTTCCAGAGGGGATTGGGGGCGCGGTGTTTCAGGTTTTCGATTTCCTCTCCGCGCTCCGCCGCCTCGTAGATGCCCGCGGGGACTTTGGGGTCCGGCCCCAATTCGTAGTCCAGGCCAGTCCACGCGCCGTCGCCGCGGAAGGCGTAGAAGGACCAGTGCCAGCCGCGTTCGTCGTACAGGGCGATCAGGTCTGCCAGGTACTCGCGGGCGCCCTTGACGCGGCGGTCCATCCAGAACTCGGAGGCCACGATGCGGCGCCGGTCCACCCCGTACTTCGCGGCCCAGCGTTCCACGTCGGCGAATTCGCGGGCCAGGCGGGCGCGGTTCCACTTCCGGCCCGGGCCGTTCCACCTCTCGGGGACGCGGTCCGGATATGAGTACTTTCCCGCGTTCGCCTTGAACGTGCAGAGCTGCCAGGGGCCGGGATTGTGGAAGGCGTACAGGATCCGCGGATCGTCTATCGGCTCGACGTACGGGAAGCCCTTGGGGTCGGCGTAGAACCAGCCGTCAAGCAGGATGGGCGTATCGTCGTCCACCTCGCGGATGGCGGCCACCATGCGCCGGTTGAATTCGTTCACGTCGGCCACTGTCCCCTTTATTCCGCTGTACCAAGCGCCGAATCGCGGAGAACCGAGTTCGAAGCCGTACTCGCGGTCAGGGCACGGCTCGTTGAGGGGATTGTAGGCCACCACCGCGGGATGGCCCTTGAGCCGCCCCGCCAAGTCGCGCCAGAACGAAGGGGCCTCCGCGCGGTACCGCTCATCGCGCCAAAGGCGACCGTCCCCGACGTCGCCGTTCTTCTGCGACCAGCGGGCCCCCGGTAGGCTGAACATCGTCAGGACGACTTTCACGTGGTTCCGCTCCGCCGCGTCCAATTCGCGGACGAGCAGCGCGAGATCCTCTTCGACGATCCCCTCGTACGCGTCCGCGTCGCCGATGAGGAAATCACGTCGCGCGGCGGGGAAGGCGTCAGGCGCGATGCGGACGTAATCCAAGCCGAGATCCCCCGCGGCGCGCCAGTATTCCGGCCTCGGGCGCTCATTCTGCATGTTCGCGCCCTTCCGTTGGGTATCCCACCACCCGATCTTCCAATCTCTCCCTTCCTGGCCCCAAAGGGTAGCGGCGCCGATCGTAACCATCGCCGCGATGACGGCGATGGTATGGGAAAGAGCCCTGTCCATGCGTACCTCCCCTACGGGGGTTTATTTTACACCCGCGGACGCCGCGTTCCCTGGATCGTTCCGGAAGCGGTTGCCCGTCATCCCCTTGCCCAACTACCCCAAAAATCGCATATAGTAGCGCTCGTGATGAATAACTTGACTAATTTTGTCGGGAATCTGCGCTATCGGCCGACCTATCCGGCGCGGCGCTTCGTGACGAGGATACCTATGGATCAGTACGGGCCGTGGCGGCTCCGGCTCGCGGAAAAGCGCCGCGAATTCGGGAACACGTATACCTTCGCCTTCGAACCGCTTGCCCCCTTCGAGTTCTACGCCGGCCAATACGTTCATCTGACCGCGACGCCGGAGCGCGGGGACAAGTCCATGACCCGGCACATGTCGATCGCGTCGCCGCCGCGGAGCCGATATCTCGAGTTCTCCATGGACCTCTCTTCGGGGACGGACTATAAGCGGGCGATGGCGGCCCTGAGGGTCGGCGATACGGTCACCGCCTTCAAGCTCAAGGGCGAATTCCTCGTGGAGAGCGGCGGGCCGGTACCCCTCGTGTTCCTCGCGGGCGGGCTCGGGATCACGCCCATGCGGGCCATCCTGCGCGACCTCGCGGACGCGGGTTCCGACCTCCCCCGATCGCTCTTCCACGTGGCCAGGGACGCCCATCTCTTCAAGGACGAGCTCGGCGCGTTGGACTTCCCCCAGTGGAGGACCGACCGTTCGGGCCTGGACGCCCTGTGGCCGACGGTCCTCGAGCGGGGGGGCGCGGAGGGGAAATTCTACCTCTGCGGGTCGGAGCGCTTCGTCCTCGGCATGCAGGAGCGCTTGTACCGCGACGGCGTCGCCCCCGAGCGCGTCGTGGTGGAGAACTTCCGCTAGAGGCCGAGCTTCTCCGCGAAGGGCGGCAGCTCGGCCGTGGTCCGGATCTTGACCTCCACCGACATGCCGGGCAGCAGGGTGACGCCGGGCGGCCCTTCGAACCGGATCTTCACCGGCACGCGCTGGGTGGTCTTGGTGAACTCGCCGATCTGGAAGGCGGGCGGCACGATGCCGGACCGGATCATCTCCACCCGGCCGCGGAAGGGCCGGCCGTCGTACGCGTCGACGTTGATCTTGACCGGGGCTCCCACGACGATCCTGCCGATCTTCGTCTCCTCCAGGTTCGCGGTGACCCAAACGGATTCCAGGTTGTTGACCGACAGGATGGCCTGACCCGCCTGCGCGAGGTCGCCCGCGTTCAAGGTGATCTTCTCCACCGTCCCGTCGATGGGCGTGGCGATGAGGACGTTGGGGAGTTGGGCCTCGATCACGCCGAGCTGGGCCGTCGCCGTGGTCACGGACGCCGCGGCCAGGTTGACCTGAGCTTGGGCCGTCTCCAGCGCCTTCTGGGCGTGGTCGAAGTTCTCTTTGGAGGTGGCTCCGGCGGCGTGGAGGATCTTCATCCTATCGAAGTCGTCCCGGCTCTTGTCCAGGTTCACCTTCGCCAGGTTGAGGTTTTCCTTCGCGTAGCCGAGCGCGGCGAGGGCCTGGGCCTCCTGGGCGCGCAGGTCCCGGTCTTCCAGCGCGACCAGGACTTGGCCGGCTTTCACCTGCTCGCCCTCCGTCGCCCTGATCTCGCCGATGCGGGCGGAGATCTTGGAGCTCAGCTTGACCTGCCTGCCGTCGACGGCGGCGTCGTCGGTGCCGACGTAGGCGACCGAATCGATGCCCCAGGCCGCGCCGAACCACGCGCCGGCGATGGCCGTGACGACGAGGATGATCGACCCCAGCACCTTCGGCCCCTTCCTGATCTTCTTTTCCGCAGCCGCGCCCTTCGTCGGTTCCTTATTGTCGCTCATTCTCGAACTCCCCTTATGCCGACCGTTCGTCTACGGCCGCGCCGGCGAACTGGCTATTGTAAAGATCCGCGTAGAAGCCGCCCGCAGCGAGCAGCTCCGCGTGGTTACCCGTTTCGATGATGTCCCCGGCCTTCATGACCATGATCATCTGCGCGTCGCGGATCGTGGACAGCCGATGCGCGATCACGAAGTTGGTCCTGCCTTTCATGAGCTCGCGCATCGCCTTCTGGATGTAGGCTTCCGTCCGCGTGTCGACGCTGCTCGTGGCCTCGTCCAGGATGAGGATGCGCGGATCGGAAAGGATGGCCCGGGCGATGGTCAGGAGCTGCTTCTCGCCCTGGGACAGGTTGGACGCGTCCTCGTTGATGACGGTGTCGTAACCCGCCGGCAGGGCGCGGATGAAGTGGTCGGCGTGGGCCGCGACGGCCGCGCGGACCACCTCCGCCTCGGTCGCTCCCTCCCTGCCGTACGCGATGTTGTCCCGGATGCTGCCGTTGAAAAGCCACGTGTCCTGGAGCACCATGCCGAAGATCTTGCGGAGCTCCCCGCGCGGCATGGTCCTGATGTCCACGCCGTCCACGAGGATGGCGCCGCCCTGGATCTCGTAGAACCGCATGAGGAGGTTCACGAGGGTCGTCTTGCCGGCCCCGGTCGGGCCGACGATGGCCACCGTGTCGCCCGTGCGCACCTCGATGTTGATGTTCTTCATGAGGATGTTCTCGTCGGTGTAGCCGAACCGGACGTCGCGGAAGGAGACGTGGCCGCGCGGCCACTCCAGGCTCCGCGCGTCGCTCGCGTCGGCCGCTTCTTCCTTTTCGTCCAGCACCTCGAAGACGCGCTCCGCGGAGGCGAGGGCGGATTGGAGGACGTTGGCGATGTTCGCGGTCTGCGCGATCGGCATGGTGAACTGCCGCGAGTACTGGATGAAGGCTTGGATGTCCCCGAGGTCCAGGACCTTGCGCGCGGTGAGGACGCCTCCGACGACGCAGATGAGGACGTAGCCGATGTTGCTGATGAAGTTCATCATCGGCATGACGATCCCGGACACGAACTGGGCCCGCCATGAGGCTTCCGTCAACTCCGCGTTGATGCGCTCGAAACGCGCGATGGAGGCTGCTTCCCGGCCGAAGGCCTTCACGATCTTGAAGCCCGAGTACATCTCCTCCACGTGGCCGTTGAGCGAGCCGAGGCTCTTGGCCTGGGCGGCGAAGCTGGCCTGCGACTTCTTGGAGATCCGCGCCGTGGCGAGGAAGGCCGCGGGCAGGGTCAAGAGGCTGATCAGGGTGAGGAGGGGGCTGATGGTGAGCATCATGGCGAGGATGCCGACGATCGTGCACGCCGAAGTGATGAGCTGGGTGAGGCTCTGCTGCAGGGTGGTGCCGATGTTGTCGATGTCGTTGGTGACGCGGCTCATGACCTCGCCGTGCGTCCTTCCGTCGAAGTACTTGAGCGGGAGGCGGGCGAGCTTGTCGTTGGCGTCGCGCCTGAGGTCAAAGACGATGTTCTGCGACACGTCGGACATGAGGTACTGCTGCAGGTAGCCGAGGAGGGCGCTGAAGAGATAGAGGCCGACGAGGATGCCGATCATGCGGCCGATGTAGGCGAAGTCGATGGCGGGCAGCGGTTGGCCCGACATGGCCGCGACGTATTTCCCCATGAGTCCTTCGAAGAGCTTGGTCGTCACCTTGCCCATGAGTTTCGGGCCGGCGATGCTGAACGCCGTGCTCATCGCCGCGAGGGCGAGGACGATGCCGATGTTCTTCTTTCGCGGCCCGAAGTAGGAGAGGATGCGGCCGACGGTCCGCTTCAGGTCCTTGGGCTTTCCTCCCGGTCCTCCCGCGCCCATGCCGCCCGGCCCCATGCCGGGAGGTCCCATCCGGGGCCCGAAGGCCGCGGGCCGCGCGGCTCCGCCCGGTCGCTGGCCGCTGTTCGCGTCGCTCATGCTATTTCTTCCTCCGAAAGCTGGGAGGCCACGATTTCCTTATACACGGCGCAGTCCGCGTAGAGTTCCGCGTGCGTTCCCATGCCGACGATCCGGCCCTCGTCCAGGACGATGATCCGGTCCGCGTCCATGATCGACGCGACCCGTTGGCCGACGATGATGACCGTGGCTCCCGCCGTTTCGCGCCGGAGCGCGGCGCGCAGTTTCGCGTCGGTCTTGAAGTCCAGGGCGGAGAAGCTGTCGTCGAAGAGGTAAATCTCAGGTCCCTTCACGAGCGCGCGCGCGATGGACAGGCGCTGCTTCTGGCCGCCCGAGACGTTGGAGCCGCCTTGGGCAATGGGCGAACCGAAACGCTGTTCCATCGCCTGGACGAACTCGAGCGCCTGGGCGATCTCCGCGGCGCGCCGGACTTCCTCGTCGCTCGCGTCCGGTTTTCCGTACCGGATGTTCTCGGCGACGCTGCCGGAGAACAGCACCGCCTTCTGCGGAACGTAGCCGATCCGCTCGCGGAGATCGCCCTGCTTCATGTCGCGGACATCCACGCCGTCCACGAGGACCTGGCCCGCGGTCACGTCGTAGAACCGCGGAATGAGGGAGAGGAGGGTCGATTTCCCGGACCCGGTGCTGCCGATGATCGCCGTCGTCTCGCCCGGCCGGACCTGGAAGGAGATGCCCTCGATGGCGTTCTCCTCGGCGCCGTGGTACTGGAACGCGACGTCCCTGAACTCGACATAGCCGCGGCGATCGGGAGCGGGGGTCACCGGATGGATGGGGTCCACGATCTCGCTTTGGAGGTCGAGGGCCTCGTTGATGCGCGCGGCCGAGGCTTCGGCGCGCGGGATCATGATGAACATGACGGTGGCCATGAGGAAGGACCCGAGGATCTGCATGGCGTACGAGAGGAAGGCCATCATGTCGCCGACGTTGGAGGCTCCGGTGTCGATGCGCTTGGAGCCGAACCAGAGGATGGCGATCGTCGTGTAGTTCAGGATCAGCATCATGGACGGCATGAGCGTGGCGAAGATCCGGTTCACCCGGATCGCGGTGTCCGTGAGGTCCCGGTTCGCCTCGTCGAAGCGGCGTTTCTCGGCCGCCGTGCGGTCGAAGGCGCGGATGACCCGGATGCCGGTAAGGTTCTCCCGCAGGATGAGGTTGATCCTATCGAGCTTCTTCTGAATCGCCGTGAAGAGGGGGAAGCCGCGCACGGCGACGAGGGTGACCACCGCGGCCAGCAGGGGGATGACGACGATGATGATCCACGCGAGGCCCGCGTCCTTCCGGAGCGCCAGGATGATACCGCCCACGGCGGTGATAGGCGCCTGGATCAGCATCCGCATCGCCATCACCGTGACGTTCTGGATCTGCGCCACGTCGTTGGTGCTGCGGGTTATCAGGGAAGGCGTCCCGATCTTGTCGAATTCCTTAAGCGAATAGTTGGAGACGGTGCGGAAGATCGTGCTCCGGATGGCTTCCCCGAAACCCATCGAGATATGGGCGGACAGGTAACTCGCGAGTACGGCGCAGAGCGAGCCGCCGAGCGCCACGGCGAGCATCTGGAGGCCGGTGCGGACGATATAATCGATATCCCCGTTCGTGATGCCCACGTTGACGATGTCCGACAACAGGTTCGGCAGGTAGAGGTCTCCCATGCTTTGGAAGAACACCACCACGAGGACCGCCGCCACGGGGATCGCGTAGGGCCGGAGCAGTCGCATCAGCTTGAGCATCGATCGAGTCCTTCTACGGCGTGGCCGTTTCTTCGGCGTTCTTGCGCCGCGCTTCGCGGAGGTCGAAATAGGCGCAGACCTCGGATAGCGCGGCGACGAGCGCCGCGCTCTTCTCTTCCCCCAGAAAGTCGACCAGGTCGGCGAACAGCGCGTCGCTGGCG
>JAEXTK010000123.1 GCA_023406985.1 Spirochaetota bacterium | reverse complement strand
GTCAAGGAGTTCGCCCTCTGGGACCGGTATTTCACCGCGGAAGATATCGAGGCCCTCCTCGGCGCGCACGGATTCGCCGTGGAACGGATAGCCGCGGACCTCGTGCCGCGCAATGACTTCACGAGCGCGGACGTGCTCTTCGCCGTCTGCAGAAAGGCCGGGGATGGACCGGCGCGTAGTCGGGCTTAGGCGGTCGGCGAAAGGCGCAATTCGGCGCGGAAGGCTGGCGTGTCGCCGTCCTCGTGCCGGCCTTCCAGGGCCCAGCCGCCCTCCATGCGGGCAGCCCGGAGCCGGACCGTAGAACCGGGTTTCACCTCCCCGAGGTAGTTGATGTCGAGCCGCATGCGGTCGGCGGCCTCGAGCTCGTCCACGGGGAGGACGTCCTGGATCCACTGAACGTAGCGGGCGTTGTTGACGTGCCCGTTGTGGTCGATGTCCGAATAGGCGGCGGTGCGGCGGCCGACGTCCTGAAGTCCGTCGCGCTCGGAAAGCCCCTGCGCTCCGTCCGGGAGCGCGTCCATCCCCTCGTTGGTGGGTAGGGAGGCCGCGAGGGCTTCGGGACGCCGCGGCCGGAGCGTGGCCGTATCGACGATGAGCCAGGCGCTGCGTCCGCGGCCGACGACTTTTCCCTCCTCGCACGCCATCTCGTAGTCGCGGATCGCGAAGAGCCGGGCGGTGCCGCGGGGCCACGTGCGGACGCGGACCTCCGCTCCCCAGCGGGACCGGCGATCCAGGACCGCGGTCATGCGGGAGAGGATCCAAGCCTGACCGGAAGCGGTCATGAAGTCCCTCCCGACGCCCAAATCCTGGGCATGATTCCCGGCGATTTCCTGGAAATAGTTGAAGGCAGCGGCGAGCGTGAGCTTGCCGGCGCCGTCCACGTCGTGGGTGTAAACGCGGAACCGTTCTTCTCGAGTATTCGACATTAGGTATTCCTTATGTCGACATGGTGGCGATCCCGCGCCGCGGCGTCAAGGCCGGCGTCAAGGCCGCGTCCGCCGCGGTCCGGCCGCTTTCGCGGATGCGTTTCTTTCGATAGAATGATTCCATGACAATCCGTGAACGACTCGACGCGATCGCTACGCAGCGTATCATCGTCCTCGACGGGGCGATGGGCACCATGGTGCAACGGTTCCGCCTCACGGAGGAGGAATTCCGGGGGGAGCGGTTCCGCGACCACCCGAAACCCCTCAAGGGATGCAACGATCTCCTCTGCCTCACGCGGCCCGGCGTCATCGCCTCCATACATCAGGCCTACCTCCGCGCGGGAGCCGACGTCGTAGAGACCTGCTCGTTCAATGCGACCTCGCTTTCCCTGGCCGATTACGACCTCCAAGAATACGCCTACGAGATAAACGTTGCCGCCGCGCGCCTGGCGCGGGAGTCCGCGGACCTGTACTCCACGCGGGACAAGCCCCGATTCGTGGCGGGCATCCTGGGGCCGACGAGCACGACGGCGAGCATCTCCCCCGACGTGAACGACCCCGGCGCCCGGGGCGTCTCCTGGGACGAGCTCGTCGCCGCGTACCGGGTCAACGCCGCGGGCCTATTGGACGGCGGCGCCGATATCCTGATGGTGGAGACCGTCTTCGACACCTTGAACGCCAAGGCCGCCCTCTTCGCGATCTCGGCGCTCTTGGAAGAGCGCGCCCTGGACGTCCCGGTCATGATCTCCGGGACCATCGTGGACGCGGCCGGCCGCACCCTGTCGGGTCAGACCGTGGATGCCTTCTGCGCGTCCGTCCTCCACGCGGATCCCTGGTCCGTGGGCCTCAACTGTTCCCTCGGCGCCGAACGCCTCAGGCCCCACGTGGAA
This sequence comes from Spirochaetota bacterium, assembly GCA_023406985.1. Taxonomy (GTDB): domain Bacteria; phylum Spirochaetota; class Spirochaetia; order Treponematales; family Breznakiellaceae; genus JAEXTK01. The sequence goes on along the minus strand of JAEXTK010000123.1, from coordinate 2,434 downwards.
TCCTTGTCCGCCGTCGCGCCGTGCTTCACGAGCGCCCATCCGAACGCGGGGCTCCCCAACGGGTTCGGCCAGTACGACGAAACGCCGGAGACGATGGCGGAGTTCATCGAAACCTTCCTTCGGGACGGCCTCGTGAACGTGGTGGGCGGTTGCTGCGGCTCCACGCCCGCGCATATCGCCGCCATCTCCGAGGTGGCCGCCAAATATCCGCCTCGGCGCGTAAGCGAGCTGCCGCGGCGCACCGTCCTTTCGGGCTTGGAGACCCTCGTCATGGACGGCCCGGCGGGGTTCGTCGATATCGGCGAACGGACGAACGTCTCGGGCAGCAAGCGCTTCCTCAGGCTCATCAAGGAAGGAAAATACGAAGAGGCGCTCTCCACCGCGCGGGAGATGGTGGACGCCGGCGCCGGCATCATCGACGTGTGCATGGACGACGCGCTCTTGGACGCCACCTCGACCATGGTCCGGTTCTTGCGTCATGCCCTCTCCGACCCCGAGATAGCCCGCGTGCCGGTGATGGTGGACAGTTCGCGCTGGGAAGCCATCGAGGTCGGGCTCCAGTGCCTCCAGGGCAAGGGCGTGGTCAACTCGATCAGCCTTAAGGAAGGCGAGGAGGAATTCCTCCGCCGCGCCCGGCTCGCGCGCCGCTACGGCGCGGCCATCGTCGTCATGCTCTTCGACGAGAAGGGCCAAGCGGACGTCTACGAGCGCAAGATAGCCGTGGCCGAACGCTGCTATCGGCTGCTCACGGACGACGGTTTCCCTCCGGAGGACATCATCTTCGATCCGAACGTGCTCGCGGTCGCCACGGGGATCGCCGAACACGACCGGTACGCGATGGACTTCATCCGCGCCTGCGCATGGATCACCGCGAACTGTCCCCACGTCCATATCTCGGGCGGCATCTCGAACTTGTCGTTCAGCTTCCGCGGCAACGACGTGGTCCGCGAGGCGATGCACGCGGTCTTCCTCAAGCACGCGACGGCCGCGGGCCTTTCCATGGCCATCGTCAATCCGGCGAGCCTCATATCGTACGACGAGGTGGACGCCGCGCTCCGGGAACTCGCGGAGGACGTGGTGCTGGCGCGGCGGCCCGACGCGGCGGAGCGCCTGCTCACCGCGGCCCTGGAACTCCGGGACGCCGCGGAGGCGGCCAAGCTCGCCGGCGAGGGCGGATCGGTCAAGGATACGGCGAAGGACGCCTGGCGCGATCTCCCCCTGGAAGAGCGCATCATGCACGCCCTGGTGAAGGGCATCGACGATCACATCGAGGCGGACGTCCTGGAAATCCGGCCGAGATACGGCCGCAGCCTCGAGGTCATCGAGGGGCCGCTCATGGCGGGTATGAACGAGGTCGGCGATCGATTCGGCTCGGGCCGCATGTTCCTGCCCCAGGTGATCCGGAGCGCGCGGGTGATGAAGAAGGCCGTCGCGGTCTTGGAGCCGTTCATCCAGGCGGAAAAGGCGGCGGACGCGGATGCCGGCGCGGAGGCGGCCGGGGCCGCCGCTTCCGCGGCGGTGGCGGGAAATACCGCAGGGCCGGCCGTCGCTCCGGGGCGGTCCGGCGCGTCAGCAGGCATCCTCCTCGGCGGCAAGAAGATCGTCCTCGCCACGGTCAAGGGCGACGTCCACGATATCGGCAAGAACATCGTCGGCATCGTCTTGGCCTGCAACGGATACGACGTGGTGGATCTGGGCGTCATGGTTCCCGCGGACGAGATATTGGAAGCCGCGGTCAGGGAGAACGCCGACATCATCGGCCTCTCCGGACTCATCACGCCGTCCCTCGACGAGATGGCCCACGTCGCCAAGGAGATGGAGCGGCGGGGCTTCACGGTGCCGCTCCTCATCGGCGGCGCCACGACGAGCGCGGCCCACACCGCCCTCCGCATCGCGCCCCAGTACTCGGGCGCGGCGGTCCACGTCAAAGACGCGAGCCGGGCCGCGGCCGTCGTACGCTCCCTCCTTTCGCCGGAGGATAAGCCCCGGTTCCTGGAGCAACTCGAGGCGGACTACCGAGCGGCCGCCGCGCGGCACGAGCACCTGGAATCGCGGCTGGAATTCCTGCCGCTCCCGGAGGCCCGCGCCAACGGCGTCAAGACCGATTGGGCCGCGGCGGACCTACCCGTTCCGAAAGTCCGGGGCGTGCTGGAACTCGGGAACTACGACCTGGCCCGCATCGCGCCGTACATCGACTGGTCGTACTTCTTCTATTCGTGGGATCTCGGCCACGGCTTCGAGCGCATCCTGAACGATCCGGAGAAAGGCGAGGCCGCGCGCAAACTCTACGACGACGCCCGCGCCCTGTTGGATCGGATCATCTCCGGAAAATTGTTGTCGGCCTGCGGCGTCGTCGGTTTCTATCCGGCCTCGTCGATGGGGGACGATATCGTCCTTTTCGATCCGGACGGAGAGCCTTCCGCGGGGCCCCCGG
>JAEXTK010000120.1 GCA_023406985.1 Spirochaetota bacterium | reverse complement strand
TCCGTGTCCGCCGTCTCGGCGGCGGCGGCCGCGCCGTCCGCGTCGTCGCAGGCGGTAGGGGCCGCGCCGCCCGGCCGGATGCCGCGGATCGACGCGAGTTCGCGCCCGGCCAGGAGCGCATCCAGGGCGGCCACCGTCGCGGATTCGCCCTCCCCCGCCACGATGAAGTCGAAGGAACCGCCCTCGTCCACGGTCAGGCCCGCGGGACGCGCGGTCGCGTCCGCGCCGCCCGCGAACAGCACCGCGTCGGGAAGGAGGGCGCGGACGCGCCGGGCCGCGGCGGCCGAGGACGTCCGGTTCCAGAGGTAGACCGAGAAACCGACCAGGTCCGGTTTCCCCGCGACGATCCGATCGGCGACGGCGCGGGGGTCATCGGCGGCGAAGGCCTCCAGGAGGGATACCTCCACGGCCGCGGCCGTGCGGGCATCCGCAGCGACGGCGGCGGCCACGCACGCGGCGCCGAGGGGGACCGCCTCGGGACCCTTTGCGACGTGGATAGCGACGAGCGTGAGGCGGAGGCGGGGCTCCGGGTTCGTTTGCGGCATCGCGCGCAGTATGCGCCGGACGCGCGGCGGCGCGCAAGGCCGAAGAAGCGCTTGCAAGCGGCGCCCCGGGCGCCTATCATTGTTCCGATGTTCAGAAGAAGTCGCGCGGCGGCCTTCCGGCTCGCGCTCAAACTGCTCGCGGACGGCAAGACGTCCGACGGCGTCCCCGGCAAGAACAGGACCTTCACCCGGAGCCTGAAGCGCGCGCTCAGCGGCATCCTCTTCACCTTCCTGGCCGAGCGCAATTTCCGCTTCGAATGCGCGGCGGCCGTCCTGGCCGTCGCCGCGGGCCTCGCCTTCCGCATCTCCCGCCTGGAGTGGGCCCTCCTCTGGCTCAACGTCTTCTTCGTCCTTTCGATGGAAGCCAGGAACACGTCGCTGGAGCTCACCACCGACATCGCGACGAGGGAATACGACTACGGGGCCAAGAGCTCCAAAGACGCGTCCTCCGGCTCGGTGCTCCTCGCGGCCTTCTCTTCCGGCGTGACCGGCCTGCTCATTTTCGGCCCGCGCCTCGTCGACCTCGCCCGATCGATAGTGTCATTATTACACAATTAAAAAGTATCATTTCGACTCACTTGGTTCCTCTTGGCTCACCCGAGGGAGGAAGTCCCCGCGGCCTACGGCACCGGGGAGACTTCCCGAGGTCGAGGCGCGTGGGGCCGGAATCCGCCCCGCAATGGCCCGAACCTGCCGAGGATCGAACCAAATTGTTATAAAACGATGATATAGACATTCCATCCTTTTCCGCTTCATCCCTACCCGTCTCTCGGGTTCCCGCGCGCGGAGCCCCCGGGTCTCGATGGTTCCTTCCCCACCATAGTTGGCACGGAGATTGCATAACTATTAAGCGAAAACGAATTCGCAAGGAGGCACGATATGAACCTGATGTTGAGGAAAGGACAGCCGAATCTGGACGACGCGGACTACGGCCCGTTCGAGGATCTGGACCGGCTGCAGCGGCAGCTCGGCCGCTTCTTCGACTTCGGCTTCGACAATGCCGGCCTCTTCGATCGCTCGCTGGCGCCGGCATTGGACCTCGTCGAAAACGGAGACGCCTACGTCCTGTACTTCGACCTGCCGGGCGTCGACAAGAAGGACCTGGAGCTCACGGTGGAGAACAACGTCCTCACCGTGAAGGGCGACAAGAAGGAGCCGAAGGAAGGCGGCCGCATTTTCCGCAAGGAAACGTGGGCGGGAACGTTCCGCCGCACGGTCTCCCTCCCGCAAGCCGCGGATCCGGACGCGGTCCGCGCGGAACTCGTGGACGGCGTGCTCACCGTCACCGTGGGTAAGCGGGAAGAGCTCAAGCCCCGCCAGATCGCCGTGAACGTCCGCTGAGCGCGGATCCATCGAAAGGAGAACCGAAATGAACGAGATCGCGATGAAGAACGAAACGAAAGAACCGGTCGTGCAGCCCGAGTGCTCGATCGTCGAGGAAGACGGGAAGGTCCGGCTCCGCGTGGAGATGCCCGGGGTGGCCCGCGACGGCATCGAGGTGAGCGTGGAGAAGAACGAACTCGCCATCGTCGGGAAACCGGCGCAGGCGGAGGCCGCGGGGACCTACCTTATCCGGGAGCGGCGGCGCGGCGAGTACCGCAAGCGCTTCATCATCGACGAGACCATAGATCGCGACCGCATCGACGCCGCCATGACGGACGGCGTGCTCACCCTCACCCTATCGGTCAAGGCGGCCGCCAAGCCGCGCAAGGTGGAAATCAAATAAAAAAAGGCTCCGCGAGGAGCCGCGGAGGGTGGGGAGTAGCGGTCTTCCCCCTGCCCTCCGCTTCAGGTAAAGAACCGTCGATATCGATACGAAAAGGCGATCCTTGCGCGGTTACGGCGCCCTTTTCACAGCCCGGTAAAAGAGATATAGTGCCGTAGGGATAGTCGGCCTCGCATCGCTTGAGGCCCGCGCTCCGCGCCCGTACCGTGCATAGCGCGTCGCGTAAGGCGATTCGCGCCGAACGCGCTTCGCAGAGCGCGCCGCGTACAACGCGCCGCGTCCCGAATTTCAAGCGATAAGAAGAGTAATCGATGGAATTTACCGAACTGAATCTCCACCCCGATATCCAGCGGGGTATCGCGGACGCAGGCTTCACGACGTGCATGCCCGTTCAGGAGCAGGTGCTCACGAACGCCTTCGACGGGCATGACCTCTACGTGCAATCGCAGACCGGTACCGGCAAGACCGCCGCCTACCTCGTCGCCATCTTCCAGCGCCTCCTCACCGAGCCCCTGCTCGGCGGCAAGAAGGCCCTCATCATGGTCCCCACCCGCGAACTCGCGGTGCAGGTGGAGGAAGAGGCCAAGATGCTCGGCAAGTACCTGCCGTTCAAGGTCGGCAGCTTCTACGGCGGCGTCGGCTACGCGCACCAGCAGAAGCTGCTCCGCGAGAACGCGCAGATCCTGGTCGGCACGCCGGGCCGCGTCCTGGACCTCAACGGGTCCGGCCAGATGTCCCTCATGGACCTGGCCTTCCTCGTCCTGGACGAGGCCGACCGCATGTTCGACATGGGCTTCTATCCCGACCTCCGCAAGCTCATCAAGGTCGTCCCGCCCGCCGAGAAGCGGCAGACCATGCTCTTCAGCGCCACCCTCAACGCCTGGGTGAAGAACCTGGCCTGGGAGTACACCAAAGAACCCCTGGAGATCGAGATCGCGCCGGAGAAGGTCACCGTGGAGGAGATCGACCAGCTCCTCTACCACGTGCCGAGCGACGACAAGCTCAAGATGCTCATGGGCATCTTCGAGCGGGAGAAGCCGGAAAGCGCGATCATCTTCTGCAACACCAAGCGCTACACCGAGATCATCGCCAAGCGGCTCAGGATCAACGGCATCGAGTGCGAGTTCATCATCGGCGACCTGCCGCAGGTGAAGCGCCTCCAGATCATAGAGGACGTGAAGTCCGGCAAGAACAAGTACCTCGTGGCCACCGACGTAGCCGCCCGCGGACTCGACATCGAAGGGCTCGCCCTCGTCGTGAACTACGACCTGCCCAACGAGGCGGAGAACTACGTGCACCGCATCGGCCGCACGGCCCGCGCGGGCAAGACGGGCAAGGCGATCACCCTGGCCAGCGAGCAGGACGTCTATCAGCTGCCCGCCATCGAGAAGTACCTCGGCAAGAAGATCCCCTCGGAAGTGGCCGTCGAAGGCCTCTACGGGACAGACAAGAGCGAGGGCATGCGCATCCGCACCGACGGGTACGGGGATGACCGCGATGACCGCCGGAGCGGTCACTTCGACGACCGCGGCCATGCCGGCGGGCGGCGAGGCGGTTCCGGCGGCCACGCCGGCAGGGGCGGCGATCGCCGGCCGTACTCCCACGCGGGCGGACGGCCGGAC
>JAEXTK010000052.1 GCA_023406985.1 Spirochaetota bacterium | reverse complement strand
CTCCGGCGCGGCTCCGGTAGGCCCGGCGGCTCCGGCCGGCGCGGTTTCGGCTGGCGACGCGGAACACCGGCCCACCCGAGAAAAGGCCTACTCGGGCCTCGCCTACTTGAACCCGTTCAAGCTCTGGCTCCCCTTGCCGCTCCTCCGCATGGACGCGGAGACCTTCCGGTTGGACGGGGGCGGCGCGGTCTTCTACCTTTCCACGCCGACCGACGCGAATACGCTGCTCCTCAACGCCGGGGGCGACGGCCGGGAACGGATGGCCTATTTCGACCTGCGCTGGGCCTCGTTGAGCCTTCCCTTCCCTCTGACGGTCAACGCCTCGGACAAGATAGAGTTCGATTCCGGAGAAGGATTCGATGCGCCGTACCGGGCGACCCGCGTATCCGGCCAGCTATCCTGGACCCGCGGCCTTCCGCTCCGCGGCTTCGGCGGGGAACGCCTGCGATTGACCGTGGCGCCGGGCGCGGAGGCCGTCTGGGTCGCGCCGGAAGAAGCCGGCGCGGAGAGCGCCTACGGCTGGGACTACCTTGACGGCGAGTACGCCGCGGGCGTCGCGGTCGGCCTTTCCACCTTCGAACGCCTGCCCTGGCGACTGTTCGGCCGCGGGGCCATGCTGACGGGACGGTATCGACGCGCTTTCCCCTCCCATGAGGAACGATTCGAGGGGATCTTCCGCGCCGCGGCGGAAAACGTGTTGCCCCTGCGCGCGACCTTCTACGGCGCGTGGGACGAGGGCGGCCAGGATCTGGACGGGCATACGGCGCGGTACGGAAACGCGGCGTTCGCCGCGGCATCGGTCACCGAGTACGCGAACGAGACGCGGAGCGACCTCCGGTGGGTGGCGGGCGGCGAGCTCGAGCTCCGCGTGGCCACCCTGGAGCTGCAACGGTATGTCTCGTGCTTCTATCTCAACCGGCTTTTCGGCGTCCTCGCCTGGCGGGGCGCCGTCTACGACGCGGAAGGAGGCGCCGACCATCCCGGCGTCGCGTTCGGCGCCGATTCCGCGTTCGTCCATTCGGCCGCGGTCAAGGCCGGCGCGGTCGCCTCCCTCCTTCCGGCCGGTTCCGTGCCGCTCCGGTTTTCCCCGTTCTTCTGGGCGGCCCTGAAACTGTCCAACCTGGGAGACGGCGAACCGGGCGACGACGTCGCGTTCGGCTTCTCGTTCGCCGTCGAGTGGTAGGATCTCAGGCCTTCCGGCGCCGGACTTCCAGGGTGGCGGCGTAGACGCCCGCGAGCACCGCGGCGGCGCCGGCCCATTGGATCGGGGTGAGCCGGTCGCCGAGGAAGACGAAGCCCGCGGCGACGGTGATGACGGGGATGAGGTTGACGAAGATCGTGGCCGTCGCGACGCCGAGGACCTGCAGGGCCCGCGCGTAAAACCAATAGCCGAGCGCCGAGCAGAATACGCCGAGGTAGACGACGTGGAGGCCGACGGCGAGGTTCGGCCTTCCCCAGCGGGGAGCCTCCAGGAAAGCGAAGGGCAGGAAGCCGAGAAAGCCGAAGACCGATTGCCAGAAGACGATGTAGATGCGCGACCGGCGCGCGAAGAGGGGCCGCGTGAGGAAACAGTAGGCCACCCAGCTCGCGGCGGCGCCGAACATGAAGAGGTAGCCCGTCGCGCTGCCCGAGACGGCGATGGTTCCTCCGGCAACGAGCCAGACGCCGATCATGGAGAGGATCGCGCCCGCCCAGCGCCGCCCGGCGATGCGGGGGACGGCTGACCGTTTCCCGGTCGCGGCGACCCGCCGCTCGGCGATCCTCCCCGCCGCGCGTTCGGCGATCATGGTGAGTACGGGGATCGCCGCGATGATGATGGACGCCTCCGAGGCGCTCACGTAGAGGATGCCGGTATTCTCGAAGTAGAAATAGGCGGTCACGCCGACGAGGCCGGCTCCCATGAGATAGGGCAGGTCGCGCGGATCGAGCCGCTCCTCCGGAGCCGTCGCGCGCTTGACGAAGGCCAGAAAGAGGATGGCCAGGGCGAAGCGGACGGCTCCCAAGCTCATCGGCGGCAGCACCGGAAGGGCCACCTTGGTGGAGATGAAGGAGAGGCCCCAGAAGAGGACCGTCACGATGATGGCGAGGAGGGCGGAGCGGCGTTCGGTCATGACGCGATCGTAGCGGGCGCCGCGCCGCGCCGCAAGAGCGCGCGAAGTTCTTCCGATCGGACCGCCCGGTCGGCGCTATCCAGGAATTCATCCATGCGCGGTTTTCCTTCGGCGCGGTAGACGGCGGCCTGGAGACCCATCTCCAGGCGGTCGAGCTGCCGTACGAAACGCGCCTCCGGACTCGATTCGGTCTCGAATTCTTCCCAGAGCGCGCGGATGGAGGCGGCCTCGGGATGGCCCTCCAAGACCCGGTCCACGGAGGCCCGCTCCAACGCGGCCTTCTCCTCCTTCGACACGCCGTCCACCGGCGTGATGTCCCCGGCGTAGACTTCGCCCAATTCGTGGACGAGCGCCAGCAACGCCGCGCGCCCGCGGTCCACGGGGACGTCCGCGGGGAGGGGCGCCAGCAGGGCGAGGAGGGCGACGCCGAAGCTGTGGTCGGCGACGGATTCGCAGTCCGCTTCGGCTACGCCGCGCTTGAGCCAGCCTTGCCGGAAGAGCCGCTTGAGCTGCATGGCTTGAAGGTACGCGGAAAGAACGGCATCGCCTTCCGTCGGAAGGACTTCATGAGGATTCGGCCCTTTGGTTCGCATGCGCCGAGTATACGCGGCCTCCGGCCGCGGAGCTAGGCTCCCGGCGTCGACTTGTCGGCGGCGGGCGTTTTCGGTACAACTTCGGTACCTGAGGAGTACTCGAGATGAAAGCTTGCCCCTGCGGCTCCGGCCGTTCCTATGACGATTGCTGCGGTCCCTACATCGCTGGCCGGAAGACCGCCCCCACCGCCGAGGCCCTGATGCGGAGCCGATACACCGCGTATGCCGTGCACGCCATCGACCATATCGTGAACACCTGCGTCGCCGACGGAAGGCGCAATATCGACGTGGACCAGACCCGCGCATGGAGCGAGAAGTCCGAGTGGGTGTCCCTCAAGATCCTGTCCACCTCCAAGGGAGGCCCCTCCGACACCGAGGGTACGGTGGAATTCGAAGCCGTATACGTGACCGACGGCCTGCGGGACCGCCACCACGAACGGGCCACCTTCAAGAAGCAGGACGGCGTCTGGCTCTACGACGACGGAGAGATCGTCCCGACGACCATCGTCCGGTCTACCCCCAAGGTAGGACGCAACGATCCCTGCCCCTGCGGCAAGGGGCTCAAGTATAAGCAGTGCTGCGGCAAGAACGCCTAACCTGAGGCGCGGCCGCCTACAATTCTTCGACGAGCGAGGCGTCCAGGTGTTCGTCGGCGTTCCGCGCCGGCGTCGCGGAACGATCCTCGCCGGCCTTCGCGGCGGCCTCGGCGATCTTGAACCTGCCGAGCTCGGTGCGGAGGAGGCCGATGCCGTCTTCCGTACGCTCGGCGGTCCTGAGGGCCTGCGCGGCGGCCACGCCGATGGAGGCCGCCTCCGTCTCCACCCCGTCCATGATGACCTGGACTCTCCGGCTCGCCTCTTCCAGTTGGCGCATTTCGGTCAGGGCTTCCGCGCCGACGCTGCGCATCTCCGTCGAGGAAGTCTTGACCGCCGCCGTCGCCGCGTTGATCTCGCTGAGCGCCTGGAGGATCTGCCGCGAGCCCTCGTCCTGTTCGGTCATGGCGCGGCGTACCTCCGTGGACAGGTCGTTCGTGCGCGCGATCGCGCCCACGGTCTCCGCGAAGGACTTGGCGGCCTCGGAAGAGCTCTCGACTACCCCGTCGATGGCGGACTTGATGGCGCCCAGTTCCCGGCCGGTCTCCTGCGATTGCGTCGCGCTCGATTCGGCGAGCTTTCGGATCTCGTCGGCCACGACCGCGAAGCCCTTGCCCGCCTCGCCCGCATGGGCGGCTTCGATGGCCGCGTTCATCGCCAATAGGTTGGTCTGGGAAGCTATGGCGGCTATCGCCTCGTTCGTGTCGGCGAGGCTACCGGACTGGCGCGCGATGTCCTGAACGGCCGTTTCCACCTCGGCGAGTTTCTCCCTCCCCAGTTCGGCCACCTCCATGAGCCGTCCCAGCTCGGAAGCGATGCGGTCCACGGAGGCGCCGACGCTCTTGATGTTGGAGACCATCTCCTCCACCGACGCCGAACTCTGTACGACGCCCGCCGATTGGGCCTCTATGGAGGCGGCGAGCGCGTCGAGCCGGCCGGCTATGGCGGCCACGGCTCCGGCCGCTTTCACGGCGCCGGCCATCTCGGCGGCGGAGCACTCCCGCGCTTCGCCGATGGCGACCCTCACCCGGCTCAGGGACGATTCCGTATCGGCCATCGCCTTCCCGAGTTCCTCGCCGTCGGCGCCGAGCTCCTCGGCTACGCCGCGGGCCGTGTCGATGATGGAGCCGAGTTTCCCGGCGAAGGTATTGAAGGAGGTCGCCATGCGGGCCAGCTCGTCCCCTCCGCGCGCTTCGATCCGCTGGGAAAGGTCGGCCTCTCCGCTGCCGATGTCCGAGAGGGCGGCCTCCAACCGCGCGAGCGGCTTGAAGATGGCCGAAATGAGCAGGGTGAGCGCCGCGAGTAGGCCGATGGTGGCCAAACCGCCGACGACGGCGAGCAGGAGCGTGGCCGATCGGGAAGGGGCGGTCAACTCGGCCAGGGGAACCGTCTTGCCGAAACTCCAGGGTTTCTTGCCGTCCCCGATGCGGACGGGCTCGAAGATCACGAACGAAACCTTACCGGACGCGACGGCGATATCGATGTAGCTCATCGGCTCCCCGTTCTTCACCTTGCCCGTAATGCCGTATTTCCGGTCCAAATCGGGGAGGCTTTTGGCGAAGGTGGTGCCGATGAGGTCGAAGCTCGGGTGGGCCACGAAGGTTCCGTCATTGGCGAGGATGAAGGCATAGCCGACCGCGCTCCCCTGGGTCGCGAACGCGCGCAGCGCCTCCAAGCCGTAATCCACGCCCGCGACGCCGACGACCTGGTCGTCCACGAGAATGGGGACGCAGAAAGAGATGGCGGTCACCTTGGTCCCGGTTTCCAGCTCGAACTCATAGGGGTCGGTCAGGTATTCCTTGCGGGTATCGCGCGGCACCGTATAGAACGCGGAGACGGCCCCATCCACGTCTTCGGTGGCGTATTCTTCCACGATCTTCCCGCCGCTCCGATACCAGTACGGCACGAATTGCCCGCTCGTCGTGTGGCCGACCGCGCTCTTGTAGGCCGCGTCCTGGCCGTCCACCGCGTTCGGCTCGAAGATGTACCACGCGCCGAGTATGTCCTTATTGGAGGCGATGGCGGAACGCGCGAAACCGGAAAGTATGCTCCTCCGCGCGGCCAGGGGGAATTCGCGATATCCTTGGGCGACGCCGGCAAGGTCCCGCGCGATCTGCATGCCGGCTACGAGCAGCGAGTCCATGCGCGCCGCGGTAGCTTTGGCGTCGGCTACCGCGTTTTCCTTGGTGGATGAGAGGAGGGCGCGCGTGAACCGGACCCCGGAATAGGTGATCATGGCGGCCATAACCGCCATGACGGGTATGGCCACGGCGAGAATGAGTTTGGTCCGGATAGAAAGGGTGCGCACGGATGCCCTCCGGTGATTATGATTCCTTTAGTATCGCACCCGTTTTAAGCTCCGAACAAGCGAGCGCGCGGGTCTTTTTACAGAATAAACCCGATCCCCGGCCGCGGCATCCTCGCCCGCGCGCTACGGCGCGGAAGCCTCGGCGAGTTTTTTCAGCTGCGCGGTCGCGAGTTTCGCGTTCGCGATCACCGAGGGCCCCGCCACGCAGCCGCCCATGCAGGCCATGACCTCCAATAGGTTCCCCGTAGGCTTGCCTTCGGCCCAGGCGCGGAGCGTCTTCATCGAGTCCTTCGTGAGCCCGTCGATGCTCTCCGCGCGGCATTCCGTACCCTCCGGCAATCGGCGCCGTACGGCCTCGGCGACGCCGCCCGACCAGGCGAAGGACCTGCCCCCCGCTCCCGCGGGCCGGAGCACGGTTTCCTCCTCCCTATCGGCGACTTCTATGTCGAGCGCGACGAAGAGCGCGCCGAGTTCCTCGGCCGAAAGGACGTAGTCCACGAGGCGGTCCTCGATCCCCTCCTTCCGCTTGGCGAGGCATGGGCCGATGAAGACGCGCAGATGGTCGGGCTTTTCCTTCGCGGAGAGTTCGGCGGTGTAGTGCATCGGCGTGCGCGTATCCGAGACGCGGGGGGCGAGCGCGCCCACGTGCTTCTTCACCGTCTCCACGTAGGCGGGGCAGCAGCTCGTAGTCATGAAGGGTTCGCCCCTCGCCATGCGTTCCACGAACTCGTGGGCTTCCTTTTCCGCCGTGATGTCCGCGCCGAGGGCGACCTCGTACACCGCGTCGAAGCCGGCGGCCCGGAGCGCGGCGATGAGTTTACCGATGGGCGCCCGGAACTGGCCGGCCACCGCGGGCGCGAAGAGGGCGGACAGCTTCCGCCCGGCCTTCTTCTGCTTGAGCACGTCCACGATCTGCGACTTGTCCATCATCGCCCCGAACGGGCACTCGCGCATGCAATTGCCGCAGTAGACGCATTTGGAATAGTCGATGCGCTCCTTGCCCGAGGCGTCCTTGGAGATGGCGCCGACGTGGCAGGCTTCCTCGCAGGGTACGGGGATCTTGATGATCGCGTGGTAGGGACAGACCTGCTGGCAGATGCCGCAGTTGACGCACTTGTCCTTGTCGATGACGGCGTGGCCGCCGACGATCGCGACGGCCTTCCGCGGGCAGTTCATCGCGCACGGCCGGGCCAGGCAGCCCTGGCAGGCGTTGGTCACGAGGTATTGCGTCTTGACGCAGGCGTGGCAGGCCTGATCCAGGACCGTGAGGATGGGCGCCTCGATCGTTTCCCGCGCGAGGGCGGTCCGGGCGTAGGAGGCGAGGGGCGTACCGTCATCCTCGTAGTCCTCGACGGCGAACCCGAGCCGGGCCAAGAGGCGCGTCTTGAGGATCTCCCGATCGTGGTGGACGCAGCAGCGGATCGGCTCGTAGCCGGCTCCCGTCATCTCGTAGGGGATGCGGTCGATGCCTTCCTCGAGCCGGTCTTCGAGCATGAGGCGGATCATGCGGATGAGGAGCTCGCGTTTGACGTGGGCTGCGTTGTTGTTGTAGTGCATCAGCGGTCTCCGAGTTTCTCCGCGATCTTCTGGATGAGCGCGGGCACCGTGGCTTCGGCGACGACCTCCCCGTCCACCGTCGCGTACGGCGCCTTGCCGAACTTCTTGTCCTTGCAGAGTCCCAGGCAGGGCGATCCTTCGATCTGGACGTCGCCTATCCACTTGGCGGGTATGTGGTCGTCCAAGAGCAGGAGCTCGGACCCTCCCATGACGTAACAGGCGGTTCCCGAGCAGACGACGATTTTCACGACGGTATCGGACATGGCGATGCTCCTTGCGGCCTAAATGAAGCGGATCCGCGTCTCCTTGAGGTATTTCTCCTCCAGGAGGGCGGCGACGCGTTTGACGATATTCCTGCGGATCTCCAGCTCCACGGGCATGGAGGGATCCTGGTGCGCCTCGTTGATCTTCGTCCCGACGACGAACTCGATGCGGTCCGAATCCAGGAAGAGCTCCACGAGCCGCGTGGCGGGGTTCGGCCTGCCGCGATCGGGGAATCCGCCGCGCTCCAGGAGCTCGGCGGCCTTGCCGAGGGTGATGATGCCCTCGGTCACGAGATCGGCGCCCTCCATCGCGGAGGCGGGCGGCATGGAGGGGTCGAGGTCGGCGAGCGATACGCGGACGCGGACGCCCAGCTCCCGCGCCAGGATGGTGGCGGTGGTGCCGCCGCACACGACTTTCTTACCGGGAAAGGCGGCGAACGTCTCCGCCATATCCCGGTCGCGGCCGTGGTCCACCGAGGGGCCGCTCATGACGAGGAGGCGCCGGGGCCGGCGGAAATAGACGACGCCGCAGGTGATGTCGTCCTTGGCGGCGTAGGCGTCGTTCGCTTCGGCTTCCTTGACGAGCGCGCGGGCGCGCGCGCGCGCCGAGACGTTGGCCGACTCTTGGCCCGCCTTGAGGAGATTGGTCTGGGCCGCGGGGTTGCCCCAGCCGAGCGGCTTGGATCGGGTGCCCATGCCCGATTGCGGCACTCCGTCCGAAAAGAACACGAGCCGATCTCCGGGACGGGCGGTGAACGCGGAGTAATGGAGCACGGCGTCCTGGAGGCGGCTCGCCGCGGCGCCTCCGGCGGCCCGCCGTCCGCGCTTCGCCTCGATTTCGCTCTTGACCGGCTCCACGAGGGTACCCTCGCGCACGAGGACGTAGGGCGGGTTGTCGTATTCGATGATGCGGACCGCGGCGGAATTGTCGATGTCGACGATCGTGAACGTCGCGTAGCTGATCCTGCGGTCCTTGCAGACGGGCAGCGTCTTCATGATGATGGAGGCCGCGCGGCGGATGGGGATGTCCTCCGCGACGAACTTCATGGCCATGGTCGCGGTGAGCGTCGCGAGCACCCCCGCCTTGATCCCGGACCCGAGGCCGTCGGACAGGACCGAGATGATGCGCCCGTCCTCGGTCTTCTGCGAAAGGAAAACGTCTCCCTCGGCGCCCTGGCCGTGCTTCTTCGTCTGGTAGAAGCCGACCTCGATGAAGGTCTCCTCGGTCATTTTTCGGCGCCCGGATTATCGAAGGAGTCGATGATCGAGTTGAGGATGGACTCGGATTCGGCGGCGTTCTCCCCGAGCAGGAACGCGATCTTCTGGACCACCGCCAGGTTCTTGGTGATGACCTTCCGCGCCTGCGACACGACGCGGTCCTTGCGGACCCAGGGATCGGTCACGTCTTGGAAGACGCCGCCGGCGAAGGCGCCGCGCTCCACCGCGAATACCGCCGCGTGGAGGATGCGGCCGCCCGCGCGGATGTCCCGGTCCACGGCCTCGGCGCCGTTGAGGATGTCGCGGAAGTAGCGGTGGAAGGGCACGAGCTTTTCCAGGTCGGCGCCTTCCAAGCCCGGTTTCGCTTCCCAGAGCTGCTCCGCCTCTTCCCCGAGGAGACGGACGAAATTCCGGTTGCACTCGACGATCTTGAGGTCCTTGTCCACGATGACGACGCCGCTCGGGATGTACTTGATGAGGCCGTTGGCTTTCTTCTGGGCGAGCTTGCGCATGTACGAGACGCACATGCCCGCCTCCGCCTTGCCCGCGATCATGGCGCGCGCGAAATCCCGGCAGGTGTCGTAGCCGCAGCCGCCGCAGTTGAGCTCGTCCTCCCTGCCGTACTTCCCCGTCCTCCTGAGCGCCTCGGCGATCCGCTCGGCCGGCGGCTCTTCCGCGCGTACCGGGGCCAAGTTCCACGGGTGGTCCAGGGCAGGTTCCCGGGCTTCGCTCCGATCCGGGGCCGTCTCGGCGTAGGAGAGGATCGCGAGGCGTTTGGCCACGGTGCCGGAGCGGCTCCTTCCCCGGGGCCCGTTGACGCAGCCGCCGGGACACGCGAGGAGTTCCAGGAACACGGGTTCGGTCAATTCCGCTTCGGAAAGCTCCTCCAGGGCCCGGTCGATTTCGCCGATGCCGGAGAAGGCCATGAAGCGGGCGGAGGCCGGCGGGCCGTAGCGCTTGATGGCGGCGATCATGCCGCCGTCCACGGGGTAGAGGGCGCCCTTGCCCGCCCGGCCGGGGACGAAGCGATCCTCCTCCGTGGGCCGGAGCAGGGCGGGCCGTATGCCTTCTGCATCGAGCCATTCGGCCAGATCCCGGAAATCGATGGCGACGTCCACGAGGTCGCGATGGAGGTCGGACTCGCGCTTCTTGGAGATGCACGGGCCGATGAAGACGACGGCGGCGTCCGCGCCGAAAACCCGTTTGAGCTCCTGCGCGTGGGCGAGGAGGGGCGAATAGAGCGACGTGACGCCCGCCGCGAAGCGGAAGCGGTATTTCTTGATGTGCTCCACCACGGTGGGACAGGCGGAAGAGATGAGGAGGCGGCCGTTCGGGGAGCCGTCGCCGGCCGGATCGCCGGTCTGCGCTCCGGCCGCGGCCGCGAGTTCGCGGGCGACCCGG
Source organism: Spirochaetota bacterium (assembly GCA_023406985.1). Classification (GTDB taxonomy): domain Bacteria; phylum Spirochaetota; class Spirochaetia; order Treponematales; family Breznakiellaceae; genus JAEXTK01. The sequence continues at coordinate 14,127 of JAEXTK010000052.1, read as the reverse complement.
CGGGCTACCAGGTCGGCGCCGCGGGCGGTCTCGGACACGGCGGCGAAGCCGAGACGCCGCAGGGCGGCCACGAGGCGTTCCGGCTCGAGGCCGGGGAACTCGGCGGCGAAGGACGGCGCGAGGGAGACGATGACGCGGTCCTTGGTTTCCAGGAGCCGCCGGACGCGCGGGAGGTCGCTCCTGACGCGCTTGGCGCCGACCGGGCAAACCTCCACGCAGTGGCCGCAGAGCACGCAGAGGTCGCTGACCACCGCCGCGCGGCCGCCTTCGACCTTGATCGCCTTAACGGCGCATTCGCGGAGGCACTTGTAGCAGTCTTGGCATTCGGCCTTTTCGGTGAAGATAGGATTGAGGAAGTTCATGTCAACGCGCCAGGATGTCGGTGATGGTGGTCGCGGTCACGCGCTTGTGCACGACGCCGTCCACGACGAGTATGGGGCCGTCCTTGCAGAGTCCCTCGCAGAGCGTCCCCGAGACCTCGTCGGCGAGTTCGGCCTGGAGCCGTCCCGTCGCGACGAGACGCTGGAGGATCTCGGCGTTGAGGCCGTTTCCCCGCGCGAAGCAGGAACTGCCCATGCATATTTGGATTTTTCGGCCGCGTTCGATCACGGGAGCTAATGTATAATTAATTATCGATATAGTCAAGACAGGGCCGGGAGCCTATACTTCGAGGTATGGAAAAGCACGACGTGCTGTGGGGCGTGGATTGGTATCCCGAGCAATGGGATAGGTCGAAGTGGGTTTCCGACGTCGACCGGATGGCGAAACAGGGGTTCGCGGCCGCGCGCATCATGGAATTCGCCTGGGCGGTGATCGAAAGCGAGAAGGGCCGCTTCGATTTTTCTCTCTTCGACGAGGCCGTCGATCTCCTGGAGAGCCGCGGCCTCAAGGTCGTGATCGGGACGCCGACCGCCACCTTCCCCGCGTGGCTCCTGGACGAGGACCCCGCGGTACTCGCCGTCCATCCCTCCCGCATGGAGCGGGACTTCGGCACGCGGCGCATGGGGTGCTTCAACGCGAGCTCGTACCGCGCCGCCGCCCACCGCGTGGTGCGGGCCGCGGCGGAGCGGTACGGCGGCAGGAAGGCCGTCATCGGCTGGCAGGTCGACAACGAGATCGGCCACGAAGGCTCCGACCACTGCGTATGCGATCGATGCCTCACGGCCTGGCACGCCTGGCTCGCCGTCCGCTACGGCGCCATCGAAAAACTCAACGAGGCCTGGGGCACGGTCTTCTGGGGCACCACGTACGCCCGTTTCAAGCAGGTTCCGCTCCCGCGCGTCCAGGTCGCGTCCGGCCACAACCCGGCCCTCCTCCTCGACTACGACCGGTTCTGTTCGGCCTCCGCCGTTTCCTGGGCGCGGTCCCAGGTGGAGATCCTCCGTTCCATCGTTCCGGAAACCCAATGGATCACCACCAACCTGTACCCCGCGCCCCTCGGCCAGTGCATCGATATGGAGGATATGCTCGAACCCATGGACGCCGCGGGCTGGGACAACTATCCCGTCTGGGGAGCCCAGGAGAGGCCGTATCCCTATTTTTTCACCTCGTACATGCTGTCCTACGTCCGCGGCCTCAAGGCACGGGGCACCTTCAAGATCATGGAGCAATTCACGGGGATCCAAGGCCACACCCACCTGGGCTACGCGCCTTCGCCGGCGCAGACCGCCCTTTGGACGAATCAGGCGGTGGCGCGCGGGGCCGACTCCGTCTTCTACTTCCGTTGGCGTACCGCCGCCGCGGGCCAGGAACAGCTCTGCTACGGGCTCCGCGACACCGACGACCGTGAGACGGACCGCGAGCGGGCGCTCGTGCGGAACATGGCGGAGAATGCGGAGGCCTTCTCCCGCTTCGCCGCCGTGCCCCCGGAGGCCGCGGCCTGCCTCGTCTACGACCGCGATTCGTCCCGGCTCCTCCGGGAGCAGCCCCTGTCGACGGGCCTGGAATTGCGGCCCGTCCCCTACCTCCAGGTCGGTTACGACGCGGAGATGGCGCGGTACTTCGCGCCCTTCGTGCTCTTCAACGTGAACGCGGACGTGAAGAGCGTGCGATCGGTGGAGCTGGACCTTTACAAGCTCATTTCCTTGCCGCTCTATGAATTGGCCGACCCCGCCTTCGTGGACCGCCTCGCGGCGTGGGTGCGCGCCGGCGGGACCCTCGTGGTCGGCTGGCGGGCGGGCGCGCGTAGACTCGACAACCGGAACGTCGACGAGCCGCTTCCCGGCCTCTTCGCGGAGCTCGCGGGCGTCCGCGTCCGTTCCTTCGAGTCGCTCGGTAAGGGTTCGGTCGGCCTCGCGCTCACGGCGGAGGCGCTGCCGCCGCTCGTTCCGGGGGCGATCCTGCCGACCAAAGGAGAGGTCTGGGCCGAAATCCTGGAACCGACGACGGCCCGGGTGGCCGCGCGGTACCGGTCGCGGAAGAAACGGTACGCGGGCGAGCCGGCCATGACGGTGAACGCGTACGGCGCGGGCCGCGTCTGGTACCTCGGAACTTCGCCCGACGCCGCGACGACCTTCCTGCTCTACCGGCGCCTCCTCAAGCGCGCGGGCCTCGCTCCGCGCTTCCTCGGCTTCGGCGTGGAGGCGGTGCGGCGACGTACCGAAGACGGCGGCGAGGTCGAGGTCATCTTGAACCACGGCGATCGGCCGCGCCGCGTCGCCGGATCGCGGCTCGGTCCGTACGGGACGCGGATACGCCCGGTCCCCGTCCGGCGTTGATGGCTATACGTCGCGTTTTTCGTTATTATCAACAACGACGGATGATACCTCACCGTTCATACCGTTTTCGATAGAGGCGAGGTACGCATGGAAAACCTATATGATAATTTGCTCGAGTACTACGACGAGCTTTTTCCCGTTGAGCCGGCCCGCGTTTCGTTCATAGAGGCCCTGGCCCGCAAAACCGTCGCGGGTAGGACCGACGCCGGTTCCCGCGTCAAGGTTTTGGATGTCGGCTGCGCCACCGGCACGTTCGCCCTCGCGCTCATGCGCCTGGGTATGGACGTCACGGGCATCGACCTCAACAGCGCCATGATCCAGAGCGCCTGCCGCCGCAATCCGGAGCCGCGGACGAACGCGCGGTTCTTCTGCATGGACATGCTGGAGATCGGCTCTACCTTCGCCGCGGGCCGTTTCGATCTTTGTCTCTGCCTCGGCAATACGCTCGTCCACCTGGACGGTCCCAAGTCCATTTCCCGCTTCCTGAAGCAGGTGCGCCAAGTGGTGCGTCCCGGAGGCGCGTTCGTGTTCCAGGTGGTCAATTACGAGCGCGTCGCGGCCGAAGGTCTCACCCGCCTGCCGACCATCGAGTCGCCCCGGGCCCGCTTCGAACGGGAGTACCGCAAGCGCGACGACGGGCGCATCAGTTTTGAGGCCACGATCTTCTCGTCGAGCGAACAGCCCGTATTCCGGGACCGGGTGGCCCTCTATCCGGCGACTCCGGTGGAGCTGGTCGAACTCCTCCATCAGGCCGGGTTCGAGAAGGTGGATCTGTACGACGACTTTTCCGGCGATACGATGCGGGGCAACAGCCTCGGCGTGGTCGGCGTCGCCGTCCGCTAAGGCTTCGGCAGTTCCGCGACGAGGGAGCGCTGCTCCAGGAGCGATTGCAGGGCTTCGGCTTCCCGCTTGAGGGTATCGCTGCCTTCGTCCTCGAGGTATTCGATGAGCGCCCAGTGGTCCAGGACCGAGCGGCGCGCCCGCTCGGCGAGGGCATCCACCACGCGGACCCAGCACTCCAGGTTCTCGCTGAGCGGGCGGCGCGCGTAGGCGCGCGTCCAGTTCCGGACGTGGATGAGCGCGATGTGCGGCGCGAGCGCGGCGATGCTCTCTTCCCGCTCTTCCCGGGGAGGAGCGGCGAGCGGCGCCCAACAGGCCTTGAAGAAGGGATGATCGGCGATGGTCACGAGCTCGGCGAGGCGTTCATAGTCGCGTATGACGCTGAGTTCGTGGGGTTCGATGCATACGGTGATGCCGAACCGGCCCGCCTGATCGGCGAGCGCGAGGGCCTCCCGCGCCAAGGCTTCCAAAGATACCGACGCGCCGCCTCCCGCCGCATCGGCGAGGGGCGCCGCCCATACGCGGATGATGGGGGCCTGGAGCCGCCGCGCGCACGCGAGCACGGCCGAGGGGAAATCCAAGGCGGAACGGGGACCGCGTCCCACTCGATAGAAGGACCCGTAGGCGCTCACGGTGAGCCCCGCGCGGAGCGTGGCCATCATGAGTTCTTCGGCTTTCGCGAGGTCCCCGTGGGGCGCATGGGTGTCCGCCGACCATTCGATGCCGCCGAGCCCCGCGCCGCGGGCCGCCGCGATGATGTCGTGAGCGCGCGCGTTCCGGTAGCTAACGGATGAGATGCCGCCCCGTAGCATAGAGCCTCAGCGGGTATGCGATGAAGGAGACGGTTGCTCGACGTCGCGGAGCGCGTCTTCGCGCATGCGCCACCGACCGTCGGCCCGCTCGAAGCGGTCGCTCGGTAGGTAGATCTGGCGCCCATCCTCTCCCACGATCTTGAGCCTGCCCGACACGGGATTCACCTCGGTGACCTTCCAGTTCACGCCGGCGTGGTTGATCCGGCACCCTTCGGGGGGCATGGTCCGGCGTTCCTCGTGGTAGAAGCCGTGCTCGTAGGCCAGGCAACAGAGCAGCCGGCCGCAGGGACCGGAGATCTTCATCGAATTGAGGGACAGGTTCTGGTCCTTGGCCATCTTGATGGAGACGGGCTTCAGCTTGTCCGAGACCGCGTGGCAGCAATAGCCGCGGCCGCAGACCCCGAGTCCCCCGACCACCCGCGATTCGTCCCGGACGCCGATCTGCCGGAGTTCGATGCGGGTCTTGAAGATGCCGACGAGGTCCTTGACGAGCTCGCGGAAATCCACCCGGTTCTCCGCGGTGAAGAAGAAGAGGATCTTCGGCTCTTCCAGGAGGTAGTGCACGGAGACGAGCTTCATGTCGAGCTTGTGCGCGGCTATCTTTTCCCGGCAGATGCGGAACGCCTCCGCCTCGCGCATCGCGTCCTTCCGGGATCGTTCCAGGTCGGCGGCGTCCGCGGGGCGTTCGATGAGGGCGATATCGCCGACGCCCGGATTCGCCGCGCTGGTCACCCGCCCGACCACCTCGGCGAGGTCCCGCCCGTACCGGGTCGGCACCACGACGGTGTCCTGGGGCTTGAGCGCCTCGCCCGCGTAGGCCGCGAGGAAGGTTTCGTGGGAATACCCGAGCCTGAGGCGGTAGAGCGGCGTATCGGGGCTGATGGCTCCGGCCGCCGCGCCGTCCGCGACGACGTGCGCGCCCATGCCCGGCGCGTCCGTATCCTCCAGGGAGGATAAGTCGTCCTCGGCGATCGCTTCGGCGTCCACGGCGCCGTCGTCGGTATATGCGGTCTCGGCGTCCTCGTAGGGGTGTTCGCCGTACTCGTTCCGTTCGTCCATCCGGACTCCTTATCGCGTCAGGTCGACGAGCAGTCCCGCAATCTCATCCACGCGCGCGAGGATGTCGAGTTGGGAACTTTGCCCCGCGAGTATGCCCGCGGCGAGCTGTTCCAGCTTGCGGTCCACGACCTGGATCAATGTCAGTTTTTTCCGTTTGAGGATGTTCTTTCCTCCCACGTGCTCTTCGACAGTATAGCCGTTCTCCACGATGTAGTGAAGAAAGTTACGCACCGCCGCCTTGTAGCGTTTGATCTCTTCCGGGAAGGGTTTCTCCTTGAGGAACTCGCCGGACTCGTGGACGTCGTCCAGGAGCGCGCGGAGCGCCTCTTCGGAAGGGGGAAGTTCGAGCGCGGCGGGCTCCGCCTCGGTGCGGGCTTCTTCCAGGAGCGACGAGAACGCGGGCGGCTTGGCGCCGCGGACCCGCTCCTTGTCCTTCGTCTTCTTGGCGTCGGCCTTCACGTTGGCGTAGGCCGCGGGGTTGAAGAAGGGACTGGTCCCTTCGGGGAAATCGACCTTAGGCATCGCTCCGTTCCGGATGGGAAGAGAGCGCCCGCAAGACGGCGGACCGTACGCCGCGTTCGTCGCGGTAGGCGGCGAGCTTCGCTTCCCAGGCCTCTTGGTCGCCGCAGGCGACGATCTTGCCGTGGATGAGGTTGCCGTCGTCGGCTTGGAGGCGCCTGGTCACGATGTCGCCCAGGACGAGGCCGGTGGCCAATACGGAAACGCGTTCGCTCGCGAAGATCGAGCCCTTCACGACGCCGCCGACCGTCACGGAACTGCCGACGATATCGCTCTCCATGCGGGCCCGCTCGCCGATCACCACGCGTCCCTTGGCGACCAGGTCGCCCACGAGGGAGCCGTCCACGCGGACGAAGCCGCCGGCCTCGATGTCGCCGCGGATGGACGTACCGGGCCCGATGATGGTGTTGATGGAGAGGTCTTCGTGCGTCGCGATGGCCATATGCGTCCCGGGATCAGCGTTCGGATCGAGCGAGGCTGGAGCGGATGTTGAGGTACTTCATCGGGTCCACGACGTCGGAACCGATGTGGACCTCGTAGTGGAGATGCGGTCCCGTGGAGAGGCCCGTATTCCCGATGTAACCGATCACCTGCCCCTGCTGGACCTTCTGCCCCTTTTGGATGCGGGCGGCGAAGGATTGGAGGTGCGCGTAACGGGTGTAGAACCCGTGCTTGTGCTTGATGATGACGTAGTTGCCAAATCCGCCGTGGTCGTAGTCGAGGGTCGCGATCTGGCCGTCGGCCGTGGCCAAGACCGGGTCGCCCTGCCGGTACGTGGAGATATCGACTCCCTTGTGGATGTACCACTGACCGGTGAAGGGGTTCTCGTTCTGTCCGAAGAACATGGAGATATGGCCGATGCCGCCCTTGACGGGCCAGAGGTTCGGGATATCGGTGAGCAGGGCGCTCTGCGAGTCCAGGAGGCTGCCGATTTCCTTGATGGGTTCCACGGCGCTCGATAGGTACCCCGCGAGCCGCCGCACCTCGGCGACCTCCTTGAGGCTGCCTTCGGCGGTTTCCTTGAGTTCGAAGAAGGACGCGAGGTCGCCGCGGTTCGCGTCGGCGTTGTTCTTGACGACCTTGTCCAGGCCGAGTCCGCTCAGGGTCGCGCCGAGGGCCGACTCGAAGCCGCGCGAAGCCTTGAGCAGCCGGGCGGTCTCGTCGCGGAGCTGATCCAGGCTGGCCTGGGCATCCTTGAGCTTACCGTCTTTTTCCGCGAGGTTGCCGGCGGTATCGGCGAAGGCGGCGCCGTACCAGAAGAAGGACCCGACGATGCCGCAGAGGGCGAGGATGACGAAAACGAGGGAAAAGAGGGTCACGTGGAGGTTATATACGCGTTTTTCGGAGTGGGGGACCAACATGACCGTATAGCGGCGATTACCGACCGTGAAGAGGGTGCGGAAGAAGGCGGCGATCGACCGGACCGCTGAGGCCGCGCCGGCCTTCGCATTCCGTACGACGCTGTTTTCCAATCGCTTATATTTATGGACCGACGGCACGGCCTGCTCCTTGAGTTGTCTCTGAGGGCGAATGAATTCGTTTGATTATAGCAACAGCCGACGCGCGCTGTCAAATAGGGATAGCGCGAAGTCGCGAATTGCTCGTTCTCCTATGATTTACGACCGCGGTCGGCCGGGGCATGAGCGTTTTCGGATACGGCATTTCATTGACGACGCGGGGGATACGTGCTATATTATTTTTCAATCCAGTTTGGACTCCCCCGATCACGACCCGTTTCGGACTAAGCCATGCAGTATTTTGATACTCACGCCCATTTGGGGCTCATCTACGATGACCCTATCGAGCAGCTCATCGTTACGCAGGAAGCCCGCCAAGCCGGGGTCGCGCGCATCGTTTCGATCTGTAACAGCCTTCTCGACTTCAACCAGGTCTATGAGAACCTGAAGTCCGCCACGAGCGTCTACCATGCCGTCGGCGTCTCGCCGTCCGAGGTCCAGAATCCCGGCAAGAACTGGATCCAGACGGTGGAGCAGGGCGCCAAGTTGCCCCGGGTCATCGCCATCGGCGAGATCGGTTTGGATTATTTCCGCAAGTACGGAGACCGCAAGTCCCAGATCGAGCTGTTCATCACGCAGCTGGAACTGGCCGCGAAGCTCGACCTGCCGGTCATCATCCACAACCGCGACGCCGGCCACGACGTGCTCGACATCCTCCGCGAGCGGCTGCCTCCCAAGGGCGGCGTCCTCCATTGCTATTCCGAGGACGCCGAATACGCCCGGCGGGCCTTGGACCTGAACCTCTATTTCTCGTTCGCGGGAAATTTGACGTACCGGAACGCGCGGAACCTCCACGAGACCATCGGGGTTCTGCCCTTGGATCGCATCCTCATCGAATCCGAGAGCCCCTTCATGGTGCCCGCCGACTTCCGCGGGAAACGGAATATGCCCGCGTACCTGCCGATCACCGGACGGTTCCTCGCGGAAATGCTGGAGATGCCGGAAGAGGAAGTGAGCGGTATCCTCTGGGAGAACTCGAATCGGTTCTTCGGCCTGAGCGCCTGAGGCGGCGGCCCGGACCGTGTCCCTCTATCGCAGCGTCCGCATCGGTTCCTTGGAGGTGCCGGGAAATCTCTTCCTGGCGCCGGTCGCGGGCTATTCGGACCGCGCGTTCCGTTCCGTGTGCGTGGAACAGGGGGCGGACCTCTGCTGCACGGAGCTCATCTCCTCCGAGGCGTTGACCAGGAACTCGGAAAAGACCGAGGCGCTCATGCGTCGCGCCGCCAACGAGGAGCGCTACGCGATACAACTCTTCGGCTCGGATCCCGCGGTGATGGGCCGGGCCGCGGCCCTGCTCGCCCCGTACCGGCCCGAAGTGGTGGACATCAATTGCGGCTGTCCCGTGCCCAAGGTCGTGAAGACGGGCGCCGGATCGGCCCTCCTCAAGGAACCCGCGCTCCTCGCCCGCATCGTGGAAGCCGTCCGACGCGCTTCCGAGGCGAGCCTCGGCGGCGTGCCGGTCACGGTCAAGATCCGGTCCGGGTGGGATGACGGTGCTATCAACTACCGCGAGACCGCGCGGGCGGCCACCGAGGCGGGGGCCGCCCTGGTGGCCCTCCACGCCCGCACCAAGGCCCAGGTCTACGCGGGCAAGGCCGATTGGTCCCATATCGCGGACCTCGCGGCCGTCTGCCCGGTGCCCGTGATCGGTTCGGGCGACCTCTTCTCGGCTGAAGACGCCGAACGCATGCTGCGCGAGACGGGCTGCGCCGGCGTCATGTTCGCCCGTGGCGCCATGGGGAATCCGTTCATTTTCGCGGAGGCCAAGGCGCTGCTCCGTTACGGTTCGTATGCGCCGATCGACCCGGTGGAGCGCCTCCGCACGGGGATTCGCCAGCTCCTCCTCCTCGTCGAGGACATGGGAGAGGCCGCGGCCTGCCGCGAGATGCGCAAGCAGTTCTGCGCCTACACGAAGGGGGTCCCGGGCGGCGCCGCCATCCGCGAGCGCCTCGTTCGGGCGGAAACGGCGGAAGACTATCGATCCATCCTTTCTAGCGCCGGCCTTCTTGCGCCTCCGTAGGAACGAGCGTAGAATCGCTCCATGGGGCTCCTGGATTCGTTCGGCGATTTCCTATCCCTCCTGTTCTCCAAGGATCCTTCGGGATCCCGGGATCGGCGCGAGATGCGCGATATCCGCGCGCGGCTCAAGGCCGTGAAACCTTCCATATACAAAAGCTCGTCCAATCTCGTGCTCCCCGCTTTCGCGTCCGCGGTCTACGATTTGGCCGCCGCGCTCCAGACGGCGCGCGACGCGATCAATCGGAGCGTGCTGTCTCCGGACGCGCGCCTCGCGCGGCGCTTCCGCGATTTCCTCGTGGAGCGCCGTCTCAGCGAAGAGGGCCGCCGGCTCCTGGAGGCCTGCGGCTACGAGGCCCTGAAGACGCGCGCCGCGTCGAGCGCCGCGCCGGAGACCGAGCTCGCGGCCGCCGAGGGGGATTTCCGCCTCGCGATGCGCGAACTGGACGACCCGTCGTTCCGGGCCGCCGACGCCGAACTCGCCGAATTCGAGCGGCTCGTGGACCTCTGCCGCTACGATTTCGGCCGCCTGCTCTCCCATTTCGACCCGGCCGCCGATACGGATTCGCCCGGCTACAAGCCCAAGTTCTCCCCCGTGGAAGGGACCGCCCTGGCGGGCGGGCTCGCGGACTTTTACTCGGTGGCGGCCGACATGCGGATCACCCAGACCGCGATCGCCGATCTGACCGCCCTCATGGAGCGGCTCGGGGGCGAGACCGCGTCCGACGCGGGCAGGCGCGCGGCCAAATCCGCCAACCTCGCGAACAAGCTGCTCGGTTCGATCCTCTCGGGACCCGTCATGTTCAATCTCCTGCGGGCGGTCCGTTCCGAGGTCTCGTTCAAGCCTCCCAAGGTCGAGGCCCCGCCCCCGGCGCTCGGCGAGTACCGCGCGCGTCGGCAGCGCCGCTGGGCCGAAGACCGCGATCGTCTCTTGCGGGAGCTCAAGGAAAGTTCCCTGAGCGCGGAAACGGAGGCCCTGTTCGGTACGCCTCCTTCGGGCGGCGTGCTCACCTTGACGGGGTACGACGACGCGCTCAACCGGCGCCTGCAGGCGGAAGCTTCCCTATCCCTCGCCTGGCTCACGCCCCTCCGCTTCCTCAAGACCTTCGAGCGGCGATATCTCTCGCAGGGCCTCGTGGAGGCGGCGCGCAGGGTCGCGGTGGAAGGCTTCTTCGACAACGGGGTGCTCCGCGCGCGGATCACCGACGCCGTGGAGAAACTCGAGAAGTCCGGGGCGCGCATCGCGGCCTTCGAGGAAGCCGCGGGCGGCCACTCCCGCATCGGCGCGGCGGCCCTCCGCGCGGCCCTGGACGAGTCGGCGAAAGGGCGCGACCGATCGGATACCGTGGCGCGGATCGCGGCCGCCCTGGACGCGCGGGCCAAGGAACTCGTGGAACAGGACGTCAAGTCGCTCCGGGAGTTGGCGGAAGCCGTCTATGACGTGATCACCGATTTCCGTAAGCCGACTCCGGAGCTCGTCACCAACATCAAGACGCTCGCCGCCGCGAAGGACAAGAGCCTCATCCCGACCCTGGCCAACGGCTATAACGCGACGGCCCGATTCCTCAAGCTCATGAAGGCCTTCCTCATCGTCGTTCCGATACGAACCGAAACCGAATCGATACAGGCCCCGTCATGAAGCGGAGGGCTTCATCTCCGAAGCTTGCGGGATCGAAGGGGGCGTGCTATCCTGCTGGGCACGAGATGCCGACACCAATCGAAGATCCTCCCGAGCGCGGCCAATCCGAGAACCGAACGTGCTGCGTAGATCAAGAGAAACAAATCTTCGATCTCAAGCAGCTCTTGGAGATTTCGAAAAGCCTCAACTCCACCCTCGATTACGCCATCCTCATCGATTCCATCCTCTTCACCTGCATGGCCCAGCTCAAAGTCCTCAAAGCCGGCTTGTTCGCCAAGAAGGGCTTGGATTCCACCTGCTTCAGCCTGCACCGGAACTACAAGGGCTTCGACCTCGACCATAGCGCCGAGTACGTCCTCTCCGAGGATCACGACATCATCCGCCTCTTTTCGCGCAAGTACGCCTGCTATACGCTGGAGGAGATCCGCGCGGAACTCGGTTCGCTCGACGGCCTGGAGGGCATCGCGAACTTGGAGCCGTCCCTCATCGTGCCGCTCAAGGCCAAGGGCGTCATCAACGGGATCATCCTGCTCGGCGAGCGCATCGACGAGAGCGAATTCGACCAATACGAGCGCGAGCACATCATCAATATCGCGGTGCTGGCTTCCATCGCGATCAACAACGCGTTCCTCTTCGAGATGACGACCACCGACATGATGACGAAGCTCAAGATGAAGCACTATTTCTATACGACGCTGCTGGAGCGCATGGAGGCGGTGTCCGAGACGAACACCCCGCTCTCCATCATCATGATGGACATCGACTATTTCAAGAAGTTCAACGATACCTACGGACACTCCTGCGGCGACGCGGTGCTGAAGCGCGTGGCCAAGACGATCGGAGAGTGCGTGCGCAGCATGGACGTCGCGGCCCGGTACGGCGGCGAGGAATTCGTGGTGCTCATGGCGGATACCGACCTGCCCGAGGCCACGTTCGCGGCCGAACGCATCCGGCAAGCGGTGGCGGACGTCGCCACCGAATACGAGGGGCTCCAGCTCCACGTGACCATCTCCTGCGGCGTCGCCCGCTACAATCCCGACCGGGACATCTCGGCCAAATCCCTCATCGACCGCGCGGACCGCGCGCTCTACCGTTCCAAGCAGGAAGGGCGTAACCGCGTCTCCGTCTCGGAGTAGGGCGTGGCTCGTATCCGGTTCCGGAGCGCGGGAAAAGAAATCTCGGTGGAGTCGAGCGCGGTCCTGTCCCTGCTCAACGCGCTCGTCCGGGGCGGAGCGCGCATACGCCACGACTGCGGCGGCAAGGCGCTCTGCGGTACCTGCCGCGTCCGGGTGATAGAGGCGCGGCGGGGCGCCCTGAGCCCGATCGGCGAGCGGGAGCGCGCGCGGCTCGACGCCGTGGGCGCGGCGGCGGACGAACGCTTGGCCTGCCAGGCCTACGCGGTGCGGGACGTGACCGTGGCAGTAGAATAAGGAACGCGGAGGCGAACGCATGGCGAAGTGGTGGGAACGGGCCGTCTTCTATCAGATCTACCCGCGGAGCTTCATGGACGCGGACGGCGACGGAGTCGGCGACTTGGCGGGCATAGAGTCCAAGTTGGCGTACCTCGCCTCCCTCGGCGTGGACGCGCTCTGGATTTCCCCGTTCTATCCGTCGCCCATGGTGGACTTCGGCTACGACATCGCCGATTACTGCGGGGTCGATCCCCTGTTCGGCGATCTCGCCGCCTTCGATCGCTTGCTCGATCGCGCCCACGCGGCGGGCATCCGCGTCATCATCGACCTGGTCATCAACCACACCTCGGACCGGCACCCGTGGTTCGTGGAGGCCCGTTCTTCCAAGGAGTCCGCGAAGCACGATTGGTATCTCTGGCAGCCGATCCGACGCGGCGCCGGGGGGCGCCTCGTACGGCCGAACAACTGGGTGGCCCAGTTCGAGCTCGCGAGCGCGTGGTGGCCCAACGAGGCGACCGGCGAGTACTACCTCGGTACCTTCACCCGCAACCAACCCGAGGTGAATTGGCGCAATCCGGAACTCCGCGCGGCCATGTACGCCGCGATCCGGTTCTGGCTGGACCGGGGCGTGGACGGATTCCGCATGGACGTCGTCAACTGGTACGTCAAGGACGCCGCGCTCCGCTCCAATCCCCGGAGCCTCACGGCGAATCCCGACCTCTTCCAGCGGCACGTCTTTGACCGGAACCGGCCGGAGACCCACGATATCTGCCGCGAGATCAGGGAAATCGCCGATTCCTACCCGGGCGACCGGGTCCTCGTGGGGGAGATCTTCTGCCGCGACCCCGCGCAGGCGGCATCGTACCATGGTGAGAACCTCGACGAACTCCACATGGCCTTCAACTTCGACCTGCTCTACCGAAAATGGTCCGCGGCCGCCTTCCGCGACTCGATACGGCGGTGGTACGCGGCGTTGCCCGCGGGCGCCTGGCCGAACCTGACGCTCTCCAACCACGACCAGCCGCGCCACGTTTGGCGCTACCGCGGTAAGGACGCGGCGGAGACCGAGGCGCGCGGCCGCGTGGCGGCCGCCCTGCTCCTTACCCTGCGCGGAACGCCCTTCGTGTATTACGGGGAAGAGCTCGGCATGACCCAGACGAAACTCGCGCGGAGCGAACTCCGCGATCCGCTCGGCGTGAAGACGTGGCCCCTCCCGCTCGGGCGGGACGGCGAACGCGCGCCGATGCAGTGGTCGGCCGCGCCGGCCGCCGGTTTCACGACCGGGCAGCCCTGGCTCCCGGTGAATCCCGACTACGCCCACCGCAACGCGGAGGCGCAGGCGGCGGATGAGCGGAGCCTCTTCTCCTGGTATCGAGCCCTGCTCGCGGCCAGGAAGGTCCACCCGGCCCTGGCGTCGGGCGACATCGAATTCCTGGACGGGGACGATCCGGCGGTCATCGCGTACGCGCGCGCCCTGGAGGGCGAACGGATCACGGCGGTCCTCAACTTCTCGGCCGAGCGTCGGCCGCTTCCCGCCGCGGCCGCCCGATCGGTCCGGAACGGGACGCCGATCCTGGTCTCCGGCGCGCACGGGCG
>JAEXTK010000210.1 GCA_023406985.1 Spirochaetota bacterium | reverse complement strand
CGACGCAGGGTAGAGCAGTTGGCAGCTCGTCGGGCTCATAACCCGGAGGTCGCAGGTTCGAGTCCTGCCCCTGCTAAAGTAAAGTTAAGGCCGCCCCTCGGGCGGCCTTTTACATTTTCGCCCAGGGGCAGGACTCGAACGCTCTGTCCCGTCCCGATTCCGCCGCGCCGCTGGATTGCGGCGCTTCGATCTATTCCAATCGGATGCGTCCGGAGGACGCAGCGATGGCGAGGCGCAGGAGCGCCGAGAGGGACGGAGGCGTCCGCAGGGAGGCTACAGGACGTCGCCGACCGGAGGAAGAGCCCTGCGTAGCCCATCAGGGATTCCGGACCAGGACTCGGCTACCGCTCGTGCTTCGAAGATTTGGGAAAGAGATGCCTGAGGATTGCCGCCGCTTCCGAATGGGCTTCGGGGAGCGACGGGACCCCGCAGCGGCGGACCTTTGGTCCGGCGCGAGGAGGCCCGGCGCGTGGGGGCGTGCCGGATGGACGGCGGGCGCGCGGACTCCCGTGACGCCCCCCGATCTCTGCATTCCATCCCAAAGCTTCGCGACACTCGTGGCCGCGCGCTCAAATCACCTTGAGGCTCTCCTCCGAGATGCTCTGAAGCGTCTTGTAGAAGTCGTTGACCCGCCCGATGAGGGCGGAGAGGTCGGCCACCGCGGCGTCCACCAGGCGGCTTTCCCTCAGGATCTCGTCCAGGCCCGTCTGGATCTGCGTGGAGCCGGCCGCCATCTCCTTCATCGTGTAGGCCAGTTCCTGGAAGCTTTCCGAGACCGTCTTGAGCCGCACGACCATGCCGTCGATGCCCGTGCCGGCCCGCTCGGAGATCGTCTGGGTGGCTTTAACGTCTGCCGCGACCTGGATCAGGTCCTTGGAGATGAGGGCGGCGTTCTCCGCGGTTTGCATGGATAGCTTCCTGATCTCGTCGGCGACCACCGCGAAGCCCTTGCCCGCCGCCCCGGCGTGCGCTGCCTCGATGGCGGCGTTCATGGCGAGCAGGTTGGTGCTGGAGGCGACCGCGTCGATGGTGCCGTTGATCTCCAGGATCTTGTCCACGCCCTTGAAGACGCGTCCTATGGAACCGATCGTTTCCTCGAAGGCATCGCCGCCCGTCGTGGCATTCGCTTCCAATTCGGCAACCATCCGGAAGCGTTGCTGCACGAGCTTGTCCACGTTGTGGATGGAGCTGACCATCTCGACGATCGCGGAAGAGGACTCGTCCACGGTGCGCGACTGGCTCGCGGCGTTCGCCACCATCGTATGCTTTATCTCTTCGAGCTGGGCCATGAGCAGGCTGGCGCCGCTGATCTGGGCGTTGAGCCGCTCCGCGATGACCGCGGTGCTCTTCTGCGCCGCCACGATCTTGGCGGTCTGGTAATGGTGGCAATTTTCGGGTTTGTTGAGGCGGTTGTGGATGGCCGTCGCCATCATCTCGCAGGAGTTGTAGCCGCAGGATGCGCAGTTGTAGAGGTCCGCGGGCTCGAACTTGAGCATGCGGTGATAGATGTCCTGGAGCTCCCGTTCCGTAGGGGTACGGATTCCGTTGGCCTGAGATCTATCCTGGTAGCGCCGGTCGTAGAGGCCCTTCCTCCAGTGCTTTTCCAAGACGGCTCCGAGACGGCGCCGGGCCTCCGCGTCCTTTCTCCGCTTGGAGTAGCGGGTTTTCAGCGTGGAGGCGCGGGAGGCTACCCGGCTTTCGAGCACGTCGACGGAAGCCGCCGCGAGTCTGGTCCCCGTGCCGCCGTTGCAGCCTTTCTCGCAGTTGAGGCAGTCGACGATGAAGGGGGCGCAGCCCGCTTTGACGGCCGCGGGAAGTTCCTTGAAATAATCGTACAGGACCTGCGGCCCCTCGATCTTCCTGACGGAGTCGGCGAGCTCCGGCGCCTCCCGCTTCACGGTCTGGAGGAGTCCTCCGGGGGTGGAGAAGAGGACCGCCCGCTCCGCGGGGGATTCTCGAAATCGACCTCCGGGAATCGATCGAGCGAGAGCCGGGCGGTCTCCAGGTACGACTGCAGCGAATCGAAGGTGAGGTTGTAGTCGCCGAAGCCGGTGGCCGCAAACTCCCGCTTTTTCGCGAAGCACGGCGAGATGACGGCGATCTTGTGCGCTCGGTACCGGGGATACCAGGTCCGGATCATCTTCATGGTGTGGACCATGGGGCTGTCGGCCGGCGCGAGATAGGCGAGGAGCGGGCTCTGGTAAATCTCCAGGTAGTTCACCACGACGGGGCAGGGCTGCGAGATGACCATGGCCGGAGAAGGGGACTCGATGTGCTTGAGGTATGAACGGACGGTGAGTTCGGCGCCGAAGCTCACGTCGAAGAACGCCGTGACTCCGAGGCTCGCCAGGAATCCGTTGAGGCGAAGGAGCTTGTCGGCGAAGGTCGCGGCGGCGGAGGGGGCGACGACGGCGATCATCTCCGTGCCGTTCCGAGAATCGGCCAGGAAGCTATCCCAGTCGTCGATGCCCTTGCGCGCCTCGTGCGGGCAGGCGCGGATGCAGGATCCGCAGCCGATGCACAGGTCATGGTTGATCTTCACCGTATCGCCCGAGCCGTCGAGGCAGATCTTCACCGGGCAGACCGCGATGCATTGGTGGCAAGAATTGCACTTTTCATCGATCACGTTGACGACGGGACATAAGCTCACGAGGATGCTCCGGTAGCCGATTCGATTTTTGATCAAAGTTTTTTGGATTGATCGATTCGATTCTATTGGAACGGGTCGATGATGTCAAAAAACGAGCCTTCGAACGCGTAAAAAGAGGGTAAAACGCGATCGGCCGCCCCTCGTTGCCGAGCGGCGGCGGCCCGAAATCCGCGAGTCTTTCGGCTGAGCGGACCGGGCCTACTCCACGATCGCTTCGGAAGCCGTCTTTCCTTCGGCGGTATAGACCTTTCGTGGATTGTTCGGGTCCAGGATGCGCTCGCCCCGATGGTAGAAGACGTAGCGGTGGACCCCGGCGGGCAGGGGGAGGGTGAGGACGTACCTCCCCGGAGACTCTTCGATCAGTTCGTACATGAAGGGATCCCAGCCGTTGAAGCTGCCCGCGACGGTGACCGTCTCGCCGGGCGCGGTGTCGTAGCTGAAGCGGAGGGACCCTGAAGGGGCGTCGTAGGTGGAGGGGTTTTTCGTCGGTTCGGGAAGGGCGACCACGGAGCGGACGACGCCCGTGGCCGGATCGATGCGGCGGACGGGATTGCGGGGATCCGCGATCCAGAGGCCGTCCACGACGAGCCGGTATTCCAGCTCGCGCATGCCGCGCGGGTAATCGTAGGCGAAGAAGAGCAGCCCCGAATCGACGAACTGCGGCGCCTTCTTGCTCGGTTTTTCCTTTTTGCCGTCGGCGGGCAGGGGCTCGTCCGCGCTCTTCATGAGCTTCTTGAACCAGTGCACGCGGCCGAAGCCTTCATGGGCGAAGGCGATGCCGACGCGGCGGGAAGTGGAAGGCGCGGTGAAGATCACCCCGTCCTCGAAGATGACGGGGGCCTCGGGGCCCCGCATGGAGAGGAGGCGATCGTTGAAGCTGAAGGACTCGAAGTCCACCGCGCCGGCCTGGGCGACGAGCGTCAGCGCGAAGATCGCGCCCAGCGCGGTTTGAATCGTGTGTTTCATTCGTTCTTTACAATTATCGGACGATGCTTCAATATCTTGATCATGCCTTCGCGGATAGATCTCGAGCGCTTCAGATCCTCGTTCAGGGCCATAGGCGGTGAATTGTCGTCCCTCTCGGCCCGAGGCGAAGAATACGACGAGCTCTCTCTGCCCGAGGGCGGCGGCACGGACTCGTCTTCGGTAGGCCGCGCCATGCCGGTGCCGCCGCCTTCGGCCGAAGATCTGTTCGCCGACGTCTCCGCGGAGCCTTCCGCGCCCATCGATTTCGGCGCCGGCGCGACCGAGGGCGCGGACGCCGGGGGAGGCGGGGAGGATGCCTTCGATTTCGGCGCCTTCCTCGACTCCATCCCCGATGACCTTTCGGCGCCGCCCCCTGACGCGGGCATGGGGCTGGAGCCTCCGCGGGAAGAAGAGCCGCTGCCCGCGCCGGAGCCGCCGGAGGCCGGCTTCGAACCGCCATTCGAGGCTTCCGCGTTCCCCGGCTCCTTACCGGAATCCGCGGCGGGCGAGGCTCCGGCCGGCGAGGCGGGGGCGGAAGATTTCGGCATACCGGAAGGACTCCTCGACGGGCTCGCGGCGGAGGTAGAGGAGGGGCGCGCCGAGACCCCGAAGGCAAACGCGGAAGAATTTCCCGCCGATTTTTCGTTCGATGACCTCGATCTCGGCGGCGATTTCGCCCTGGGCGACGATTCCGCCTCGGGCGGCGAGGAGGCCCCCGCGCGCGACGAGGAAGGGGCCGCGGAGCCCTCCTCGGCCGCGGGAATGCCTTCCGAAGCGGAGGAACTCGAGGGCGAGGAGATCGCGGACGAGGCGTCCGCGCCGGAAGGGACGGCAGCCCCCTCCGACTTCGATCTCCTCGATACCGACGAGTCGTTCTCCTTGTTCTCCGAAGTGGAATCCGAGAAACCGCCGGCCGCGGAAGAAAAGCCGACCGTCGGCCGCAAAGGCAATGTCCCCGCCGCGGAGGATATCTTCGACATCCCCGATTTCTCCATGGATCTGGACGAGCAGCGCCCCCCCGCCGAAGGGGCTCCCGAAGCGCCGGAAGACGCGGCCGGCGCGGAGGAGGACCGGGGAGAAGCCGAGGGAGCTTCGATCGATTCGTTCGATACCTTCAGCCTCGATAACGACTTCCTCTCATCCGGCTTCGGCGTGGCGCCCGAGGGCGCTCCCGCGCGAGGCGAGGAAGACGGGTTCGCCCATCTGGAGGACTTTTCCCTCGAGGGCATCGACGACGTCTTCCGCGGCGCCCAGGCGAAAGAGGAGCCCGCGCGCGTCGCCCCGCCGAGGCGCGCCGGGCGGGCGATGCCGAGCGCCGAGGTCGAGGAGATCGTCCTTTCCGAACAGGATCTGGAGAAACTCCAAGCGACCCTCACGGCCTACCCGCTCAACTTGAGGATCGCCTGCGAAGAGCTGATCGCCGAACACGCGGTGCCGCCGGAGGACATGTCGGCCCTGGTCCGGTTGCTGGTCCGGGGCGCCGCCGCGCGGGAAACGGCGACGCTCGCCTCACGGCTCATCGGTAGGTCCATACCCATCCCGCGCGGTTTCGAGAAACGGACCGGCGAGGAGCTCGAGGCGGAGCGCGCGACCTTCGCGTACGCGTTCGTCCACAACATCCTGCCCGTCCTCCGGGTGTTCGCGTTCGTGGCCGCGATCGCGACCTCCGTGGCGTATCTCGGCTTCGAATTCGTGTATCGTCCGCTTCGGGCGTACGCCTACTACACGCAGGGCATGGAGCGCATCGAGGCGGGCGAGTACGCGCGGGCGAACGAGCGATTCGATCAGGGCTTCCGGCTCCGGCGATCCAAGAACTGGTTCTACAAGTATGCCCGCGGGTTCGCGGACGAGCGCCAGTACATCCTGGCCGAAGAGAAATACGACCAACTCCTCAAGCTCTATCCGCGCGACAAGCGGGGCGCGCTCCTGTACGCGGCCATGGAGTCCAAGGAGCTACGCAATTTCGCCAAGGCGGATCGGATCCTGCGCGATCAGATACTGGACTATAGCGTCGACGATCGCGAGGGTTTGCTCGCCCTCGGCGACAACAACATGGCCTGGGCGGAGCAGGACGCTTCCCGCTACGAGGAGGCCCGGCGGGCCTACGCGCGCCTCATGGAAAAGTATGGCCGCCAGGACGCGTTCCTGGAGCGCATGCTCATCTATTTCATCCGCACGGATAAGCTGGCCGAGGTCCTCCCCCTGCAGGAGTATTTCCTTTCTTCGGAAAAGCGGAAGATATCCGGGCCTTCCCTGGCCGAACTCGGCGGGTACCTGCTGGATAAGAAGGAAGAGGTCCCCGTCGGCGTCCCCGATCCGAACGTGGAACGCATAGAGAACCTCCGGAAACTCCTGGAACGGGCGGTCCGGACGGATCCGGCTCATCCGGAATCCTATTACCACCTCGCCCGGTATTACGAGCGGTACGGCAGGAGCGATGAGGAACGGGGAGCCCTCGAGCGCGCGCTCGCCGCGTTCTCCGCGGCGCACGAGGTTTCCGCGCGCCGGACCGCTTACCGAATCGACGCACACCGGCGATACGCGACGCTCCTCACGCAGGCCAAGGAATTCCTCGCCGCCCAAGAACAGCTCGCGAACGGTATCCGCCTCTACGAGGACGCGCTCGCCCGGCGCATCCTGGACCGGGCCCCTGAATACGGCAGGCTCTACGCGGACCTCGGCGACCTTGAGTACTTCAAGGCGGGAGACCTGGACGCCGCCATGGCCGATTACCGGGAAGCGGCCTCCCACGGATGGTCGCCGCCCGAGATACGGTACCGGATGGGGTATGTCGGATACGCGAAGGGCGATTGGGCCGCGGCGGTGGAGTATTTCTTCGACGCCTCCACCGAGCTTCCGCTCAACCGTCGCCTCATGTTCGCCCTCGGCAACGCGCTCTATCGCCGCGGCGATCTCCACGCGGCGCAGGGCTACTACAATCGCCTCCTCGACATGCTGGAGGCCGAGCGCGCCCGTTTCCCCGTACTGGTGCCGAACGCGCGGCCGGAGCACGCCGAACTCGCCGAGCGCTTGATGCGCGCGCGCAACAACCTCGGCGTGACGCTCGAGGCCCTCGCGGACCGGACCGGCGATGCCCGCTACCGCGCCCGCGCGCTCGCCCTCTACTCCGAATCCGCCCGCGCCTGGGACGCCCTCACGCGGGACCCGAACACGATGGTCCGGTCCGAGCAGGCGAACCTCGCCTTCCTCAATACGCGGGGCAGCCTGTACCCCAAGGTTCCCTACGAGGCCCAGATCTACGCGGAGATCGACAAGGACGTCCAGGAACCTTCGGTCTGGGAAAAGATCCTGGCGGAGTAGGAGGCGTGCGGAGCATGACCTCTGCAGCCGAACGTAGGAAGTTCTTCCTCTTGTTGATCGGATTCACCCTTCCCTTCATCCTCGCGGGGGCAGTCTTCGATATGCGCATCCTACCGGGGGTGCCTCTGAGCGCCGCGATGTTCGTCGCTCCCTTCTTGGCGGTGGCGGCGGTATTCGGGGAAAACGCGGAGTCGCGGACCGCGGCGTTCCGGAACCTTTTCCGTTTTCGGACGGGGAGGGGCTTCGGGGTGCGGACGCTGAGCTTCGTCCTCATGCCCGCCATTCTGCTCCTATCGTTCTTGTTCGCGAGATTGAGCGGCGCGTTGGAGGAGGACCTCGTCATACGGGCGCCGCGCCTCTTGATCCTGCTCGTCGCGTTCATCGTGTCCGCGATCGGGGAGGAATCGGGCTGGACCGGCTTCCTGCTGCTGGACTACGAGGATTCCCGGCGCTACAGGCACTACCTCTCGGTTCCCGCCTGCTATGTCGCCTGGCACCTGATCCCGTTCATCCAGACCGGGCACGCGGCGTCATGGATCGTCGGCCAATGCCTCTTCTCTTTCGTCTCCAGGATCATGATGATTCAGCTGTACGCGCTCTCAGGGAGGGCCGGCGCGGTGAGTCTCATCCTCCACGCGACTTACAACCTCGCGTGGCAACTCTATCCCGTGGATGGTTCGCGGTACGACCCCTGGAGCGTCTTCACGCTCTCGCTCAGCGTCGCGGTCCTTCTCGAACTCGCGATCGCCAAGAAGATCGCGCCGAGCCGCCGATCCGAAGCGCGCGCTTGAGGCAGTCCCGTATCGCGCGTCTGTCGACGCCGCGCCGCAAGGATGTCGTAAATCGTTATGGGCGATATTGGACTACGCCGCGCCGCGGACGCGCGGCGCCTCAATCAATCCCTGACGGAGCGCGGCCGAAGGCCGCATGAAGAACCAATGACTTCTACCGTGTGAAGTCGGACTTGGCGCTTAATAAAAAAGCAGTTTTTTGGGCGATATTGGATTTGAACCAATGACTTCTACCGTGTGAAGGTAGCACTCTCCCACTGAGTTAATCGCCCAAAAAACTGCCTGTCTATTAGCGATGCGGAACGGTGGCGATACTAGCATCGGGAGGGCCTCGTGTCAAGGCGAAGGCGGACTAGTTTTTATTGAAAAAAGGGCGTATACAATATCATACGAATTCGGGGTAGTTAGGGGAACGCGCGGAAAAGCTGTCCTTTATTCATTATCTTAAAAGGAATTATTTTTGGATCGTTATGCATTTCTTATGGCACGAGAATTGCTAAAAAGAAGGCATGCAAATGGAATCTATCGATAAAAAGCAAGCGCTCGCAGTGGCCATCCCGAGAGGGGGCTTCGTCAGCCAGTGGGCCGACATCCGGACGGAACTGATCCGTAAGTCCATCCATTTCCTTATCGCCCTCGCGCCGAGCCTCGCCTACGTAAACCGCGGGCTCACCGTCGCGGCCCTCGCGCTGGGAACGATCGTCTACACGTACGCCGAATCGGCCCGCTACGCGGGAGTGAGGATCCCGTTGATCTCCGCGGTCACCGCGATCGCCGCGCGCGATCGGGATCGCGGCCGCTTCGTGCTCGGCCCCGTGACGCTCGGCCTCGGCGCCATGCTCGCGCTCTTGCTCTATCCAGATCCCGCCGCGACCATCGCCATCTATGCGCTCGCCTTCGGGGACGGCCTCGCGAGCCTCGTGGGTAAGCTTGTGGGGCGCATACGCCCGGCGTTCCTGCGGGGCAAGAGCCTGGAGGGGTCAGCCGCCTGCTTCTCCGCGGTTTTCCTGGTCGCCTACCGGATCTCCGCCGACTTCCGCACAGCCTTCTTCGCCGCCTTCGTCGCCACGTTCGTGGAGGCCTTGCCCCTGGAAGACTACGACAATATCGCCCTTCCGCTCGCGGTCGGCTTTGCCGTCGAGGTAGCCGGCGCGCTCTCCTGACCGTCTTTTATAGCCAGAGATAAAACCGATGCACCTTGGCGGCGGCGAGGACCGTCCCGCTGGCGATGGCCGCCGCTCCCAAGGGGAGGGCGAGCCACGTGTCGGCCCGGATGAGGCCATCCCTTCCGATCACTACGAGCACGCAGCCGAGCGCCACGTGCGCGAAATCCGCGGTGCCGCGCGAGTAGGCGGCCACGAGGAAATTGACGACTGCGATGGCGGCCACCCCGATCTGAACGATCTCCAACATGAACGCGTAGCCGGGAATGGGCGAGAAGGAGCTGTCCCACGATAGGCCGTCCACCGGGGCTCCCGCCGCGATGGCGAACGCGGCCGCGGCGACGATGATCACGACGCGGCCGTGCTTCTGGTATTCGAGGCCGGCCGCGTACAGTCCCGCGGCGAAGAGGGCGAAGAGGCCGAAGAAGCGTCCGAAGAGCAGGGCCCGCGCGGCGCCCACCACGTAGGCGGGCGGCCAATTCCGAGCCATGGCCAGGGGGACCGCGATGCGGAATCCCTCGGCCGCGAGGGAGAGCGCGAAGAGCGCGATGAAGAGGATCTCCGGCGCCTGCGTCTTCTCGAAAAAGTAATAGATGAGGGCGACGGTCGCGCCGGCGTAGAGGATCGAGAAGACGATGGACGCGAGCGGCGCGTAGGGCGAGGGATCGAAGAGGAAAGCCGAAAGGACCTGGATCAGGCCGCGGGCCCGGCGGATCGCTTCTTCCGAAGCCGCCGGGGCGGTCCTGAGCGCTTCCGCCGCGGACAAGATGAGTGCGGTCGCGGGGAGGATAGGGGCGGCGATGCCGACGCCGAGCAAGCGGTTCCGCATGGAAAGGGTCATGGATCCAGCATAGTTCATTCCTCCGGAGGGACTCAAGGCCGGCGGGGATGCGCCGATACTCTATACGTGAGGAGACAACCATGTCGAAACGATTTCTCGCGCCCCTCGTCCTCGTCCTCGGGCTGAACGCGTGGGCGGGCGATGCAGCCTCCTTCGTCGATCTCGGGTTTTCGGCGGACGGCAGCCGGTATATGTTCGCGCAGTACGGAGTCGAATCGAACAGCCTGAAACCCTGGGCCGAGCTCTTCGTGGTGGACGTCCCGCGCAACGACTTCGTGAGCGGCGGGAAGAAATCGCTCGTCTACGACGGACCGGTCATCGCGGGGCAGGACGGCTCCGGCGCCTTCTACAAGCTGCTCGCGGAAAACGCCGGTCTGGCCGCGGCGCACAAGGTGGATTTCCTCAGGCAGAGCCAACCGCTCTATCTGGCCGTGGACAACGGAGCCTCCGAAGGGCAAGCGCCCATCGAGTTCCGGGACTTCGAGTCCGGCGCCTCGTACAAAGCCACGCTCGTACCCTACGTCGAGGGTAGCGGGGCGACGCTCAAGTCGTCCTTCTACATCGACGTGGAGCGCACGCTCAAGGACGGTTCCGTTAAGCGCTATACCGTCGGCACGCCGGCGCTCAAGCGGGCGCTCGTGGCTTCCTACCGCATCCGCCGCGCGGTCATCGCTCCCAGGGACGGCTCGCTCATCTTCGTCGTGGAGCTCAGGAAGGCCGGCGCCTCCGGCATGGATTCCCGCTACATGGTGGAAGCCGTGCGCCTGTAGCGCGCGAGCGGGGTCGAGGCCGCTTCATGAGAAGCGGCCTTCCTCCAGCGCGACGGCGAGGGGCTCGATCGTCGCGTCGGTCTCTTCTCCGATCACAATCCGCGGCGCGAGCGCGCGCAGGGCAGCGGCGATGGCGCGTTCATCGTACGCCATACCCCTGATCGCCTCGGCCACCCCTTCGTGCCGAAATCCTCCCTTTTCGATCCAGGCCTCGCGAACCGCGCCGCCTTCGATCTCCAAGGTCAACACCGCGTCTCCCGCCTCCAACCTCCGCGCGAAGGGCGGCGAGGCGCCGAAGCGCCATGCGCGGCTCGCGAGCAGGTCGCGGTAGGCGGCCGTCTCCGCCTGGGCCGCGAGGGCCGCGGCGTCCAGGTCCTCGACCGTCGCGCTGCCCCATGTCACGGCCGCTTCGGCCGCGAGGGCTTCTTCCACCTGTCCGATCGTGAGTCCGGGCAGCGAGTCGGCGAGGTTCGCCACGGGCGAGCGCACCGATTTCACGCCCTTGGCCCGGTGGGCGGCCCCTCCGGGGGCCAGGTACCGCTCGAGCGCCCGGAGGTCGGCGCCCACGAGCAGGGTCCCGTGGTGGAACGACCTGAGCGAGCTTTCCCTGAAGGCGCTTCCCGACACCTTGCGGCCGTCGACGAGGATATCGAGGCGATCGTTCTCCCGCGCGTCCAGGCCGAGGCCGCGGAGGGCGCGGACCACGAGACCGATGTTCGCGCTCCGGTCCATGAGGGGCGTGGCGCTCATGAAGGTGAAGCAGAGGTTGCCGCGGTCGTGCCAGACCGTGCCTCCGCCGCTTTGGCGGCGGGCCAGGGCCACGCCGTCCCGCTCGATTTCGGCCGCCCTGCACTCGATCCACGGGTTCTGATAGCGGCCGATGACCACGGCGGCCTCGTTGGACCAGAGGAAGAGGATGCGTTCGTCCGCGGAGAAGGTCCGGAAAACGCGATCTTCGATAGCGAGGTTGAGGAAGATGTCCGTGGAGGGCGAACGGAGGACGCGGACGGCGGGCATGTCAGTCGGCGGGATCGGCCGCCGCGGCGATCGGGCGGAGGACCTGGAACACGGTGCCGCCGCCTTCGGCCAGGGCGCGGACGTAGACGCGCGGTTCGAGCGCGACGGCGCGCCAGAGGCCGTCCCGCTGCAATTCCAGCGCGGCTGCGGCGAGGAGCTCAGCCGGCCTGAGCTCGCCGTCCGGCCTGAGCTGCGCGAAGAGATACCTTCCCGCGGGGATCTCGGCGTCGAGGGAGGCCGCGGCGTCGAGGGAGGCCGCGGCGTCGAGGACGGCCGCGGCGTCGCGGGGGGCCGCGGCGTCGCGGGGGGCCGCGGCCGCCCCCGCCCCCGGG
>JAEXTK010000128.1 GCA_023406985.1 Spirochaetota bacterium | reverse complement strand
AACATGGACGACGGGTCGGACGCTATCCCGGTACGCGACCGCGGTCGTCGTCTGCCGCCTACCGAGGGCATCGACGGCGACGACTTCGATCCGATTGGCGCCCTCGACGAGCGCGATCGGGCCGCTCCGGAACTCGTCGCCGCGCACCGCGCACGGCTTTCCGGCCGCGGTCACCGTCGGCGTTCCCGCGCCGAGGACGCGGCCCGTTACGGAAACGGCCGACTCCCGCGTATAGGAGCTGGGTTCGGGCCGGACCACGGAGAGGGCGAGCGTTGAGCTCGCCTTCGCCGCCCTGCGGTAAGCGACCGCGATCGTCCGCCCCGTCCGGCGGCTCACGGCCTCCACGGCCACCGTGTTGAGGCCTTCTGCCAGTTGGATCGTCGCCGTGAAGCGCCGGCCGGCCATCCGTGCCGGGGTTCCGTTCACGCGCACTTCAGCGTCGTGCAGTCGGCAGGAGCCGCTTACGGTCCAGGCGCCGGCGCTGTAGTGGACCTTGTCTTCCTGATCCAGTTCGAGCCCCTCGGTATCGCCGACGAAGATCGTCGCCGACGCGCGCCCCGCGCGTCCTCGCCCGTCGACCGCCGTCGCCTCGATCGTCGCGAGGCCGTCCTCCGGTTCTTCGAGGAAACGCGGCGTGGCCCAGAAATAGTGGCCGAAGGTCGGCACGCGGCGGCCGTTCACCGACACGCGGGAAGCCGGATCATCCACGAATCCGATGAAGTAGTCGGATGAGGGAAGACGCGGCAATTCGCCGCGGATCGACTCGGGAGAAAGGAAGGCCACGACGGGTCCCCGATCCGGCGATCGGCTCCCCAAGACGCAGAGCTCCGCGATCCGCGAGCCGGCCCCCTTCACCTTGATCCGGTCCGTCTCAGCGTCGGTGACGTAGACGCCGCGGATGCCTTCCCTGCGCGCGAGCGGCACCGCTTTCCAGCCGCGCCGATCCGGCACGAAGAGTTCCGGGAATACGCCGTTCAGGGAATACGCCTCCACCGCGGCAAGCTCAGCGGATCCGTCGAGCGCGTAGATCGTATCCTCGCCCATCCCCGCGTCGGTCATGCGATGGCCGTCGACCGCGGCATCGTCCGCCGCGATGGATACCGGCTCGCGTCCTCGCGGCTTTCGTAGGCGGCCGAAGCGGAATTCGTCCGCGTTCGAACGCGGCAGGATGCGCAGGAAATTCGTCCCTTCCCCGAGGTCCTGAGGCGGGACGGAGAGGACGTACAGGGCCGTCCCCTCCATGGTCGAGCGTACGTCGAGCGTACGCCGCGCGCCGTTGAGCTCGACCGCGAGATCGCCCACCGTCTCGGCGGCCATGCCGATCTCGAGCGTGAGGTCGCCGTCGGACCGGCGCGCCTCGAAGGAATAATCGAGCGGAGCGGAGAACGCGAGGGGCCCCGCGCCGCCGATCGCCGCGTACGCGTCGGCGAGCGGGCCGCCGCGGCCCCGGATCTCCAGTTCGCCGATGCCGGCCGCCCGCCCGCGGCGACCGCCATGGACGACGCGCACCGCGTCCGCCGCCCTGCCGCCGCCCGCGAACTCGTACCAGCCGGCGGAGCTCCGTTCCCCGATCCGTCCGATCCGCGTCCAGGCCGAACCCGCGAGGGACGTCTCGATCTCGACGTCCCCGTCCAGCTCGTCCGAGACGTAGGCGCGGATCGAATCGATCTTCCGCGAAACGCCGAGCCGCGCGATCGCCTCGATATCATCCGAGCGCCGCGCGCGCGGTCGCCCCTCATGCCATTTCCGGAAGCGGTCATCCACCGGCCGCGGCACGGAATCGAAGGGCCCAGCGCCGGACGCCCGCCATTCGGTCCGCGGGTTTCCGTCGAAGAGGAAGGTCTCCGGGTAGAACGCGCTCGTGGACTCGCTCGCCTCGATCGATTCGGGTTCGATGATCCGCGACACCTCGTCCGCCCGTTCGCCGACGACGCGGACTTCCCGGATCGCCGAATCTCCGCCCGCCTCCTGAACGAGGTCGATGACGATGGCCGTGGCGACGGCCCGCTCGAAGGACAGGTCCAGTTTCCGGGAAAGCGGGAGCGACGAGACGAAGCCGCCCGCGAAGGGCCGCTTCATGCCGTCCTCGTCGAGGTAGGACACCCGGAGCGCGGCGCCGTCCGCGAGCCGGCCCTCCAGCTCCAGGCCGTACACGAGGATGCCGGCGGACGGCCGCACCTCCAGCCAGCCGGTCTTCGCGGCGGGATCGAGCCGCCAGGCGGTCCCCGGGTCCCCGTCTATCGCGTAGACGGCGGGCGCGACGGAGGACGTGGTCGTCGAGGCGACGGCTTCGTCGGCGGCGAGAAAGCGGATCTCTCCGGCGAAGGCGAGAATCCGCGCAAAAAGCCCGAACGCCAGGATCGATACGATCGCGATAGCCTTTTTCATGGTTCCTATTCCTCGCTATTCCCGGAATTCCCGGCCAGGCCGTTCAGGGAAGGGACGTCCAGAACGGTCCGCTCCTCGTCGTAATAGTCGCGGGCGTTGCCGCCGAAACGGCTTGCGCGCACCACGACGGACGCCCCGGCGTCCTCCTTGATCGCGTACCGCCGGTTCCGCCTGAAAACGCAGGAGTCGACGAGGAGGTCCGCTCCGTGGACATGGAGGCCGATGCGGTTATCGAGGAAGGAGGCGCCGTCCACCTTCGCGGCGCTGCCCGATAACGCGGCGAGGCCCCGCTCGGCCCACGAGAGCGCGGCACCCGTAAGGTCGGCGCTGCCGGAAAGCAGGACCCCCTTCCAGTAGGCGCCCGGCATCCGCGTGTCGAAGCGCGCTCCGGACGCCGCGAGCGTTCCCTCCACGATGAGGGCTGCCGCGTACGTTTCCGCCGATTCTCCGCCGATCGACACGACCGTTCCCGGCGCGACGGTCAGGGTACGACCGGAGCCGACGGTCACGTCCCCGACGACCGTCCACGCTCCAGCCCAATACTCGTCCGCGTAGAGCGGTCCGCTCCGCGTGTTCTCCACGACGACCCGCGCCGCGGCGGTCGCCGACTTCCCGAGCGCGTCCGTGGCCGTGAGCGTCACCGCGTATTCGCTCCGCTGCGCCTGCCCCGCGGAGTGGTAGTAGCGATGGATCATCGTGCCCGGCGCGGCGGTTCCCGGACCGGTCCCGTCGCCGAAGGTCCACCGGAACGCGAGCGGCGCGTCGCCGTCGGGATCGACGACCCGCGCGGTGAGGAGGTGCGGTTTACCGGGAGTGGTGGAGGAATCTTCCAGGACGATCGTCGGCGCCGCGTTCACGCGGATCCGCTGCCGGCTTCTGCCGCCTCCGAGGTTGCCGCGGTTTCCGGCCGCGTCGGTGAGCTCCGCGTCGAGCCAGTAGGTCCCCGCCGCCGCGTCCGTGAAGGCGTACGCGTGCGTCCCCGCGGCGAGCGTCAGGTCCGCCTCTTCCAGGCTGCCGTCCGGACGGGTCATCGCGAACGACACCGTCGCCGCTTCGCTCAGGGTATACGCGATGTTCCGCGGCGGCGCGTTGAAGGCGATCTCGCCGGAATCCGCCTCGAACCGGATCGTCGGGGCGATCGTGTCCACCGTGACCGGCCCGACCCTCGTGTTCGCCGACCAATCGCCCGCGCCGTTCCGGGCGCCCACGAGGACCGTATAGGAGGCGGCCTCCGCGA
>JAEXTK010000125.1 GCA_023406985.1 Spirochaetota bacterium | reverse complement strand
GGCGCGGAACGCGAACGAATCTGCGATTCGTTTCCCGCGTTCCGCGTGCCGGAAACCGGCGCGACCTCCTTGTCGCGCCCGGCGTATCCGCCGGCATGGGGAGCCCCCTTACCGATTTCGGCAGGGCGCGCGCGGTCCGATTTGTTCCAGCGCGAGGGTGCCCGTATGAAAACGGCCCGGCTTAGCCCGGGCTGTTTTCATACGGACGGGCCCTCGCGCTGCAACGATTCCCGCGCGCGTCCTGAGGTTTTCGGCTAAGGCTGCTCCCCCGCTTATTGCCTTTTTGCCCCCGATATACGATCTTTTAGCTGCGTTTTAGCGTGCATCACCCGAGAAAAGGACGATTATCATGGCAGAACAGAGCATCATCCCCATCGACCAGATCCTTCCCAACAAGCTCCACCTCGTGGCGCTCATGGGGCGCCCCATATTCCCCGGCATCTTCACCCCGATCATGATCGGCAACCCCGCCGACGTGAAGGTCGTGGACGAGGCGGTGGCGGGCGACGGCCTCATCGGCCTCGTGATGCTCCTCAACGAGACGGAGACGCCCTCCATCGACGACCTGTACAAGGTCGGGACGGCCGCCAAGATCGTCAAGAAGATCAACCTGCCCGACGGCGGGGTGAACATCTTCATCTCCACCCTCAAGCGGTTCCAGGTCAAGAAGGCGCTCAATCCCGCGAACCCCATCGTCGCCGCGGTGGAATACCTGGACGACGAGGAGGACGACACGAGCGAGGTGAAGGCCCTCACCCGGGCCCTCATCAGCGAGATGAAGCAGATCTCGGAGAACAATCCCCTCTTCTCCGAGGAGATGCGCCTCAACATGATCAACATCGACCATCCGGGGAAGATCGCCGACTTCATCGCCTCCATCCTCAACATCGACAAGACCGACCAGCAGCGCATCCTGGAGATCGTCAACGTCCGGAAGCGCATGGAGCAGGTCCTCGTGTTCATCAAGAAGGAACAGGAGCTCCTCAAGATCCAGAAGAAGATCCAGAAGGAGATCAACGAGAAGATCGAGAAGAGCCAGCGCGAGTACTTCCTCAAGGAGGAGCTCAAGGCGATCAAGGGCGAGCTCGGCATGACGACCGACGCCAAGTCGAGCGAGTACCAGCGCTTCAAGGAGAAGGTGGACGAGCTCAAGTTCGAGGGCGAGATCAAGGAGACGGTGGAGCAGGAGCTGGAGAAGTTCAGCCTCATGGATCCGAACTCGTCCGAGTTCATCGTCACCAGGAACTATTTGGACGTGATCGTGAGCCTCCCCTGGAAGAACCCCGCGCCGGAATCCTTCGACCTGGGGCGCGCCAAGGAGGTCCTGGAAGAGGACCACTACGGCCTGGAGGACGTGAAGAACCGCATCGTGGAGTACCTCGCGGTGCGCAAGCTGCGCAAGGACACCAAGGGCTCCATCGTCTGCCTCGTGGGACCGCCCGGCGTCGGCAAGACCTCGGTCGGCAAGTCCATCGCGCGGGCCCTCGGCAAGGAATTCTTCCGCTTCTCCGTCGGCGGCATGCGGGACGAGGCCGAGATCAAGGGCCACCGCCGCACGTACGTCGGCGCCATGCCGGGCAAGATCATCCAGGGCCTCAAGATCGTGAAGACCAAGGACCCGGTCTTCATGATCGACGAGATCGACAAGATGGGGCAGAGCTACCAGGGCGATCCTTCCAGCGCGTTGCTCGAAGTGTTGGACCCGGAGCAGAACTACAGCTTCCGCGACCACTACCTGGACCTGCCCTTCGACGTGTCGCACATCTTCTTCATCGTGACCGCGAACACGCTCGACACCATCCCGGCCCCGCTCATCGACCGCATGGAGATCATCCAGCTCCCCGGCTACATCGACACGGAGAAGCTGGAGATCGCCAAGCGCTACCTCCTGCCCAAGAGCCTGGAGAAGAACGGGCTCAAGAAGACGCAGGTGAAGTATACCCGCGACGCCCTCCTCCACATCGCGAACGGCTACGCCCGCGAGGCGGGGGTGCGCAACTTCGAGAAGAACCTGGACAAGATCCACCGCAAGCTCGCCAAGCAGGTGGTGGAGAAGACCGAGGCGGCCATCGCCGCGGCGGCGGAGGAGGGCAAGGTCGCGACCGTCGCCAAGAACGGCGGCCCGATCGAGAAGTTCTCCATCGACAAGGCCGCGGTGGAGAAGCACCTCGGGAAGCCCATCTTCGCGGAGGAGGAGGTCAAGGTCGCGGACCGGCCCGGCATGACCGTGGGCCTCGCGTGGACGAGCATGGGCGGCGATACCCTCGTCATTGAAGCCGTATCCGTGCCGGGCAAAGAGGGGATCACCCTCACCGGCAAGATGGGCGAGGTGATGAAGGAGTCGGCGTCCATCGCCTACACCTACGTGCGGAAGCTCGCGAGCGAGAAGTACGGCGTCGGCCAGGACTGGTTCGAGAAGAACCACATCCACCTCCACATCCCCGAGGGCGCGACGCCGAAGGACGGCCCGTCCGCCGGCATCACCATGGCCACCGCGCTCCTCTCGCTCGTGACCGGCAAGATCATCGCGCGCAACCTGGCCATGACCGGCGAACTGAGCCTCACGGGCCACGTGCTTCCGATCGGCGGCCTCAAGGAGAAGACCATCGCCGCGCGGCGCAACAAGGCGCGGGACATCATCATCCCCAAGCAGAACGTCCGCGACCTGGACGAGATCCCCGAGCACGTGAAGAAGGGGATCGAGTTCCACCCGGTGGATAGGTTCGAGGACGTGGTGGCCATCGCGCTCCCGTAGGGAGGGCGCCGCAGCCGTAAAGCGCGCCGCTGCCGTGAGGAAGAGGCCGCGGCTCGCTGGAGGGCCGCGGCGGGTTGAGTCGGCGGCCGGCTGGTGGGCCGCGGCGGCCGCCGGAAGCCGGAAGCCGGAAG
>JAEXTK010000075.1 GCA_023406985.1 Spirochaetota bacterium | reverse complement strand
GCCCGGAGCCGGCCGCGAGCGCGGCCGCCGAGGGCCTCGTCCGCGCGCTCATCGCCGCCGCGCTTTCCGAGGCCGAACTCGCCCTGGAACCCGCGGGCGACAAGACCGCCGCGGCCGGCGGAGCCGGCGCGCCGCTTCCCCGGCTCGTCGCCGATTCCCGTACCCTCGCGCTCGCGTCCCTGACCGACGCCGAACTCTCGGTGGCGCGGCTCGCCGAATGGCTCGGCTGCGCGAGCGACTACCTGAGCCACCTCCACAAGGCTTCCACGGGGGAGGCCCTCGTCTCCTTTATAACCGGGGCGCGCCTCGAGCGCGCGGCCGAGTTGCTCGCGGAGACGCGCCTTTCGGTGAAGGAGGTGAGCTGGGCGTGCGGTTTTTCCTCGGAGAGTTACTTCATCCGGAAGTTCAAGGAGCGGTACGGCGAGACGCCCGCCGCCCGGAGGGCGCTCGCCTAGGGGCGGACGCGTTCCGCCGCCACCCGCTCCAGCCAGTCCGCCGCCAGGCTCTCGAAGGCGCGCGGGCGCTCGGTCTGGAGGTTGTGGCCGCCGCCGTCCAGCACCGCGAACGAGGCGCGGGGATACGTCTCCAGTATGGACCAGATGCCCCGGTACCCCACGGACGAGTCCTGCCGGGCCGCGACGATGAGGGTCGGCCCTTCGAAGGGGCGGGCGAGGTCGTCCGGATCCTCGCGGAAGGGGACGTTCCGCGACAGCTTCTCCGCAAGGAACTCCTGGTCGGCGGCGCGGATGCCCGGCAGGACATCCCGCTTGAACCGGCGCCACGCGTCCCGAGTCAACCGGACGCCCATGAACCGGAAGGAGCGGCGATCCTCCTCCGAGAGTCCCGCGAGGAAGGCCGCGTCCGCCTCGATCACCCGGTGCTCCGGGACGTCTCCCTTGTCGATCCCCGTCGGCGTCGTGACCCAGGGCTTGTGGGAGGGGCAGATCAGGAGGAGGCCGCGGATCCGTTCTCCCATCCGCCGCACGAGGCCGCGGGCGAGGTACCCGCCGTAGGATTCCCCCGCCAGCAGGAACGGTTCGCCGGGGAAGTGCGCGTCGATGAAGGCTTCGACGTAGTCGAGCATGTCGTCCGACCCGGCGATGGCGTCGCTTCCCGCCGTGGCCCCCATGCCGGGGAGGTCGGGATAGTAGCGCCTGCAGCGGAGCGCGGCCTTCCGGAAGACCGGCTCCAGGCAGCCGCTCATGAGCCGGTGATCCACGCCCCACCCGTGGAGGGCGAGGAAGGGTATCCCGTTCCCGAAGGCTTCGTAGTTGATCGACACGTCCTTGATATCGATGCGCATTGCGGCTCCCGGCTCCGTTCAGTCCAGGCTCAGGATGACTTTGCCGCTCTTGCCGGAGAGCATCGCGTCGAATCCTTTCTGGAATTCGTCGAAGGAGTAGCGGTGGGTGATGACCGGCGCGATGTCCAGGCCGCTCTGGAGCATGGCCTGCATCTTGTACCAGGTCTCGAAGATCTCGCGGCCGTAGATGCCCTTGAGGTGGAGGCCCTTGAAGATGACCTGGTCCCAGTCGATCTTGGTCTCCTGCGGCAGGATGCCGAGGAGGGCGATCCGGCCGCCGGGGTACATGCCCTCCAGCATCGATTCGAAGGCCGCCCCCGAACCCGACATCTCGAGGCCGATGTCGAAGCCCTTCATCCCTTCCCGGTCGATGAAGGCGCGGACGGAGTCTTGGGTCGCGTCGATGACGTGGGTGGCGCCGAGCTTCTTTGCGAGTTCCAGGCGCCACGGATTGATGTCCTGGACGACCACCCTCCGTCCGCCGACGCGGCGGCAGATGGCCGCGGCCATGCAGCCGATGGGGCCGGCCCCGGTGATGAGCACGTCCTCGCCGATCATCTCGAAGGAGAGGGCCGTGTGCGTCGCGTTGCCGTAGGGGTCGAAGACGGCGGCCACCTCGTCGCTGACGGCGGGGTGCACGCGCCAGGCGTTGGAGGCGGGGAGGGCGAGGTACTCGGCGAAGCAGCCGTCGCGGTTGACGCCGATGCCGCGCGTGTTCGGGCAGAGGTGGCGCCGGCCCGCGAGGCAGGATCGGCAGGTGCCGCAGACGATGTGGCCTTCCCCGGAGATGCGCTCGCCGACCTGCCAGCCGGTCACCGAGCTTCCCACGGCGGCGATCTCGCCGACGAACTCGTGGCCGATGGTCATCGGCGGCTTGATCGTTTTCTGGGACCAGGCGTCCCACTTGTAGATATGCACGTCGGTGCCGCAGATGGCCACCTTCTTGATCTTCACGAGCAGGTCGTTCGGTCCGATCTCCGGCACCGGAACGTCTTCCATCCAGATACCTACATCCGCTTTCCGCTTCACGAGCGCTTTCATGTCGCCTTCCTCCGTACCGCCCTACTATAAACCGGACGGGGCTTTGGCTCCAGGTCGGAGGTCTCGATATGAACATTGTTCATATTTGATTGACGAGTCGAGGATGTTCATTTATTATGATTCCTGGAGGAAGGCGCCATTGGACGGAACGATCTCGCGCGTGGAGCGGAAAAAGCAGGAAGCGCGCGAACGCATACTCGCCGCCGCCCAGAAGCTCTTCGTCGTGGACCAGCGCTACGAACGGGTCACGATCCGGGAAATCGCCGATATCGCCGACGTGAGCGTCGGGGCGGTCTATCTCCACTTCAAGACGAAGGGCGAGATCCTCGCGGAGCTCCTGTCCATACAGATGCGGCGCCTCACGGGCCTGGTGTTCAACCGCGTCGCGGAGGAACCGACCGGCCGCGCGAAGCTCGAGGTTCTCCTTTCCTCGGTCAACGAGGTCCGCCGCGACCCCTCCCTCGCCATCTTCGCCCTCATCCCCTTCCTCGCGCGGAACGGCGGCCTGGACGATCGGGTGGATGCCCTCATCAATTCCCAGCTCGAGGGTATGATCGCGACGCTGACGGAGGTTTTCCGGGTGGGGAGGGCCGACGGGACCCTCCGGGTCGCCTGCGACCCGGCGCTCCAGGCCTGCATCTTCAACCGCACCCTCACCGCGGTCCTCGGCGGCATGCTCTTCGCGCCTTCCGGGCTTGAGCGGGGCGGCGCCGGGGGTAACCTCGGCGGTTACCAAGAGGACGAGATCTTCTTGGGGTTCCTGGACTTGTTGCGGGCAGCTTTCGTCGCTCCCGATGAGCGGAGCGGAACCCGGTAATCCTCGAGACATGCGGGGCGAATACAAGGGGTACGTCTCCAGCGGCGATTCCTCCTCGTACGCGACCGCCCCGCTCAAGCTCGAGGAGGCCTATCGCCGCATCGATTCGGCCCGCGCCGCCGAGGGCGCCGCGAGCCGGGCCGCGGCCCTGGCCCAGACCTCCTTCGCCAACGGGCTCGCGACCCAGCTCACGGTGGACAGCGCGCTAACCCAACAGCAGGCGGCGCGCCTCGGCTTCTACAACGCCCTATACGAATATCGCGCGGCGTATTACGATTGGGAGATAGCCATAGGATCGAAGGACTGAAGAACCCATGATGCAGAGGTCGATAGTACGGGCCGCGCTCGCCGTTTGCCTCGCGGTCTCGGCC
>JAEXTK010000012.1 GCA_023406985.1 Spirochaetota bacterium | reverse complement strand
CGCGGCCACCGCCCCGGGCAGGGCCGCCGCAAACCCGACAGCCGCCGCCGACAGGGCCGCCGCCACCGGCCGGCTTCCTCCGCTTCAGTCCCCCCGCGCCCGCCGTTCCAGGCGCTTCCATTCCCTGTCCACGCGCGCCTGGATGTAAGCCACGTCTGGGGCGGTGAGGTGGCGGAAGCGGCTTTGCGCGGCCAGGTACGGCCCCACCGGCTCCTCGCCTGCCTCGTGTATCGTATAGCGTTCGCCGTCCTCCACCTCGTAGAGGGGGAAGACCTTGGAGCGGACGGCCATGCGGGCCACCTTGATGGATGCCGACGGCGCGAAGCCCCAGCCGGTGGGGCAGGAGGAATAGAGGTGGATGAAACGCATGCCGCTCCGGATGGAGGCTGCCTTCCGCATCTTCCGCTCCAGGTCCTCGGGATAGGCGATGCTCGCGGTGGCCGCGTAGGGGATGCGGTGCGCGGCCATGATCTCCACGATGTCCTTCTTCTCCTGCCGCTTCCACGCGTCGCCCGGCGTCGTCATGGTTCGCGTCCCCCACGGCGTGGAGGAACTCCGCTGGACGCCCGTGTTCATGTAGGCCTCGTTGTCGTAGCAGACGTAGATGAAATTCTCGCCCCGTTCGGCCGCGGCGCTCAGGGCTTGGAACCCGATGTCGAAGGTGCCGCCGTCGCCCGCCCAGCCGACCACGACCGTGTCCTTCTGGCCGCGGAGGTCGAGCGCGGCGCGGAGGCCGGAACAGGCGGCCGCCGTGGTCGCGAAGCCGGTGTTCAGGACCGGCACCTTGAGCGAGGTCTGGGGAAAATTCCCGGTGATGATGGCCCAGCAGGAGGCCGGGATCACGAGGATCGTGTTCTCGCCGAGGGCGCGCAGGGCCAGTTTCATGGCTACGGTCGCGCCGCAGCCCGGGCAGCCGACATGCCCCGAATTCAGGTACTCCACGCCGGAATAAAGATCGTTCCTCATGACTGTAGCAGCTCCTCGTTGAGCCCGAGCCAGACGCTGTCGGCCGGACATTCCTCGCGGCAAGTCCGTTCGTACATCGATTTCACCGCCTGGACGGTGACGTCCCTGCCGCCGAGCCCCGTGATGTAGCTGTACACCGCGGGCGCCGCGCCGCCGCGCGCCGAGCCCTCGCATGCAGCGCCGCTCGCCGCGCTGGGGCTTGCCGCGCTGGGGCGCGCCGCCCCGCTTCCGAGCCGGTACAGGGCCGCCTTGATCTCCTGGGCGAAGATGCCGCCGACCCCGAAGGAACAGTTGCGGTCCAGCACCGCTATCTTGCGCGCACGGGCGAGCGCGGAAACGAAGGCGGCGGCGGGGAAGGGCCGGAACATCTTGACGCGCAGCAGGCCGACCCGCTCGCCGGCCTCCCGCAGTTCGTCCACCGCGACGCGGGCGGTATGCGCGGCCGTGCCCGCCATGACCAGGATGGTTTCGGCGTCCGCGCAGCGGTACGCGTCCACGAGGCCGTACCGGCGGCCGAACACGGACTCGAACTCCGCCTCGACCTCTTCATGGATCGCGGGAACCGCTTCCATCGCCAGCTGGATGCTGCGCCGCATCTCCATGTAGACGCCGGGGGGCGCCACGGCGTTCAGGACGCAGGGGTTCTCCACGTCGAGCTTGAACGCGGGCGCGTAGGGCGGAAGGAAGGCATCCACGGCCGCCTGGTCGGGAACCTCCACCGGCTCGTAGGTGTGCGAGAGGAAGAAGGCGTCCAAGACGACCATCACGGGGAGGTTCACGAGTTCGGCCAAACGGTAGGCGACGAGGGTGGTGTCCAGCGCCTCCTGCCCGTCGGCGCAGTAGAACTGGATCCAGCCCGTGTCGCGTTGGGCCAGGCTGTCGGACTGGTCCATCCAGAGATTCCAGCCGGGGCCGAGGGCGCGGTTGACCTCCGCCATGACGATGGGCAGCCGGGCCGCCGACGCCCAGTGCAGCATCTCGTGCATGAGCGCGAGGCCGTGCGACGAGCTGGCCGTGAACGAGCGCACGCCGCCGGATTGGGAGGCGATGACCGCGGCCATGGCCGAATGCTCGCTCTCCACGCAGATGAAGCGGCCGTCCAGCCGTCCGTCGGCGCAGTATTTCGCGAGTTCCTCGACGATGTGCGTCTGGGGCGTGATGGGGTAGGCGGAGACCACCTTGACCCGCGCGAGGCGCGCCGCTTCCGCGACGGCCTGGCTTCCCTCGAGTACTTCCCTCATGATCGTTGCTCCTCGATAGCCATGACCCCGCGGGGACATTCGGCCGCGCAAATGCCGCAGCCCTTGCAGTAATCCTCGTCCACCGATCGATCCGGACCTTCCGCCTCATCGCCGTACCCCGGCCGATCGGCGCGCCCGGCTCTGACCGCCGCTTCGGGGCAGAAGGTCCGGCAGTTGTCGCAGTCGTTGCAGATGCCGCAGTTGAGGCAGCGCCCCGCCTGTTCCGCCGCGTCCGCATCGGCGAGGGCGGCTTCCACTTCGGCGAAGGACGCGACGGCGCGCTCCGGGGCGAGGGAGGAGCCGCGGCGTCGGGAAGACGGCGCGACGTAATCGAGGTTGAGCTGTGCGAAACGGACCACCTCGCCCGACCGCGCCGCCCGCGCTCCGCCGCGGTGGATCTCCATGGAGGGCGCGCCTCCGCCAACCCGGCAGCGCGCGAGCTCGGCCGCCACCGCGTCGGCCCCGTCCGTGAAGTAGACGTCCAGGGCGATGGCCGCCTGTTTTCCCGAGGCCACCGCATCCGCGACGCTCTCCGTTTCGTTCACGGTATCGCCGCCGAAGAGGATCGGCAGTCCCGCGGGGGAGACCCAGAGCGCCGCGCAATGCCCGTAGGAGGTCGCCGCGGAGCGGGCGGGCGCCATCCAGGGCTCGGCCGGTCCCGCGCCGATGGCCGCATAGACGGCGTCGGCCGCGAGCGTCTCGGTCTCGCCCTCCACGGGCACGACCCGCATCCTGCCGTCGTCGCCGATCCCCGCGGCGCGCATCTTCCGAACGCGCAGCCGCAGGCCTTCCTTTCCCCGGACCAGTTCGAGTGGGGACGCGAGGTCGACGACGCGCACGCCCTCGGCCAGGGCCCGCTCGATCTCTTCCTTGAAGGCGGGCATGTCCTCTTGCCGGCGCCGGTACACGATGAAGGATTCGGCGCCGAGGCGACGCAGGGAGCGGGCCACGTCCACGGCGGTGTTGCCGCCGCCGATCACGAGCGCCTTCCGCGGCGTGCCGGCGGCCGTTCCCGCGCCGCTCTTCACCGAGGCCAGGAAGTCCAGGCCGTCCTCCGCGAGTTCGGCGCCGCCGATGCCGAGCGGGGCGCTTTTCCCGTGGCCGCAAGCCACGAACACGGCGTCGTATTCCGCGCGCGCCGCGTCCAGGAATTCCGCCTCGATCTTCCGGGAGAGGACGAACCGCGCGCCGGCCGCCTCCACGCGGGCGAGTTCGCGGTCCAGGACCGCATCGGGGAGCCGGTAGGCGGGGATGCCCGACCGGAGCGCGCCGCCGGCGGCGCCGCCCGCGGCCAGCCCGGCGCCGCCCGAGCCC
>JAEXTK010000284.1 GCA_023406985.1 Spirochaetota bacterium | reverse complement strand
CACGGAGGATGTAGCACTTGTTCATTACGACGCTATCTTCCAGCAGGGCTCCCGGCCCCGAATGGAAAGGGCGCGGCTCCCTGCCGCGCCCGGTGCGAGAATTACGGCGGAAACCCCGCTCACGCCTCCGAATTCAGCATGAAGGGTTTCACTTCGTTGGCGGTGTAATCTCCCCGCTCCAGCAGGATGTCGGGGATCGCCTCGTTGAGTTTCTTCGTCATGTCCAGGAACTTGCCGCGGATATTGTTCGCCTGCAACGCCACGTCCTGCACCTCGATGGGCGGCTGCGGCTTCTGCGGCTCGATGAGGCTGGAAATCTCGTCCAGGACCGTGAGGACGATCCGGTTGAGCGGCTCCATCTGATCCTTGGTCTTGTCCAGGTGCTTGCCGAGGTTGTTGACGTCGGTCACGGTCAACGGATACAGGCGGTATCCTTCCTCGGGGTCCTTGAAGCAGACGGTGAGCAGGCCGTAGATGATGAGGAGCGCCTTCGGGTAGATCCCGCCGGGCCGCCACTGGGTCAACATGCGGAAGCATTCCTTCAGCATGAAGGTGTTCGGCTGGATGTTCCCGAAGAAACGCGATGGATCGCCCTTTCCGACGAGCGCGTCCACGACGTAATGGTTTCCCGATTCAAGAAGGCGGAAATAAACGGTGTAGTTGTCGGGGTTGAGCCCGATCTTGTTCACGAGGTAATGGGCGAACGCGACCGCGACGAAGGTGCTGTACTGGTCCCCGCACGCGATTATGTCGTTCATGTACCGGAGTTCGAGGTTGTCTATCTCCGCTTCGGACCATAGAGGCCAAGTAGTAGGTCCAGGCATCAGTATCCTCCTATGTGCGGGTACGGAAAGGCCGCGCGGGGCCTCCCGGGAACGGGAAGTCCCCGCGCGTTTTACCGACCGCGGTCAACCTACTGCGTCGCCCCTGGCTGCGCTTCTCCCGCCGGAGCGGCGCGCTTCTTGGCGGTCGCCGCTTCGGCGGCTCCCTTATCGGCGTCCGAGAGCGGTACGCGCTTGCGCGGCAGGACGTCCGGGTCCAGGTTCGGCTCGGTGCGGAGCAGGACTTCGGGGATCACGTCCACGAGCCGCTTCGTGCTGTCGAAGAAGTTGTTCCGGATGTTGTGCGCGTGCACCGCGAGGTCTTCCATGTCCTCGTCGATGTTCTGACCCTCCAGCGAAGAGAGCTTGTCGAGGATGTCGAGGATGGAGCGGTTCAGGAGGTCGTCCTGGCCCTTCTCCTCGTTCAGGTGCTTGCCGAGCGCGTTGACGTCGGCCACCGACGGCGGATAGAGCTTGTAGCCGTCGAGCGGGGAGTTGAACGCGGCCTGGAAGACGCCCAGGATGATGCCGAGGGTCTTCGGGTAGATCTCGCCCTTGCGGTACTTCGTGAGGATGCTGAAGCAGGTCGCCACGATGAAGTAGTTGGGCTGGATCGAGCTCATGAAGAGGAAGGGGTCGCGGGTCCCGAGGAGCGCATCGATCACGTGGTGATTGCGCACCGTGAGGAGGTTGAGGAACACCGGGTAGTTGCCGTTGGTGATGCCGGTGAAGTTGAGGTAGCTCGCGTAGGTCATGGCGGCTTCGACGGCTTCCGTCGTGCGGCAGCCGATGATGCCCTTGAGCATGTTGTACTCAATGGTCATGACCTCGTCGGAAGTCCAATCTTGTTTCTTCTCGAATAATTCCTTCATGTCCATCTCCTTCCGATTACTCAGTCGACGAAGAGCTGACGCGGGGCCGTTTCTTTGGCCACGTAATCCGACTTAACCAGGAGGACCTGCGGGATGATGTCTTCCATCTTCTTCCGCTTGTCGAAGTAGAACGTCCGGATGTTGTTCGCCTGACGCGCCATCTGTTCCTTGTCCGGATCGTTGGAGGTTCCCGCGAGGGAGCCCGTGCGGTCCAGGATGTCGAGGATACAGCGGTTGTTGGGATCGTCCTGACCCGTTTCCTTGTTGAGGTGCTTGCCGAGGTTGTTGATGTCGTTGATGGACACGGCGTAGATCTTGTAACCGTCCTTCGGGGACGCGAACGCGGCCTGGAGGATGCCGAGCACCACGGACAGGGTCACCGGGTAGATTCCGCCCGGGTGCCAGTTCGTGAGCAGCTTGAACGCAGTGAAGGATAGGTAGGAGTTCGGCTGGATGGGGGAAAGGAGGAGGAAGGGATCCTTCTTGCCGACCATAGTGTCGATGACCCAATGGTTCTCCACTTCGAGGAGCTTCAGGAACACCGGATAGTTATCGTTATTCAAGCCGGAGAGGCTCAAAAAACGTGCGAAACTGATCGCTCCCTCTACCGCTTCTTCGGTGCGGGAAGCCAGCATGTTTTGCACAATCCCGAGTTCGACCTGCATGATCGTCTCTTTGGACCACGTCCTTTCGATCACTCTTTCGGTCTGTTTGTCCATCGTAACCTCCATGTATCTAAGTCCCAAACGTACATTTGATCCATTATCGCCAGAAATAGCTTAGATCACCTACTGTACGTGTCAAGCCCTTCTTATCGCTTTTCTTTTTTAACCTTCTTAGTTCTTGTTTTTGTACATGGCGAGGAAGCTATCCCCGAACATGGAGTAATCGTCCGCGTTGGAAACGCTCTTCGTTTCCGCCTGGGACTTGAACATGCGGCGGAAGTAGTCGTCGATGTACTTCCTCCGTCGGTCGAAGTTGTCGGCGAGCGAGGCGGCCAGGCTCTCCGGCTCCTCGGCGTAGCCCTTCACGAGCCGCAAGGCGGCCGCC
The DNA here is from genome assembly GCA_023406985.1 of Spirochaetota bacterium. Taxonomy (GTDB): domain Bacteria; phylum Spirochaetota; class Spirochaetia; order Treponematales; family Breznakiellaceae; genus JAEXTK01. Next base: position 8,006 of record JAEXTK010000284.1, on the reverse strand, counting down.
CCGACCGTCTCCTTCGGGATGGACATCATCGCCGCGAGCCTCGCGTCGAAGGTTTCTATGGACACCCCCTCGAAGTTGTCGGGCCGGAGGAGGGTGAGGAAGCGCGTCTTCTCGCCGCGGATCCAGCCGAACTTGTCGGGGGTCCCCGTGATCTTCATCTGGTCCGATTCGAAGTCCGCCTTGTCGAAGTCGATGGCCACGAGGAAGGGCTTGTTCGCCTTGTTGTGGATCACGAGGTAGTTGTTCGGATTCCGATCCTCGTCGAAGTAGAGCCACCGGTTCACGAGGTCGGCGCGCAGCGCCTCGATGAAGGGACTCTCCAGGTAGTTGTAGGACGATATCTGCACCGCGTTCTTCACCACCTTGGTCGCCCGGTACCGCTTCCCGTCTATGGTGAACACGGCGGTCGGCGCCGAGAGCGTCCCCATGCGGTGATCCAGGAGGAACGCGAGGGTGCAGATGCGGTGGTAGAGCACTTCGCCGGCGTCCGGAGCCGGCTTGAGGATCCACGGATCGCCGTCCGCGTCCACCGCGCCGAAGTAGCCCTTCACCTGGGCGTTGAAGGGCACCGCGTCCTGCGACGCGGAAAGGGTGAGTTCCAGCTTCTCCAACACGTCCAAGACCCGCTCGGTGGGCAGATCGAGGTAGAAATAGCGTATCAAGTCCGCATCGGCGATCTCGGCGAGTAGTCGCTCGCGCTCATCCATAGTTGTACACCTCCGGTTTGAAGTCGATCGCAAACTTGTAGACGAGTTTCCCGGCTTCCAAGGTGAAGTAGGGCGCCCGGCTTCCCGAGCTTGAGACTATTATATGATGGTTTTTGATTCCGATCACGTTTAGCCACAAACCGGTGGTGTTTCCGTCGTTCCAAAGCGGATTATGCCCCACGATGAAGTGCGTCTCCGGGGGCAGGTTCAGGAGATCGAGCACGAGGCGGAGATCCCGTTCTCCGTATTCTTTCGGGCTCGGGTTCCCGTGATACTCGTTGACCCGGTTCCACATGAGCTGATGGTACTTTTCCGGGTACCGCTTGATGTTGATGAGCTCCTCGCGCACGAGACCGCCGCGCGGCGGGCCCGCATGGGCGACGACGAAGCCTTCCCCGATGACGAAGACCGGGAGGGACTCGAAGAAGCGGCCCACCGCCGCGGCGAATTCTTCGCCGTGGACGGCGACGAGCGCGTCGCGGAACTCGATGCCCTGGGCGATGCCGCTCTTGCGGAGCCGGGGATCGAAGGTGTCGTGGTTGCCGCGGATGTAGTAGACGTTGCGCGGGTGCTCCGCGATGAGCCGGATGATGTAGTCGAAGATGGCCACCGAGCCGGCCATCTCCCGCATGTAGCCGGTGCGGTCGTCGTGGACCGCGTCGCCGATGAAGATGAGGGAGGCGTTTCCCGCCTCGAAATCGGCGCGGTTATGGTCATGGTCGATGATCGCCCGGAGATTCTCTAGGTTGGCGTGGAGATCGCCGATGACGATGGGCCGAACGTTCGGGGGCAGTTCGATGAGGCCGCCCGGTCCCCCGTCGTCGTCCTTGAGCCGGCCCGGCCATTCCGCCGAAACGGCGATCGCCCGCTCGACGAGTTCCACGCCCTCGAGCGGCGCGCCGCTTCCGGAACGTTCGCTTCCGCCATCCAGTATCCCGCTCTTGCCCGATTCGCGGGATTGAATCGGACCTTTCTTTGCCACAAGAACCTCCGACTTCGCTGCTATTTTGTGAATCGTCCCGACGGGTCGCGTTTGCGTTTTCGCCGTTCCGCGACGAAGCCGACGAAATCGTTCTCGGGCGGAACGTCCGAACGGTTGGGCAGCTTCACGAGCAGCGGCGACGGGATCGCGTCTCCGAGGTCCCGGGCGTTATCGAAATAGGCGAAGCGGACGGAGAACGCATGCTTCGCCAAGATATTCTTCTCCGGCTCGGCATAGTATTGTCCGAGTTTTGTCATTCTGTCCAGTATCTCTAATATGAGCATGTTCCGTATATGTTCCTGCTTTTCGTCCTTGAGCAGGAATTTGCCGAGCGCGTTGATGTCCATGATCCTGAGCGGACGGATCCTGAAGCCGTCGTCCGCGTCGAAGTAGGCGTTCTGGATGATGCCGAGCACCGCTTCCAGCACGGAAGGAAGCATTTCGTCGGGATGGCGCGAAGCGAGGATCTCGAAGGCGGTATCGATGAGTTCGGCATCCGGCTGGATGGTGGAGAAGACGAGCCGGGGCTCGCGGTCGTGGAGCAGCTCGTCCACGACCCAGGGATTGTTGGTCATGAGGAAGCGGAGGTAGAGGCGATAGTTCTCCATCGTGATGCCGCGCCGGTTCAGGTAGCGCGCGAACGCGACCGCGCACTCGACCTGCGTGTCGGTCATGCACGCGAAGAGCGCTTCGCGGATGGTGTGCGCATGCTCGCGGATGAGCTTCCTGTCGCTATCGGACATCGCGAAGCCTTGCTTTTGTGCCATTCTTCAGGGACCCTCAACCCGCGCAGCAACCCACCGAATGAGCTTGGGACGAGACCGTTGCCGTGCATCTATTTATCGGCGTTTCCCCACCCGATATTGAATGTTTTTGGCGGCGCGGCCGCGTCCCGGGCCGGTCCCGCGGCCGGAACGGCGCGGACCTCAGCGGAGCCGGTACTCGACCGCGACGAGGGCGGAAAAGGACGAAGCGAGGCGGGCGGGGAGGGGGAAAATGCGCGCGATGAGGCGGCGGGCGGCCCCGTCCAAGAGGTCGCTCCCCGAACTCGTCGCCACCGAACAGGCCTCCAGCCTCCCGGCCTCGTCGACGCGGAGCCCGAGGAGGACGCGGCCCTCGATCCCGCGCGCGCGGGCGCGGGGCGGATAGACCAAGGCGCGGGCGATCTCCGCGTCCAGGCGGAGGAGGAGGTCCTCGCTCGTGGTGAGCTCTGTCCCCGCTCGGGCGGCGGCGAGCTCTGTCCCCGCGTCCGGGGACAGAGCATCGCAGTTATCGGCCGCGGAGGACGCGGTACGGCCTTCAAGCTCTGTCCCCGCGGCGGCGGCCTCGGTAGGGATCGGCGCCGGCTCGCCGTCCTCCGATTCGGCACGCACGGGGGCGGCCTGACTCGCGGGAACGCTCGGGGCAGGCGCGCGTACGGCTTCCGCTACGCGTTTCGGCGGAAGCTCTGTCCCCCGCAGGGCCGCGTCCGGCGGTTGCAGGTCCACGGCGAGCCACGACGCGCGTTCCTCCCGGGCGGCCGAAACCTCCGCGCCGGTGAGGAAGATCGACAAGAGGACGAGGGCGAGGAGGTCGAGGGCGACGGCCAAGGCCGCGGCGGCGGCGAGGCGTCGCGCGTCGGCGTTCCGGGCGACGCAGCGACGGCCGTCACCCGCGTGTTTTTCGGCCGGAGCGCGTTCTCCGGTAACCGCGGGATTCCGGGGCGCGGGGCGCCTAACGCGCGCGACGACCCCCGCCGCAGGGTCGATCATCCTAGTACCTGTAGCTCCCGCTCACGCTGAAACTGCGTCCCGACGCGGGATAATACCAGGTCGTGTCGTCGTAGCTGCGGTAATACGCGACCGGTGCGTAGGCGAGGTCGAAAAGGTTGTCCACTTTCGCCGTCACCTGGAAAGCGCCGCGGGCTGCGGGCGGCGCGAAACGGCAGGTGAGGCCGTACACGGCGAAGGCTTCGATATTGTCCTGGGCGTTCGCCGTATCGCCCGCCTGGGCCGCGTCGCCGCGGAAGGACACGTTCGGCGAGACGGAGAGGCCGAAGGGGGCCGTGAGCGTGAGCTCGACGTCCAATCGATGGGCGTTCACGAGGGGAACGCGTTCCCATCTGTCGGCGCCGCTCGTGAAGACGGCGTCGACGTAGCCGTAGGTGCCGCGGAACTCCGCGAACGCCGCCGGAGCGAAGGCGAGGGACAGGTCGCCGCCGAGGCGGCGGGTGTCGTCCAGGTTCTCGTTCCTGAAGGTGAGCGAGTTGTAGGCGATCTCGTTCTCCATCTCGAGCCAGTACGCGCTCGCGCCGGCGGAGAATTTCCTGCCGAGATCGACGGCGGCGCCGATCTCCGCGTTCCGCCCGCGCTCCGCCTCCAGGTCGTCGAGGAAGACGTCGGTGCCGTAGCCGTACAGGGCCGCCTGCTCGTCGGTGAAGGGATACCGGAAGAGCGTGGAATAGCGGAGATAGACCTTGGCCGCCTCGACGGGCCTATAGGTGAGGCCCGCGTCCCAGACGAAGGCCTCGTGCGTCTTGGACTCGTCGACGGAGCCGTCCGCGTTCTCGGCCGCGATCGTCTGCCGGTCGTAGCGGACGCCGCCCTCTACGGAGAGGGACTCGGTGAGGCCGAGCCTGCCGCTCAGGTAGGGCCCGACGGAGAACTGCGACGCGTCGAAGGAGTTCGTCTTCGTCACCCGCTGCGTTTCCCCGTAGGTGGTGATGTCCAGGAAGGCGCTCCGCAGGTCCACGCCGCCGACGAGGCGAAGCGGAAAGGCGCCTACCCTCGCCTCCAGCGCGGCCTGCGGCAGGAGGGAAAAGTCCTGGACGAGGCGATCCGTGTAGGTGCCCCAGGACGCCATATCCAACGCGATGTCCTTGATCGAGTAGGCGACGGGTAGGGAGGCCGAAAGGCCGGATGCGGGCTGCCAATCGGCCGTCGCCTCCAAGCCGTACGAATGCTCCCGGGATTCGTCGGCCCCATACTTGGCCTGTCGCGGGTCGTCCTCCAGCTGGGCTACGGTGAGGCCGCCCGGCATCTCGAAGAAGATGTCCGCGAGCGAGGCCCTCGCGGTGAGGGAGAGCGTGTCGGTCAGGTCGATGACGCCGCGCACCGAGGCGTTCGCGGACCGGTACCCGGAGCGCTCGCGGTATCCTTCCGTGCCGTAATGCTCGCCGGCGATCGTGAGGCCGCGGGCCTCGTCGCCGACGCTCGCGGAGAAGCTCTCCCGGTTCTCGCCGAACGAACCGGCCGCGAGGGCGACCTCGACGCGGTTGCCGGAAGGGCGCCGCGTGATGATGTTGATGACGCCGCCGACGGCCTTGTCGCCGTACCGCGCGGCGGCGCTGCCCTGGAGCACCTCGATGCGGTCCACGTCGGCCAAATTCACGGATAACCAATCGATGGCCTGCATGTCGGGGTTGTTGAGGCGACGCCCGTTCACGAGCACCAGGACGCGGCCCGACGAGTTCTCGCCGAATCCGCGCATGGTCACCTCGGCCTGGGCGGCGTTGGAAGCGTTCCGGAACGTCACGCCGACGACGTTCCGCAGGACTTCGACGACGGAACGGGCGCCGGAAGCGACGATTTCCTCGGCGGTCACCACGGAGACCTGCGCGGGTGCTTGGAGCGCTTCCTCTTCCACGCGGCTCGCGGTGACGACGTAGGTGCGGTCGGCTTTCTCCGGGGCGCCGTTCTCCGCGGGCGCGCCGTCTTGGGCGAAGGCGGGGAAAGCGACGGAGGCGAAGAGCGCGGCGCAGGCGAAGAGCGCGGCACGGCAACGCGAACGAAGGGCGCGGCGGGGGGGCGGAACGAAAACGATTCGATGCATGCGGTCCTCCTCGGGGCATGCTGCGGCCGGATTTCGGTCGTTCCGCAGGGAAAGACGCCCCGAGGGGCCGGGAGGAGGGCTTGCGGCCGCGGATCGCGCGGCGTCCGGGTAGACGGGCGCGCCAGTCGCGGCGAGCCGTACCCTTCCGCGAAGGTCTCGGCCGGACGCGAAGGCTCGTCTCCCGGCTTCCGGATCGTTTTACTCGCGGCGCCTTCTCGCGGACCTTCCGTCCGCAATGGCTCATGACCGCTTTCATCCCCGGTTACGGTGGCGGGACCGCCGCGGAATCTCACCGCGTTCCGTAGTCCCTCGCGTACTGCGAGCGCACTATAAGCTCTGTCCCCGGCCGGCGTCAATCGGCGTCTCCGCGAGCTCTGTCCCCCCGGGCGTCAACCGGCGCGGCGAGCTCTGTCCCCAACCTGCGCCCGCAGGTTGACGAACGCGGGCCTCGACCCTACAGTGCGAATATGCGGAAGTTGTTCCTGACCGTGGCCGGATTGTTTTTCGCGCTCTCCTGGACGGCCGCCGAACCCCGGGTGATCGTCTCCCACGCCCTCACCATGCGGGGCCAGCCTAAGTACAAGGCGGGCTTCACCCACTTCGATTACGTGAATCCCGACGCGCCCAAAGGCGGTTCCGTCGTGATGCACGCCATCGGCACGTACGATAACTTCCACCGTTATGCCCAAAGGGGACTCCCCGTAGCGGGGAGCGACACCTTCTACGATACGCTCCTCGTCGGCTCCGAGGACGAGACCGACTCGTATTACGGCCTCATCGCCGAGAAGGTGGAGTATCCGACCGATAATACGTGGATCATCTTCCACCTCAACCCTGCCGCCCGTTTCCAGGACGGATCGCGGATCACGGCCGAGGACGTCGTCTTCTCCTTCAACCTCTTCATGGAGAAGGGCGTCCCGCAGTTCCGGCAGTACTATAAGCCGGTGTCCAAGGCGGAGGCGCTGGACGATCTGCGCGTCAAATTCACCCTCTCCCCCGGTGACAAGGAGATACTTCTCTCCCTCGGCAGCGTCAAGATCATGCCGAAGAGCTTCTGGAAAACGCGAGATTTCTCCGAGCCGCTCACCGAGGTGCCCCTCGGGAGCGGTCCTTTCACCGTCGCGGACTACAAGATCGGCCAGTACGTGGAGTACGTACGCATCCCGGATTATTGGGCGACCGACCTGCCCGTGAATAAGGGCCGGGACAACTTCGCGCGCATCCGCTACGACTATTACCGCGACGACTCGGTCGCCCTGGAGGCCTTCAAGGCGGGCGAGTACGACATCCGCTCGGAGGGCAACGCGTCGAACTGGGCCACCCTCTACACGGGCCGCGCCTTCGACGAGGGGCGCATCGTCAAGGAAGAGATCCCCCACGAGCTGCCGCAGGACATGATCGGCTTCGTGTTCAACATCAAGCGCCCGCTTTTTTCCGACCGGCGCGTGCGCATGGCCCTGAACGAGGCGTTCGACTTCGAGTGGATGAACAAGAACCTCTTCTACGGCCAGTACAAACGGACCCGCAGCTACTTCCAGAATACGCCCTACGCGGCGACCGGCCTGCCGGGACCCGAAGAGCTCAAGATCCTGGAGCCGATCCGGGACAAGGTCCCCGCGGAGGTCTTCACCACCGAATACGATCCGCCGGTCACCGACGGCTCGGGGTTCATCCGGCCGCAGATGCGGCGCGCCTTCGCCCTGCTCAAGGAAGCCGGGTGGGAGCTCAGACGCGGCGTCCTGGTGAATGCCGCCACCGGCGAGCCGATGAAATTCGAACTGCTCCTCTACAGTCCGACCCACGAGCGCGTGGCCATCCCGCTCAAGCGGAACCTCGCGCGGATGGGCATAGCGATGGATATCCGGGTGGTGGACACGAGCCAGTTCACGAACCGCCTCCGTTCCCGCGACTTCGACCTGATCTACGGCGGCTTCGATGCCGGCACCTATCCCGACTCCAGCCTCAAGATCGTGTGGCGGTCGGATTACCTGGACTACACCTGGAACACCGCGGGCGTCCAGGACCCGGCCATCGACTATCTCGTGGACGGGATCGCCGCCAACCAGCAGGACGGCGAAGCCCTCCTCGCGTGGGGGCGCGCCTTCGACCGGGTGGCGACCTGGAACCACTACATTATCCCGCAGTGGCACAGCTCGATCTTCCGCGTGGCGCACGCCGACCGGTTCTCGCGCCCCGCGACGCGGCCGAAGTACGCGCTCGGCATCGATACCTGGTGGATCGATCCGGACAAGGAAGCCGCGTTCAACTCGCGCGCGGCGAAGAAGGGTAGATAAGCATGATCTCCTATATCATCCGAAGGCTGCTCCTCATCATCCCGACCCTGCTCGCGATCATCACGATCAACTTCTTCATCGTGCAGATCGCGCCGGGAGGACCGGTGGACCAGGCGATAGCCGAGATGAGCGGACTCAAGGGCAACGCGTCGCTCGAGCGGATCTCGGGGACGGGCGGCGGCGAGGCGGCGGGGCCGCGCGGCGAGGCCGGAG
>JAEXTK010000251.1 GCA_023406985.1 Spirochaetota bacterium | reverse complement strand
GTCCCGCTCCGCGGGACCGCCGCGGGGCGGCCGATCCGCCTACACCTTGAATCCCTCGAGCGCCGCGCGCAAGGCCTCCACGGAGGCGAGGTTGCGGTCGGCCTCGTAGCGCACGGCCGCGAAGGATTGCCGGAGCTCGTCCACCGCGGCCGCCTGGGACCGCGACGAGGCGGCCAGGTCCGCGAGCCGTTCGAGCGCCGACGCCAAGTACGCGGCCATGCGCTCGGTTTCCGTGCGCTGTTCGTCCATCCGCGCGACTATGGCGTCGGAGGCGGCGATGACCTGCGCGAGGGATTCCTCCACGGTCCGCGTGCCGGCCGACTGCTCCTGCATGGCCGCGGCGATCTCGCGCGAGATGGCGGCCGCCTGCGCAATGCCCTCGGCGATGGTGCCGAAGACCGCCCCGCCCGCCTCGGACCGCTCCACGCCGCGGCGGACCCGGTCGGACATCTCGTCCATGAGGGACTTGATGGCCTTGGTTTGCGCGCCCGCGGTGGACGCGAGGGTACGGACCTCGTCCGCGACCACGGCGAAGCCGGCGCCGCGGTCCCCCGCGTGCGCGGCCTCGATCGCGGCGTTCATCGCGAGGAGGTTCGTGTCGCCGGCTATCTTGCTGAGTTTTCCGAGGACGTCGAGGACGCCGCCGGCCGTCGCCTGGATCTCGGCGATGGCCTTCCCCGTATCAGCCACCGCCGCGCTGCCCGCCCCGCCGCGCTCGGAGAGGTCCTCCGACAGCGAGCCGGACCGCGAGGTCATGGTCTCCACCGACCGGATGTTCGCCGCCATCTCCTCCATGGCCGCCGCGGTTTCGGAGGCGAAGCGACGCTGCGTCTCCACCGCGGAAGCCACGCCGCCGGCCGCGGACCGCAGGGCCTCGAGGACTTCGCCGAGGACCTTCGACTCCTCCGACTGGGTCTCCAGCTCCTTGGTGAGGGTCAGCACCGCGTTTCCCGTCTGCTCGGAGGTGCTCTCCGCGGCCTGGAGGACCAGATCGATGGACGTCGCCCCGTCCCTGGTCTTGGCCGCGGCCGTACCGATCTTGCTCACGACGTCGCGGAACCGGTCCAAGAGTCGGTTCACGAGTTCCGATAGTTCGCCGAGTTCGTCCATGCGCCGGAGGTTGAGCCGCCGCCGGAGATCGCCCTCCCCCTCCACGACGTCCCTGATCCGCGCCGCGAGCGCATCGAGCTCCTCGCGGTGCTCGAGCGAGCAGACCGCCTGGATGCAGACGGCGATCGCGAACATGAAGAGGAGGAACAGGAGGAAGACGTTGCGTTGGACGTCCTCCGTCGTATCCGTCCGTTCCCAGGGCAGGGGGATGCGGTCGGCGTTCAGGTCGGGGCGCACCGAGAACGTGGACGCTTTCTTGGAGAAGCGGTCGCGGAAATCCGCGGCCGCGCCGTCCGCCGTGATCGACCCCGAGCGCACGGCCTCCAGGGTCTCGCGCTCGAGCGCTTGGAAGGCGATCACGTCGCGGGTCTGGAACTGGACGAAGGTAAGCACGTAGAGCACGAGGAAGGCGGAGAGCACCACCTGGCGCGTGGTGCCGCGGAGTTCCCGTTTCCGGTTCCCGATCTCGCGGATGCCGAGCCGCTCGCGGAGATCCGCGAAGGCGAGGTTGTCGATGGATGTCTGGGCCAAGGCGTACACGACCGCCCCCGCTATGTTGGAGGAGAGGATCATGAGGCGGGACGGCCAAAAGAGCTCGTGGATCCGTTTCTCGACGGCGAGCTGGAGGATGAAGCCGAGCACGAAGCCGGCCAGGTTGACGGCGAGGATCAGGGACGCGAAACGCTGCATCTTCCGCCGCGTCGCCTCGACGAGCCCCTCTTCGAGCGTTTCGCCCGCCTCGAGCCTGCGCTGGACCCGCTGGAGAGGCAGGGCCGCGAGGTACACGATGAACGCGAAGACGGCGAGCGGCGGGAGCACGCTCCCCCCGATGAAGGCGGCGATGGAGGCTGGAAGCCCCGACAGGTCCGAGATCCCGAAGATCATGTTATCTCGGAGATAGGCGAAGACCTGCATCACGATATATATGACGAGTATGAAGAGCGCCGAATTGAGGGAGACGCGGAGCGCGAGACGCTTTCTTTTCATGGGGTAATAGTCTAGCGGAAACGCGTCCCGCGTAAAGGGGAAAACGGGGATGCCGTCAGCGGGGCGCGAACTCCAACGCGAAGCACGTGCCCGACGAGCGGGTGACCGTCATGCGCCCCCCGATCTGCTTGAGGAGGGCCTCCACCAATTGGAGACCGAACCCCCGCGAAGTACCGACCTCCGCGCCCTCGGGAAGGCCGATGCCGTCGTCGGCCACGAGGACGGTAGCCCGCGTTCCGTCATCCGACAAGGCAGCGGAGAGGGTCACGACGCCGTGCGGTTTGCCGACGAAGGCGTGTTTCATGGCGTTCGTCAACAGCTCGTTCACGATGATGCCCACCGGCAGGAGGGTCTTGGAGGCGATGGAGAAATCCCGGATCTCCGTCCGCACCTCCACGGCGGCCGCGTCGCCCACGGAGTGGACGATACGGTCCAGGAGCGGGGTGAAATACTCTTGGATGGAGATGGTCCCGTCCCCGGAGTTCCGGTAGAGCCGGTCGTAGAGGACCATCATGCTCACCACGCGGCTCTTGGCGTCCTGGAGCGCGTCGTAGGCCGGCGAATCCCTGAGCGTGTCCGCCTGCAGGGAGAGGATGCTCGCGATGACGCTCATGTTGTTCTTGATGCGGTGATGCACTTCGCGGAGGAGCAGTTCCTTCTCATCCAGCAGTTGCTGGATTTGGAGGGATGCCGCGCGGAGCGCCGTGATGTCGTGCAGGACGAAGAGGCGGCCCACGATGCGCTTCCGGTAATCCTTGATCGGCGAGATGGCGAGGTCGTAGACCCGCTCGGCCCCGTCCACCGTGATGGAGGCCTCCTCCCTGCAGGAGCTCAACGCCGAACAATCGTGGAAGAACGTCGCCCATGCCGACCCGAGGGTTCGGGTGGTCGCGCCGATGGCGCGCTTGGAGTCGAGTCCGCAGGCCGCCTGCGCCGCGGCGTTGAAATCGATGATGTGCCCCCGCATGTCGAAGACGATCACGAGGTCGGCGATATTGTCCATCACGGTCGCCCGCGCTATCGGCGCCATGCTGAAGAGCTGGAACCGCAGGAGGGCCCAGAGATAGGCGCCGGACGTGAGGATGAGGGACGAGGGGGCGAAGTTGTACCCCGGGATGGGGGTCAGGCCATAGGTGAAGAGGACGTTGACGACCACCGGCACGAGGAGGCCCGCGATGAGGAGGAGCGTATTCCGCCACCGCAGGGCCGGATCCCCGAGCGCGCGCAGGAGGACCGCCATGGCCGCAACCATCACGATGTCGCCGTAGGTGTTGCTGAGCCAGTAGATGGGACCGCCCGTGTAGTGGAGGACGGAGACCGGTCCGCCGACCTGCAGCAAGAAGCTATACCTGAACAGGCGGTGGAAGGGGCTCGTGAGCGATGCGACGATCGCGACGGCGGGCACGGCGAAGAGCAGGATCGTTCGGCGTTTCGTGAGGAAGCGCTCGTTGCCGGTATATTCCAGCGCCAGGATGAGGATGGCGAGGGGGATGAGCCGCGTCGGAATGTAGATGCAGGTCGACAGGAAGATGCGGAGGCCGGGTGCGACCACGGAGATGTTGAGGGCATAGATGAGCGTCCACAGCGATGCGAGCCACATCAGGGCCGCGAACGGACGGGTGGCGGGAACCTCGGGAAACCGGCGCGCGTATAGACCCGCCGCGCCGCAACAGAGCGTCGCGAGCACGAGGGGCCACACATAGGGAGTATATGCCGTCACGCGGTTATTCTCGCACCCGGGTCGGACCGCGTCAATGCGAAAATAAGAAAAAGATCGAATATCTCCATCTAGTGCAGGTACGGCCCCAACGCGTCGCGCGCGATGCGGAACCCGCGTTCGACGAGCTCCGTAGTCCCTTCGAATCCGCGGTCCTCGTGTTCCACGCTCAGGACCCCGTCGTACCCGGCGCGGTAGAGCGCGGCGATGAAGCGCCGCCAGTCGATCTCTCCGAGGCCCGGGAGGCGCGGAACCTGCCATCCCATGCCGAGGGAGAGGACGCCGTTCCGGTACAGCCCCTCGCGGTCGATCATCATGTCCTTGGCGTGGGCGTGGAAGATGCGGGGGGCCGCCTCCCGGACCGCCCGTTCGATATCGATCATCTGCCAGTGGAGGTGGGAGGGGTCCAGGTTGAGGCCGAAGTTCTCGTCGGGAATGATCTCCCACATCTTCGCCCAGATCGCGGGCGTGGTCGCCAGATTGTTGCCGCCCGGCCACTCGTCGTCGCTGAAGATCATGGGGCAATTCTCTATGGCGATCTTGATGCCCCGCTCCTGCGCGTACGCGACGAGGGGCGGCCATACCCGCGCGAAATCCTCCAGGTTCGCCGCGACGGTCTTGTTCTTGTCCTTGCCGACGAAGGTGCCCACGACCGGCACTTCCATGAGCGCCGCGGCGTCTATGAGCGCCGTGATATGGGCGGCGGCGGCGGCCCGGACGGCCGGATCGGGGAAGAGCGGATTGGCGTAGTAACCGAGGGAGCTGACGGCGAGGCCGCGCTCCTCCACCGCCTTCCGCGCCGAGCGTGCCTTGGCCTTGTCCAGGCCGACCACGTCCAGGGTGGTCACGCCGGCGTAGCGGCGATCGGCCGCGGTGCGCGGCCAGCAGGCGAGCTCCAGGCAGGCGAAGCCTTCCGCGGCCGCGAAATCGGCGACCGATTCGAGCGAGCGGCCGGGAAAGGCCGCGGTGAACAAACCGAGCTTCATCTCAAACCTCCTCGCGCACGTCCACCCACCGTTCGGTCCGCGCGCTCCTGAGCAAGGCGTCGCAGAGCAGCATCTCGCGATGGCCGTCCTCGAACGTGGGGAAGTCGCGCTGGGCCGCGTAATCGCCGCGCGCGATGTAGCCGTAGACCGCGGCGCAGAGGCCGCGGAAGGTGTCCGGATAGCCTTCCTGGTGTCCGCCGGGATAGGCGGAGAGCGCCGCCGCGGCCGGCGAGAGGTGCGCGGGGACCTTTTCCAGGATCTCGTTCGCCCGATCCCGGTGGCCGATCCAGAGCCGGTTGGGCTCCTCGGAATTCCAGGCGAGGGCTTCCTTCTCGCCGTCGATCTCGAAGCTGAGGGAGTTCCGCCGGCCCGCGCTGACCTGGGAGACCACGAGGGAACCGCGGACTCCGCCCTCGAGCCGGAGGAGGATGGTCGCGAGGTCCTCGGTGTCCACGGCTACCTCCTCGCGCGCGGCGTCCGAGGCCCCCGCGAAGGTCCGCACCTCGCCCTTGGGCCGGCGGCGGATCGGGTGCACGGTGGAGAAGTCCGCGAACACGCGCTCCACGCGGAGTCCGGTGGCCCAGGACACCATGTCGAGCCAGTGGGTGCCGATGTCGGCCACCGCGCGGAGGGCGCCGCCTTTGCCCGATTCCAGCCGCCAGTTCCAATCGGTGTCGTAGAGGAGCCAGTCCTGGAGGTAGGAGCCGTGGACGGCCAGGATCCGCCCGGTCTCACCGCCGGCGATCCGCTCGCGCGCCTCGCGGACCAGGGGATAGAAGCGGAGGTTGTAGGAGACCGCGGCGACCTTTCCCGACGCGGCTGCGATGGAAACGAGCTCCGCAGATTCCTGGCTCGTCATCGCGAGGGGCTTTTCGCACACCACGTGCCGGCCCGCCGCGAGCGCGGCCCGCGCGTACGGCGCGTGGAGCACGTTCGGCACCGCCAAGTGGAACACGTCGCCCGAATCCCCATCTCCGAGCGCCTCCTCCAACGACCCGTACGCGGCGGGGATATGGAGTTCGGCGGCCCTGCGGCGGGCTTCTCCATTGCCGTCCGCGACGAGCGACCGTACCTCGATCCCGTTTCTCCTGAGCGCCTCGACGTGGGCGGGGCCCACGAAACCGGCCCCGACCACGCAGGCGGTCGGCATCCTCTTCCCTTCCATATCGTTTACCCCACGAGCCTCGTTACGTTGCGATGCGAAAAAATCTCGTCCAGGACGAGCACGGCGGCGCCGGTCACGCCGACATCCTCGCCGAGCGTCGTCTTCTTGACTACGAGATCGGCCGTCGCGAGCGGCGTGGACCGGCGGTACACCGCCTCGCGGATGCTCGCGATGTAGCGCTCGCCCATGAGGGCGAGGCCTCCGCCGACGACGATGATCGACGGGTTGAAGAAATTGACGAGCTTGGCCAGGACGTTGCCCACCGCCGTCCCCGATTCCATGACGAGCCGCATGCACTCGGCGTCGCCCGCGGCGGCCCCGGTGGCGATGGCGGCGAGGTCCAGGCCGGAAGGCGCGGCGAGGCGCTCGGCCAGGAAGCGGCTCGTGCCCGCGCGCGCCGCCTCGGCGGCCCTGCTCCGGAGCGCCGCTCCGCCCGCGGTCGCCTCCAGGCAGCCCCGGTTCCCGCAGCGGCAGGGCGTCTGGTCCCCGTCGATGGCGATATGGCCGATGTCGCCCGCCGCGCCCTTCGCGCCGCGGTAGATCCGGCCGTCCACGACAATGCCCGCGCCGATGCCGGTACCTATCTTCACGAAGATGAAGTTCTCCGCGTCGGCGGCCGCGCCCCGGTCCCGTTCTCCGAGGGCCATGACGTTCACGTCGTTGTCCAGGAAGACCGGGCAGGAGAATCGCTCCGCGAGATAGGAGGTGACGGGAAAACGGTCCCAACCGGGCATGACCGGCGGGCTCACCGGGATGCCGCGGCTGAAATCCACCGGCCCGGGCACGCCGATGCCGATGCCGAAGAGGTCCTTGCGGTGGAGGCCCGCGCGGCCCGCGAGCTCCGTCGCCAGGGACGCGATGCGCTCCAAGGTGGAATCCGGGGTCTCCGCGGAGAGATCGAGGGGAACCCGGACGCGCTCCAGGATGACGGCCTCGAGGTCGCAGAGCGCGACCGCGAGGTGCGTCTGGCCGATGTCCGCGCCGACCACGAAACCCGCGTTCTCCGCCACCTTGAGCTTCCGCCGCTTGGAGCCTTCCTTCGTCTCCTCGCGGACGAGGCCCGCGGCCAAGAGCCGGTCCACGTAGATGGACACGGTGCTCTTCGCGAGGCCCGCGATGCGGCCGATGTCGGAGGCCGCGAGCGGCCCCCGGTCCCGGATGATCTTGAAAACCCGCCCGACGGTCGCCGTGCCGCCCATGGCGGCGTTCGTGCCGCCGATGGCGGCGGAGCCCATCGAGATGAAATCGCCCGCCGGGGCGTCGCTTCGTTCTCGGTCGTCAAGCATGATGGCGCATCCTCCGGCGGGCTATTTCCTTCGGCCTTAGAAAACGGCTTCCGGCACGTAGTACGACTTGGCGTTGTCCTTCGTGATGAGCTCGCTGCCCAGGATTATACGGAGCGGGAGCTTCTTCTGGTAGAAGCCCTCGAACACCCGCTGGCGCAGGCCCACGACCGCCATGGAAACGGCGGTGGCGCAGACGTCGGGCGGATAGGTGGCGTTGGCGCGGACGAGCGGATCGCCGTCCATGATGCGCTTCACGATCTCCTTCTTCGCCGCTCCGCCGAACATGATCTTGATGTCCTTGCGGCCGGACTCCTTGTATGCCTGGAGCGCGCCTTCGAGCATGTCGTCGTCCGCGGTATAGACCGCGTCGATGGCCTTGTACTTGGAGAGGTAGTTCTCCATGACGGAGAGGGCCTTCTCCTTGTTCCACATGCCGGGCTGGCTGTCCAAGACCTTGATCCCCGGGTACTTGGCCGCGATGTCCTTGGCCACCTTCGTGCGGAGGTCGCTGATCACGCTCGGCACGCCTTCGATGAGGACGACGTTGCCCTTATAATTGAGTTCCTTGCAGATCCACTCCATGGCCTGACGGGCGTAGGATTCGTCGTCGTTGGAGAGGTAGACGTCGTAGACCTGCTTGGTGACGCCGCGGTCCAGGACCACGACGTAGATGCCCTTCGCGTACGCCTTCTCCACCACCGGGGTGACGGGCGCCGACTCGAAGGGGAAGACTACGAGTCCGTCCACCTTCTGCACGATCATGTCCTCGATATCCGCGACCTGCTTGGTGACGTCCGGAGAAGTCTTGAAGATGAAGTCCACGTTCGGGTCCTTCTTCTTCCAGTCGTCGATGGCCTTCTTGGCCCACCAGTTCGCCCCGCCCATCCAGCCGTGGTCCGCCGTCGGCATGGTCACGCCGATCTTGATCTTCTTGGTCGCCGCCTGGCCGAACGCCAGACCGGCGATGACCGTCATCGCCACCAGGAGAGCCAGTACCTTCTTCACGATCTCCTCCTTATCGGCGCCGCGGGCCCCGACTCCCCCCAGGAGCCACACCCAACGGTTCGCCGTTCAAACGCCTCTATGAGCGACAATCAAAAACATCAGTTTTTGATTGTCTTCCCTTAACAACAAATCCCGGAGGGATTTGCGATAAACCTCGCGACTCCCAACCGGGGAGTCGCGAGGTTTACTGTTTCTGGCGCTGCACGAAGACCGCGCCGATGATCACGAGGCCCTTCACCGCGCCCTGGAGGTACGGCGAGAGGCCCACCATGTTGAGCATGTTGTTGATGACGCCCAGGGTGATCGCGCCGACCACCGTGCCCCAGACCGAACCGCGGCCGCCCGTCATGGCCGTCCCGCCGATGATGACCGCGGCGATCGCGTCCATCTCGTAGTTGACGCCGAGGGTGGACGAGCCGACCGAGTTGAAGCGCATCGCGATGAGGACGGCCGAGATGCCGACCATGAGCCCGTTCACCGTGTACGTGGCGAGCCGGGTGCGGTCCACGTCGATGGCCGAGTAGCGCGCGACGCGGGCGTTGGAACCCACGGCGCGGACGTAGCGGCCGTACCGGGTCCGTTTGAGCGCGAAGGAGAGCGCGGCCGCGAGCGCCAGGAGGGAGAGGGCCGGGAACGGCAGGCCCAGGACGGACGCCGACCCGAGGTCGCCGAACAGCGGCGAAGAAGACCGGAATTCGCCCGCGTCGGCCATGTAGAGGGAGAGCGAGCGGAAGATGGCCATGGTGCCGAGGGTGACGATGAAGGGCGCGATGCGGCCCTTGGTCACGAGGATGCCGTTCGCGAACCCGCAGAATCCGCCCGCGCCGACCGCCGCGGCGATCGCGAGGGTCACCGCCCAGCCCTGCGGGGCGCCGCCTTCCACGGAGGCGTTGAGCGAGAGCACCGCGAGGGAACCCACGAACGCCGCCACCGATCCGACCGAAAGGTCGATGCCGCCGGCGATGATGACGAAGGTCATCCCGAGGGCGATGATGCCCGTGTAGGACACCTGCCGCAGGATGTTGAGGAGGTTCTGGGGCGTGAGGAAATAGGGACTCAGGAAGGACGAGACCACAACGAGGAGCGCGAGCGCCGCGAAGGCCGCGTACTTTTCTTTTTCGATTCGACGGATGCGCTCGATGACGGCGTTCATGCGCTGACTCCTTCACGGATGCCGGTGGCAAGGTACATGATTTCGTTCTCGTTCACCGCTTCCCCTACGAGCTCGCCCGCGACCGTTCCGCCGCGCATGACGACCACGCGGGAACAGAGGCCCACGATTTCTTCCAGTTCGCTCGAGATGAGGAGGATGCCCGTGCCCTTGGCGGCGAGTTCCGCCAGGAACCGGTAGATCTCCTGCTTGGCGGCCACGTCCACCCCGCGCGTCGGCTCGTCGGCGATCACCACGAGGGGAGCCGCGTCCAGGGCTTTGGCGAGGGATACCTTCTGCTGATTGCCGCCCGAGAGGAACTCGAGCCGCTCGTCCAAGGAAGCCGCCTTGATGCCGAAGCGGTCCTTCCACGCGGCGGCGGCCTCCGCCTCCTTCTTCCGGTCGATGGTCCCGAGGAAGCCGCTGTAGGCCGCCAAGGACACGAGGGTCACGTTCTCGGCCACGCCGAACAGGGTGAGGATGCCCGACCCCTGCCGGTCCTCGGAGAGGTAGCCGAAACCGAGGCGGACGGCTTCCGCGGCGTCGCGGGCGAGCGCGGTCGCGCCGCGGAGCTTCACCGTGCCCTCCGCCCGCCTGAGTCCCATGAGGGCCTCCGCCGTCTCCGTGCGGCCGGCGCCCACGAGCCCCGCGAAGGCGAGGATCTCTCCGGCGCGGAGCGTGAACGAGACGTTCGAGAACGCCTTGGGAGCGGAGAGCCCCTCCACTTCCAGGAGGATCGGGGCGTCCTCCCCGACCGGCCGCTTGGGCGGGTAGATTTCCTTGAGTTCGCGGCCGACCATGCGGCGCGCCATCTCCGCCGGCTCGATATCCGCGACTTCCCCCTCGTGGACGAGCTCGCCGTCCTTGAGCACGATGAGGCGGTCGCAGATCTCCTTCACCTCGGCGAGCTTGTGGGAGACGTAGACCATCGTCATGCCGCGGGAGCGGAGGCCGCGCATGAGCGCGAAGAGCCGATCGATCTCCACCTTGGTGAGCACCGTCGTCGGCTCGTCCAGGATGAGGAGCTTCGCGTCGAAGGCGAGCGCCTTGCACACCTCCACGAGCTGTTTCTGCGCCGCCGAGAGGTTTTCGATACGGTCGTCGGGGGATACGTTCGCGCCCAGCTCCGCGAGGAGCTCGGCGGTCCGTTTCCGCATCAGGTCGCGGTCGGGAAGCCCGAACCGCCCGCGGAGCTCCGTACCCAGGAAGACGTTCTCGGCCACCGTCAGGTCGGCGGCGAGGTTGAATTCCTGCGGCACGATACTGACGCCGGCCGCCCGCGCCTCGGCCGGCGTGCGGAAGAGGACCGGCCGCCCGTCGAACTCCAACGTCCCGGACGAAGGCAGGTAGATGCCGGAGAGGATCTTCATGAGGGTGGACTTGCCGGCGCCGTTCTCGCCGATGAGGGCGAGGATCTCCCCGCGCCGGATCGCGGCGTCGACGTCGCGGAGGACCGGAACGCCGGAAAATTCCTTGCGTAGGGAGTGCGTCCGCACGAGGACGTCGGTCATGGCCCCTCCTTATGGGACCATGATCACCCCGATTTGTTTATCTGTCAATTAAAATTGTTCGATAATCGAACTTTCAAGCACTCTTATCGTACATATTGAAGGATCGGCCAGTCCCCTTCCCCTGATCCGCCAACATGCGGTCGAGCAGGGTGTCGTACACCGGCCGCGAGCGCAAGGCCTCCGCCGTCACGAACGCGGCCATACAGGCGAGGACCAGCCCCGCGAGGTGGTTGAAGTTACCGCTCATCTCCAGGATGAGCACGGCGCCGGTGAGCGGGGCCTGCACGACGGCGACGAAGAAGGCCGCCATGCCGAGGATGGCGAAATTGAGCGTCTCCCCGCTCGCGGCGAACCCGAAGGCCGCCACGGCCTCGCCGAAGGCCGCCCCGAGGAGCGCGCCGCAGGCCAGGAGCGGCAGGAAGATGCCGCCCGGCGCGCCGGACCCGTAACAGAGGGCGGTGAAGAGGAATTTCACCGCGAAGAGGAGCACGAGGGCGCGGAGCGGAAAGCCGCCGTCCGCCAAGGACTCGATGAGCCCGTGCCCGCCGCCGGTCGCCTCGAACAGGAAGAGCCCGAGCGGGACCGAAACGAGGAGCGGCAGGATGGGCCGCGCCGCGGCCGGGATGCGGAGAAGCCGATAGCAGTCGGCGGAGGCGTACAGGGACCGCTTGAAGGCCTCGCCCGCGAGGGCGCACAGGACGCCGAGCGCGACGATCCAGGGAAAACGGGCCGTGGCCAGGGGGTCGATGAAGGCGAAGTCGAAGACCGGCCCCAAACCGAAGAACCGACTGGCCACCGCGTCCCCCGCGACCGCCGCCCCCATCGCGCACGAGAGGAGCAGCGGAGAGAAGCACTTATGGAGCTCCTCCAGCGCGAAGAGGACGCCCGCGAGCGGGGCGCTGAAGGCCGCGGAGAGTCCGGCGGCCGCGCCGCTCGCGAGAAGGTACTTCCGGTTCCGCGCGCTCCGTTGGGGAAGGCCGAGCATCGCCCGCCCGACGTAGGAGCCGATCTGGACCGACGGCCCTTCCCTCCCGAGGGAGAGTCCGAACCCTATGGCCAGGATGCCGCCGCCGATCTTGAGCGGGAGCTCGCGGACCCAGTCCATGCGGAGGCTCCCCCTGAGGGCGCCCTTGAGCTGAGGGATGCCGCTCCCCCGGGTCATCGGACGGCGAACGCCCATCCACCCGAGAAGCAGCCCCACCGCGATGAGCAGGAGAACCCACGCGGCCAGGACGCCCGGAGGGGCGACCCTGAGCGCGCGGTAGGCGACGCGCCTGAGTTCCTCGGCGCGGCCGAGGACGAGCCGGAACGCCGTGACGACGAGACCGGCCGAAAGGCCGACGAGGATGCTCTCGACGACGACGATGAGCTGGGACGCGATGAGCCGGTCATCGGGCGCGGAGATGGGGGATCGAGCTGTGGGCATGGCACGATCTTAGCTACGGCGCCGCCCCTCTTCAAGAGGCCCGACCCTACGAGATCCGCACGATCGGCTCGTCATCGCCCGGCGACACGCGGACGCGGCACGGCCGCGGATGGGCCAGGGAGGCGAATTCCTCCAAGTCCATGGCGCCGCCGAGGACGTCGTCGGGATCGTAGGTGAAATCGATGTCGGTGGCCATGTTGTCCGCGAGGGCCCTTCCCCAGGCGCCGTGGAACCGCACGACGTCCCAGACCGCCGGCAGGAGGTAGTCGAGCTCGGCTTCCTCGAACCGCGCATCCAGATAGGCGAGTTGCAGCCGCTCCAAGGCTACGGGGTCGGCCGGAGCGGAGGGCGCGGGAGGCTCCAAGAGTATTGCCCAGCGTTCGGCGGGAGCGTCCGGGATGCGGGAAGCGGGAAGCCGACGCTCCGCGAGGGCGCGGTCCAGGAAGTCCGCGAAGCCGGAAAGGAAGGCGGAGCCCCGGTCCCCGAGGGGATTGAGCGCCTGGTTGAACCAGGCCACGGCGCGGCCCTTGTTATAGAAGAGATCGGCAGCCGCGGAGAGCCGCTCCGCCGCGTCCAGGTCCGCCGCGGAGAAGGTCGCCGTAGACCGGACGAGGTAGGGGGCGTCATCGTCCGCGACGAGGCCGAGCGCCGCCGCGTCGTCCCCCATCGCGGTACCGGGCAGCACCGCGAGGCGGAACAGGTCCAGGTTGTTCGGATAGAGGGACAGGGCGAAATCCAAGCCGGCCTTGAAGCCCGGAAGATCGTCGCCCGGCAGGCCGTAGATGAGATCCAGGCCGAACACCGCCCCCTCCTCGTTGAGGAGGGCGATCTTGGAGGCGAAGGCGCCGCGGTCCAATTTCCGGCCGACCTTTTCCGAGACTTCCTGACTCGCCGTTTGGAGCCCGATCTGGAGGGACGCGCCGAGCTCCGCGAAGCGGCGGGCCATATCGCGGTCCAGGGACTCCGCGCGCACCTCGAAATGCCAGTGGATGCCGCACGCCCGCTCCTCGATGAGGGAGAGCACGCGGCGGGCGCGTTCCTTGTTCGCGTTGAAGGTCGGGTCCAGCACGGTGACCGAGGGGACGCCCGCGCGGACGAACAGGTCGAGCTCCGCCGCGATCCGTTCCTCCGGGAAATAGCGGACCCGCCGCGCGCCCTTGGATTCGAAGCAATAGGTGCAGGCGTACGGGCACCCGCGCGCGAGTTCCCAGAGCGCGCCTTCCCTGAGCGCGGGAGAGAGGATGCCGGAGAGCCAGGGAGTAGGCAGGGCCGCCGGGTCCTCGAGCGGCGCCCGCGGTCCGCCGATGGCGGGGGCCGCGG
>JAEXTK010000249.1 GCA_023406985.1 Spirochaetota bacterium | reverse complement strand
ACCCGTGTGCGGAATCTTTTTAACCTTGTATGGAATATCCTCAGACTCTATTTGGCGAGGATTTCTAAGTGCGTGTTTCCGTTTGGAAGCATAGATTTTCAAGCACAAGCGGTTTTTCAGTAGGCCCCACGTACGTAGCGACCTGGTCGGGCTTTGTATTCGTCGCGTTCATCACCGACGTCTTTTCGAAGATGATCGTCGGTTGGAGAGCGGCGAAATCGATGAGCGCCGAATTGACCCTCGACGCGCTCGAGCAAGCCCTTTGGGCGCGAAGGGTCAACGAACCGCTGATTCACCATAGCGACCGGGGAAGCCAATATCTATCGATTCGCTACAGCGAACGGCTGGCGGAAGTAGGTGTGAACGCCTCGGTAGGAACCGTTGGGGATGCATACGACAACGCCTTGGCCGAGACCATCAACGGTCTATTCAAGACCGAGGTGATCAGGAAGCGCGGTCCTTGGAAGGGAATCGATGACGTCGAATACGCAACCCTCGAATGGGTCGACTGGTTCAATAACCGACGATTGTTGTCGTCGGTCGGGGATATCCCTCCTGTCGAGTTTGAGCAAGCGTATTATACTGAGCTGGAAGTCGTGCCGAAAGCGGCAGGACTCACATAGAAATGCCTCCGGTAAACCCGGGGCGGTTCATTTTTACTTGGAAGTAAGATTGGGAATGCTGAAGAAGCAATCTCTCCCTTTCTGAACCTCAAAGCAGCCTATATTTGATCAAATCTGGCCTGAAAAGAGCTTTTCAGGAAGCCCGACTTCCCCCGATTTTGTAGACAGTTCAGACCGCCATTTTCATGTCCTGTCAGGTAATTACCAGCTCAACACATGCAGGATCTTGCACCCGGCCGGTCACCCCATCCTGGCGGACCAGCACGTCGAGTGGCCGCTTCACTTCCGATATAGGCTCTTGCCTTCCTTATCGTACACGAACTCGTCAGCGAGGGACTTGGATCGACCCAGAATCGCGGCGACAGAGCTTTCCGTCATCCTGAAGTCGAAACGCTTGAGGAGGGGGTCCGCCGCTTGCTCCTTGTTGTACTGTTCCGCGAAGCGGGCGAAGGACACGGGGACCCGTTTTGGCAGATCGAGGAGCTTGCGGACCACGGCCGCCTCCCCCTTGGACTTAAGGTCGTATTTGGCCCGGAGTTTCTCGTACATGGCGATCCGATCCTCCGCTTCGGCGTACTCGGCGCGGTCGGCGAGGTTGTATTCGACGGCGAGATTGAACTCCCGCCCGTCGGAAAAGCCGCGCGCGACGGCCTGAGGTACCTGCGGAAGGTTACGGAAGGCCGAAGCAGCGAGAAGTTTCTCGGTATCACGGATCGTCATGACCGCCCGTTGAGTTCCCGATGAGAGGACCGCAGCACGGGCTTCCGAAGGGTCCGCGTACTTGCCGAGGACGGCCAAGTAATAGAAGACCGCATCGGAATCCGGAGCCGCCTCGGGTTTGACGGCCGCCCCCTTTCCTCCCACAGCGGAGCCTTCCGGTTTCCGTAGCCAATCGGTAGAGATGGAAAGGTAATAGAGATCATCGGTCACCGCCAGAATGGAACCGAAGGAACTATTCACGAGATACGCGAGGCTCGCGTTCGCGGCGAGGTCGTCGACGGAAGGCTCTCCGAGGCCGAGCCGGCGTTTGGCCGCAAGGAGACCGTTCGCGGCGAAAAGGGCCCGCTTCAAATCCTCCTTGCGGAGGAGGCCGCTGATGCCTCGTGGTTTTTCAGCGATACCGGACTCCACGAATCCGGCTTTGCGGGCCCGCCTGAAATCGTCCCCGGTGAGGAAGAGCTCGCGGTTAAAGTAGTCCACCTCGGACTTGGACGCGAGCCCGTGCGCGAGCGCGACGTAGTAACGTTCGCCCGTTTCAAAGAGGTCCCTTCCCGCGCGGTAGTCTTGGATGGTCTTGAAGCCCGCCGATTCGATGATGTAAAGGATCGAATCGACTTGAAGCACGAATTGGTCCCGGGTCCGAAAGATCGTCTTGATCTTGCGTTCCTTGGCGAGGGCCGCGAAATCGTCGATCTTGGCCAAGCGGAGGAGCGCCGATCCCGAGACTTCGTCGATATCGACGTAGGTTTGGGCCAGTAACACCGTCGCGGAGAAGAGCATGGCCAAGAGGACGAGCGGGCGGTTCATGAGACCTCCACGACAACTATAGCACGGTCACGTGGCGCGAGGAACGGGTACGCGGAATGCGCGGAGGCCCCGCCCGCGCAGGGGTTCCAGGCGGAGGCAGAGCTCTTCGTCCGGACGAAGGTTCTGCGCCACCCACCCCGAACCCGGTAGGACCATCCGCTGACCCGCCTCCAGGACCCAGTCTTCGCTTCGTCCCCTACGCGTGATCCAAGCCACCCCGGAACGCACCGAGACCGCGATCGCGCCGAGACTGACCACTTCCCTACCGACGACATGGATCATGATGCCTCCTCAACCAACGTTGGGAAAACGATACTGAGGACCTTCGGGCGGAAAAAGGACCAATTCGCCCCTCTTTTTTATTTCACTCGACGGCGGCCCCGGACTGTATCCGTACCTGCGGACCGCAATTGTGCCTATTTCGCCGGGAAAGTCGTGAGTATATTAGCGCGTATGAAGGAAACGTTGTACGGAGGCATCGCGGACAACCTTCTCAAGGCGATCGACGCGGGAAGCTACCGCGAAGGAGATCGGATTCCCTCCATCCGGTCCATGAGTTCGAAGCTCGGGGTCAGCGTCAATACGGTGAAGGAAGCCTATTCGCTGCTGGAATCGCAGCGATACATCGAAGGCCGGCCGCAGTCGGGCTTCTTCGTACGGCGACGCGTCCTGCCGCTCGCGCGAACCTCCCAAGAGCGAAGCGAGACCCTCGACCCCACCAAGATGAGCATCTGCCGTATCCTGGGACCGCTCCAGGACCGGAGCGGCGGCGCGGGACTCAGGCTCTCCTTGGCCATCGTCGATCCGGAGCTCCTCCCGGAGAAGCGGCTCAACCATCATCTCGTGGAGGAAACCCGACTCGCAGGCGGACGGGGATTGAACTACCTTTTCCTGCCGGGGGACCAGGCCCTGCGGGAACAGATCGCCCGCATCAGCCTGGACGCGGGCATCGTGGCCGGACCGGACGACATCCTCGTCACGAACGGCTGCACCGAGGCGTACCACCTCGCGCTCCAAGCCGTCTGCAAGAGCGGCGACCTCGTCGCCGTGGAAAGTCCGACCTACATGAACTTCGGCCTGCTCTGCGAGGAACTGGGCCTCCGCGTCATGGAGATACCGTCCGACCCCGAGACCGGCATCAACGTCGATATACTCCGATTCGCGCTCAAGCACCATCCGATCCGCGCGGTGCTCCTCGTCTCCAATTACAGCAATCCCACGGGAGCCGCCGTCCCCGAGGACAGTAAGCGGGAACTCGTGCGGCTCCTCGACGAACGCGGAGTGCCGCTCATCGAAGACGACATCTTCGGCGAGACCGCCTTCGGCCCGCGGCGGCCGCTCACCTGCAAGGCGTTCGATCGGTCGGGAAACGTGATCTACTGTTCCTCGTTCTCCAAGACCCTGACCTCCGGATGGCGGATAGGCTGGCTCATCGGCGGGAAGTACCAGGACCGCCTCGTCAACCTCAAGTCCCTATTCACCGCCACCACGACTTCCGTCACCCAGAAGGCCGTGGCCGCCTATCTCCGGGACGAGCCCTACGAAAAGCATCTCAGGCGGCTCCGAAGCCAATTGGCCCGACAAATGGGATGCCTGCAGGAGACGGTCGCCACGCACTTCCCCGAGGGGACGAGGACCTCGCGGCCCCAGGGCGGCATGACGCTGTGGGTGGAACTTCCCGCGGAAGTGAACTCCCTGGAACTCTACCGGCGGGCCTTGGAGGCGGATATCGGACTCTGTCCCGGTCCGGCCTTCTCCGTTTCGGGGCGCTTCGGCAATTACCTACGGCTGTGCTCGGGCTACTGGAATGCGGAGATCGCCGAGTCGGTGGCCAAGCTCGGGGCCATGGCCGGCCAGCTCGCGCCGTGGGAGCGCGCGGGCGCCCCCGGTGGCGCCGCTTGAGCGGCTAGACGGGCGCTTCCTCCCGCACCGTAGGCTCGTCTTCCGTCTTGAACGAATTGATCGCCGCGTCGAGCCGGGATCCCGATTCGCCGATATTCTGCGCGAGCGTGGAGACCTCACCCATGGCCACGGATATTTCGCCGAGGCCCGCCGTGATCTCCGCGCTGTTGGAGTTCACCTCGCCGGATACCCGGGCGACTTCCGAGACGGTGGTCTCCAGGGAACGGGCGGACCCCTCGATCTGACCCGCGCCTTCCGCGGTCCGGGCGGAGACTTCGCGGAGCGAACGCATGGCGCCGAGCAGGCTCGCGGCCTCGGCGCGGATCGTACCGATGAGGGCATCCACGTCCCGCGCCGATGACGCGACCTGGCCGATCTGGGAATCGATTTCCGCGAAGGCGGCCGTCGCCCGGTCGCGGGACCCGGAAGCCTTCTTGCCGAGGTCGGCGATGGAGCCGACGATATCGCCGATGCGGCGGGAACTTTCGGTGGCGGCCTGGGCGAGTTTGCGGATCTCGCTCGCGACCACCGCGAACCCCTTGCCGGACTCTCCGGCGTGCGCGGCCTCGATGGCCGCGTTCATGGCCAGGAGATTCGTTTGCGCGGCGATGTCCTCTATGACCGTCGCCATCTCGGTGATCGCCCCCACGCTGTTCTCTATGCCCGATAGGCGATCGAAGGTATCCTTGAACACGATCCGCCCGTCCGCGGCCGCCGATTCCAAACTGGCGGAAGCTGCGCGGTCCCGATCGGCGAGTTCCGCGATGGAACCGATAGAGGCGAGCATGCCCTCCACCGACTGGGCCGATCGGTAGACCATCCCGTCCTGCTCCGCTATGCGGCCGGAGTACTCCACGATGAGGCGCATCATGGTATCGAGCGACGCGCGGGCGCCAATGATGCGTTCGTCCAGGTCCGCGATCCGGCGCCGGATGGACTCGGCGGAGGCGCCGATCTCGGTCGACGAGCTGGAGGCCCCGGCTACGGCGCGGCCGAACTCGTCCCTGAGCGCGAGGCTCTGGCGCGACACGGCCTTGATCTCAGCGATGGAAGCCGACAGCGTGGCGAGGAACGTGTTGAGGTTGTCGCCGAGTCGCCCCATCTCGTCCTTGCTGGTCGCCGCGGCGCGGACCGTGAGGTCGCCCGACCGGACCGCGCCGATGGCGCCCTCGATGGCGACGATGGGCTTCGCGAAGGAGTGGCTGAAGAAGAAGGCCATGAGGAGAGAGGAAGCGACGAGGACGAGGGCCATACCGCTCGACAGGAGGGCGGAGCGCCGATTCGCCGCGGATATGGCCGCGTCCACGAGCAGGTTCTTTTCGGCGATGACGTCGCTCAACGAGTTGAGCGTATCCGTGAGCCCCCACGACAGGGTCACGAGGTCCTCAAGGCGGGCGTAAACGGCCGTGAGGTCGTTCTTCTCCCGCACGTTATCGAACGTATAGAAATCGCGGAGCGTAGTCACATTGGTGGAAAGGAAATACTGCTGCGCGTCCGCCTTCAGCGTGTCGTAGGACGCGGAGAGCTTATCGAGGTCCTCGGTCGTGAGAGCGCCGAGATCGCGGATGATCTGGATCGCGTCACGCAAGGAGGCGTCCATGGATGGGATCTCCTTGAGTTCGGCGACCGCGGTGAATACGGCATCCAGGTCCGCGCGTTTGTTCGCGAGGCGCGTACGGCTTGAATCGATCTGTCCCGAGTCCAGCATGTTGACGGCCGCGACCAGGTCCTTCACCGTCTCGTTGAGCGCGAGGAGGACGCGGCGCTCTTCTTCGATCCGCGCCGTATACGCCTGCACGGAAACGAACACGCTGATGAGGAACACCATGAAGAGTACCGACGTCGCGACCAGCAGGAATATCTTGGATCGAATCCGCATCAACTACCTCTCGTCATGCGACGAACGACGGTGATGAGACCCTCATTAAACCAGAATCTCTTCCATCTCCAAAAAGTATAATATCATCGCAGTCAGGAAGCAAGGCCGGCCAGAAACCAGCCGATGAGGCGGACCGTCCCGCGGGCGTCGTGCCCTGCGAGGCAGGTCATGACCGATTGGCGGGCCTGGGCGAGATAGATTTTGGAGAAGTAGTTTCCGGTGCCGATGTAGTCCGACAGGTTGTAGAGGTACAGGCGCACCAGGTTGAAGGCGTGGTTCAGGACGATGGAGTCGCCCCGGATTTCCAGGAGCTCCCGTTCGCACTCCAGGAAGAGATCGACCATGCCGAAGAGGCCGAGTTCGCGGTTCAGCTCGAGGATACGCTCCGCGTACCGCTTGTTGCCTTCCCGCCGCGCCATGGGGAAATTGCTGGCGATAAGGTCGGAAAAGAGGCCCGCGCATTTTTGGAAATCGCCGGGGCCGGCCGACGTCGCGAGATGCGCAGCCGACGCCGCGGAATGCGCCGTGGACGCCGCGGGATGCGACGCCGGCGCATGGTGAGCCGCCCACGGCTGGTCCGCGGGCGCGGCAGCCCGCGCGGCTTCGGCCCGCGCCAGGGTCCGGACGGCGTCGTCGAAATCGCGCTTCAGCTTGATGAAGGCTTGCTCGCCCGCAGGGAACGCGGCACTATCGGGGTGCAGCTTTTTGGCGAGCGTCCAAAACAGGATCTTGAGATCGCGGACCTCGACGATCCTGCCGGTCGCGAGAGCCTCGTCGAAAACATTCATACTTTTCATTATTTTAGTACAGGCCGAGCGGGTCGGCGAGAGCTAGAGTGACCGATCGAGGACAGAGGGAAACGCATGGCGCGGAACGTCGTAGTGATCGTGAGCGGGAACGGACTCCTCTTCGAGGCCGCGGGCATCGCGGACATCTTCGCCCGCGCGAACAGGGCGCTTCCGCCGGACTCCCGGCTGGAGCGCTATGAGTGCGTGACGGCCACGAGCGGATCCGCCAAGGTCGTCACGGGGAGCTCGGGCGTACGGCTGCTCGCGGACGCGAACCTGGCCGAACTGGAAGCCGAAGCGGACCGGGATACGGTGCTCGTGGCCGGCGGCGGCAGCGCGGCGAATCCCGAAGCGCTGTCGGAAGTCGCGGCCTGGGTTCGGCGCGCCGCCCCCCGCGCGCGCAGGGTCGTCTCCGTCTGCGCCGGAGCCTTCGTGCTGGCGGAGGCGGGGCTCCTTTCCGGAAAGCGCGCGACGACGCATTGGCTGCGGGCCGCGGACTTGGCGCGGCGGTATCCGGACGTGACGGTGGAGGCCGACTCCATCTACGTGCGGGACGGCAAGATCGCGACTTCCGCCGGCGCGACCGCGGGCTTCGACCTGGCCCTCGCCCTCGTGGAAGAGGACCTCGGCAGCGAGATAGCCCGGGAGGTGGCCCGCGACCTCGTCATCTACCTGCGTCGCCCCGGAGGCCAGTCGCAGTTCAGCGCGCCCCTGCGGCGCCAGGCCAAGCACGACCGCCGCATCCGGGAGCTCCAACTCTGGGCCCTGGACCACCTGGCCGAAGACCTCCGCGTGGAGCGGCTGGCCGAGCGGACCGCGATGAGCCCCCGGAACTTCGCCCGGGTCTTCCGAGAAGAGGTCGGCGTACCGCCCGCGCGCTTCGTGGAAGAACTCCGGCTGGAAGCGGCCAGGCGCAGCCTGGAAGAGACCGAAGAAACCGTGGAGGGCATCGCCGCGTCGTGCGGTTTGGGCTCGGCCACGAGCCTCCGCCGCGCCTTCAGCCGCGAACTCGGCGTCTCACCGCAAGACTACCGCGCCCGCTTCGGCCGGAACGGGCGTTTCCCGGCGGGAATTGGCAGAAACTGATCGAACTTCGTCATTTTCATCTTCTCCTTTTTTCGGCACCTTGGAGCGCGGAAGGAGAAGCATGAATATGCTGAACATCGGTATCAACGGCTTCGGACGGATCGGTCGCACGGTGCTCCGCGCGGCCCTCGGGAATCCCGCCATCCGCATCGCGGCGGTGAACGACCTCACGGACGCCTCCGTGCTGGCCCACCTGCTCGCCCACGATTCCCTCTACGGGAAGCTGCCGGCCACGGTGGAAGCGGCGGCCAACGGCATCCTCGTGAACGGCGAGCGCATCGCGGTCTACGCGGAGCGCGATCCCGCATCGATCCCGTGGGCCAAGGAGGGCGTGGATCTCGTCATCGAGTCCACCGGGCGCTTCACCGAAAAGGCCAAGGCGGAAGTCCACATCACGTCGGGAGGGGCCAAGCGCGTCCTCATCTCGGCGCCCGCCAAGGGCGACGACCTCACGGTCGTGATGGGCGTCAATCAGGATCTCTACGACCCGTCGAAACACTACGTGGTGTCCAACGGGTCCTGCACCACCAACGCCCTCGCGCCCCTGGCCCGCGTCCTCCACGACCAGTTCCGCATCGAGCACGGCCAGATGATGACGACCCACGCCTACACGAACAGCCAGGCCCTCCACGACCAGCCGGAAAAGGATCTCCGCGGCGCGCGGGCGGCCGCCGTCTCCATCATCCCCTACTCCACCGGCGCCGCCAAAGCCATCGGCCGCGTCATCCCCGAATTGGACGGCCGGCTCGCGGGCTTCTCGCTCCGCGTGCCCGTACCCGTGGTCTCCATCGTGGACCTCACCGTCCGCGTGGGCCGCGCCGTCACCGCCGCGGAGGTGAACGCGGTCTTCCGCGCGGCCTCCGAGGCCGGGCCGCTCCGCGGAATCCTCGGCTACAGCGAGGAGCCCCGCGTCTCCGCCGACTACGGCGGCGACGAGCGATCCTCCGTCCTGGATGCCCTCTCCACGCTGGTGACGGGCGGCCGCATGGTGAAGGTCCTCTCCTGGTACGACAACGAGTGGGCCTTCTCCAACCGCGTCGTGGAGTTGGCGCTCCACATGGCGAAGGCGGGACTGTAGCGGGGACTCTGCCCGCGGGGAGATGGATGCCCTGCGGGCCGCGACAGCCGCCGGGCGGCGGGGCTACCGCGCGGGGGCCGCGGACTGCGGGGCAGCGGCTCGGCTATTCGAAGACCGAAAGGAGCCGCGGATAGAAATCGACGATCGTGGCGTACGAGGCCCGATCCGCCTCGTATTCGCGTAAAAGCTCGATCAACGCGGGCACGCGGACGAACCCCGCCTCCCGTTCCCATGCCGACAATCGTGCAGCGTGTTCGGCTTTGCCGGTAAACGAGAAGAGGCGCACGACGAGAGCGCGGATGACGCTCTCGTCGATGACCTGCTTCGCCTCGGGGTAGGCCCGGCTCCGCATCGCTTCGTCCACCGCCACGCCGGAGAGGGAGGCTGAGCCGGCACGGCGTAGGAAGCCGGCCGTGAGGTCGTTGACGAAGGAATGCAGGAACTCGTGCCAGGCTATCCCGAGCACGTGGTCGCCGCTTCCGAAGGACAGGCCCCCATCGTTCACCGGCGTGACGACCGCGCAGGCCTCTCGGCCGGCCGCCCCCGTGAGGTACGCGCCGTAGTTACCGATGAGGAGCGGCGCGAGGATCACGCGATAGGTCGAATTCGACAGACCGAGGTACGATTCGAGGGTCCCGATGGGGTCGCCTCCGCCCAACCAATCCGCGACGCCGCGTTCCAGCCGAGCGTAGGATGCCGCATTGGCTCGGATAAAGGCGCGGAATCGGCTCGCGCTCAAGAACTCGAGGCTCGCGCTCCTGACGTCGTCCAGCAGGGCGCGGTCGCCGCACCGCTCGGCGAGTTCCGGATCGCAACCATCCGTCTCCTCGCGATCCAGGGAAAGGAAGAGTCTGACCGGGGCATCGAACATGAAGCGGGGATTCGTCGTGAGCCGATCGAACAAACGCACCGCCGGCGCGTCGGCATCATCGGAGAAATGATCGATGACCGAATGATAGAAGAGATTCGTCGGCGGCAGGGGATCAGCCTTGAGGAAGGCGCGGAGCCGCCGGTCATACGTCGAAAGGTGGGCCAGTACGGCCAGGAGCTCGACGCGCTCATCCACCCGTATCGCGATCGGCTTCATGGGCTTTGACGAAAGACTACGCCGCGGCGGGCCGCGGCGCAAGGCCGTGCGCGGATGAGGCCGCGCCGGATGCGGACGCAGGGGCCGCGGCCGCCCGGGCCGCCGGCGTCCGGGGGCCGCGC
>JAEXTK010000236.1 GCA_023406985.1 Spirochaetota bacterium | reverse complement strand
GCCCGGCGATCGCCGGGCCGAAAGTCGCTCCGGGGCGGATGGAGCGTGGGGCCGAGGGGCTGGATGCCGAGCGCGCGGCCGACGCGAGCCGCCGCGCGGCCCTGCCCGCGTTGCCGCCCCTCGTGCTCCTCCAGGCCCTGCCCAAGGGGCAGAAGATGGACCTCATCGTGCGCCAAGCGGTGGAGGCCGGCGTCGCCCGCATCCTGCCCTTCGTCGGCCGGCGTTCGGTTTCCCGCGCGGAGTCGCCTGCCGACGCCGCCGCCAAACGCGAGAGGTGGGAGCGGATCGCCAAGGAAGCGCGGCAGCAGAGCGGATCGGATATCGCCACGGTCGTCGCGGCACCGACTTCCCTTGAGTCCGCCTTGGAACGTTGGAGGGACTTCGCGCGGGAGCGGGGGGGCGGCGTCGGCATCCTCCTGCACCAGGACCCTCTTGCGCAGGGTTCGCTCCACGGCTATCTTAGCGGCGATCCGCACGCCGTAGCCTTGGCCGTCGGCCCTGAAGGCGGTTTCGCGGCTCTGGAAGCGGAAGCGTTCATGGCCGCGGGCTTCGCGCCCACGCTCGTCGGCGCCAACGTTCTCAGGACGGAGACCGCCGCGCTGTTCGCGATAGCGGCCGTCCAGACGGTCCTCTTGGAGAAAGCTTCGTGGATGCTCAAAACCCCGGACTCCCCGGCATCGAGAGAATAACCTTCTTAAAAGTCCCCCTCGATTTTCTCCCTCCCGATAAAATTCCCGAGGTCGCCGCCGCGCTCGTGGCGGCCGGAGAAGACCGGCAGATCGTCCTTTTGTCGCTCCGCGACCTCCTCCGGGCCCGCAGGAACGGGGAGTACCGCGCGTACGTCCTCGGCGCCGCCCTGGTCTTGCCCATCTCCAAAAGCATCACGGGCGGCGTGCGGTTCATGACCGGCAAGTCCATCGTGCGCTACATGCCCTTCGATTTCGTGGTGAAGCTGCTCACCGCCCTCGAGGATCGGGGCCGTTCGCTCTACCTGCTCGGCGGGCGGCGGCGAAGCCTCCAGACCGCGGATCGTAACCTGCGCCACACCTTCCCCGGACTCCGCATCGTCGGCCGGTGCGCGGGCTGGTTCCGCCGCCAGGACGAGGCCGATATCCTCACCGCGGTCCGCAAAGCGTCGCCCTCGCTCATCCTCGTGGGGCGGGGCGTCGGCGGCGACGAGCGCTGGATCGCGCGCAACCGGCGCCTGCTCGGCCCGGGCATTCAACTCTGGTGCAGCGATCTCTTCGACGTCTTCGCGGAGCGCAAGAAACGCCCTTCCCGCGCGGTCTTCGACCGAGGCTTGGAGGGATTCGTCCTCTGCCTCCGATCCCCGTGGCGATTCTTTCGTTTTTTCCCGTATCTGTACTATAAGTATCTGTTGGTGTTCTACAAACTTTTCCGACGAGGGTAGCCGATGCGCGCGGTGCTATACGTCGACGACAAGGAAGAAGAGCTGCAATCGCTCAAATTCCAACTCGCCGACCGGTACCGCGTCATCACCTGCCGCGACGGATCGACGGCGGCGTCCGTGGCCCGCCGCGAGCGGCCCTCGGCCGTGGTGGTCGACATCGAGATGCCCGGCTACGACGGATTCCGCGTCCTCGCCGATATCCGCGCCTTGCCCGACCCCCCGCCCGTCATGATGCTCTCGGGATTCAACGCGCCGTTCTTCGTCGTCAGGTCGCTCCGCGAGGGGGCGGCCGATTTCGTTTCCAAACCCTACATCCATTCGATGGTCCGGCATCGGCTGGACGCGCTCATCGACGGCAAACCGTCGGCGAAGGTCGGCTCGGCGCTCATCGGATCCTCGGAGGCGATGGCGGCGGTCCGGCGCGACATCGCCCGGTACGCGCGGTGCGATCTACCCGTGCTGATACTCGGCGAAAGCGGCACCGGCAAGGATTTGGCGGCGCGGGAGATCCACCGCGCCTCCGACCGGGCCGGAGGTCCCTTCGAGGTCAGGAACCTGGCGGCGATACCGGAGAGCCTCGCGGAGGCGGAACTGTTCGGCTGCGAGGCCGGCGCCTTCACCGATGCCCGCGCGCGGCCGGGCTGCTTCGAGGAGGCGAACGGGGGGACGCTCCTCCTGGACGAGATCGGCGACGCCGGACCGGCGACCCAGGCGGCGTTGCTCAGGATAGTCGAGGACGGCGAAGTCCGGCGGCTCGGAGGCTCGCGCAGGCGGTACTTCGATTGCCGAATCCTCAGCGCGACGAACCACGACCTGGACGCGCTCATCGCGGAGCGTCGATTCCGGGACGATCTCCGTTATCGCCTGAACGTCCTGACCTTGGAAATGCCGCCGCTCAGGGAGCGGAAAGAGGATCTAGGCGAACTCGTCGCGCATTTCCTCGGCGCGGAAGACATCGCCTCGGTGATGACGGAGGACGCGTTCCGATCCTTGGCGGCCTTCGATTGGCCGGGCAACGTGCGGCAGCTGAAGTCCTGTCTGGAACGAGCGCGCCTCCGCTCCCGGGACGCGCGCATCGCGGCGGGGGATCTGCGCTTCTAGGACTCCCCGCTCCGGCCGGAGGGCCCGCTAGCGAAGCCTGCGGACCGCGGCCGCTTCTATGACCGCGACGGGCGTCGCCTCGTCGTAGTCCATGCCGATCCCCAGGTAACGGCCGAGGACGAGGATGTGGTCGCCCGTCTGGAACCGCGTCTCGGAGCGGCGGGAAAACATCTCGCGATACCTGAGCCCGTCGAAGAGGGCGTACGCCCGATAGAGCTCCACTTCGTCCTCGCCGCGCCACGCGCCGCCGATGAGTTCGACTTCCGCGGTAAAACGCTCGTCGGTATCCACCCGCAGGGTGATCGCCCCGATTTCCGCGTCGATCAGGAGCGCCTTGCCGCTCGGGATGGTCCGGTCGTCGCCGCTCGCCGCGGCGCGGCTCAAATCCGCGAGGGTCACGGAGAAGGCGACCGGTTGGTCGGCGACGAGGGCCTGGGCATGGAGGGCGCCGGCCAGCGCGCAGGCGGCGATGATGCCGAAAACGATCCGTTTCATGGGTTAAGTATGCTCCTCCCCGCCGACCTGCGCAACTGCGCGAGCCGATGCGTCGGCCGCGGCGGCGCCGGCCTCCGCCGGGGCGTCGGCCGCGCGGTCGGCCGCGGCGTCGGCCGAACCCAGGCGCCCCATCTTCCGGAAAACCCGCTCCAGGTACCGCGATTCGTCCGTGGTGATCCCCGCGCGCGCGAAGACGTCGCGGAAGAAGCGTTCCTGTTCTTCCCTCCCGGCTTGTTTATAGAAACCGATGGCGTGGAACGAATCCGAGATGACGCGCACGAGCGCGTCGATGCGGTCCGCGTCCACGGGCGTCCAGCGCGGCGCCTCGGCGGCTCCGAGGGCGCGGTAGAGGGCGTACGCGAAGACCTGAACCGCGTGGGAGAGGTTGAGGGAGGGGAAGGCGGAGTCGGCCGGAATGTGGGCGGCGAGATTGCAGAGGTTGAGCTCATGGTCCTCGAGCCCGGTCCGCTCGTTGCCGAACACGATGGCCGCCCGCCCCGGCCGCTCCTTCAAGGCGGCGCCGAGTTCTTCGGGGGTGAGCGTGAAGTCTTTCCTTTTCTTGCCGCGCCTCCGCGTGGTGCCCACCACGATCGAACAATCCGCGATCGCGTCCTCGAGTCGGTCGAAGCGTTCCGCGTTTTCCCACACGTCGGCGGCGTGTACGGCGCGGGCGCGGATGACCTCGTCTTCCGGGGGGAGCTCGGGCGCGACGACGCGGAGGCGGGTCAGCCCCATGTTCTTCATCGCGCGGCACGCGGCGCCGATGTTGCCCGACTCGGAGGGACGGGAAAGGACGAAGACGACGGAATCCAGGGTCATGGCAGCCTCTCTTCTCGGAGCATGTAAAACGGACCGGGCGGACCTGTCAACATCGCCCGGGCGGAGTATACTCGTCGCCGCCATGGATAAACCATTCATCGGGCGCTCCGCGCTCGTCGTCGGCGGTTCGGGGGGCTTGGGATCGTGGGTGTGCCGGGCCCTCGGCGAAGCGGGAGCCTCCGTCGTCGTGCACGGCGGGAGCTCCGCCGCCCGGCTCGAGAAGACCGTCGCGGCGGTCCGGGCCGCGGGCGGGGAAGCCCGCGGTTTCCTCTTGCCGATCGATACGCCCCGCGCCGCCGAATTCCTCCTGCGGGAACTGCCCCGGCCCGACATCCTCGTCTGCGCCTGGGGGCCGTTCGCCCGGAAGGGCCTCGCGGAGCTGACCGCGGAGGACTGGGAACGCGCGGCCCTCCTGGACCTCGCGCTGCCAGGAGCCCTCGTCTCGGCGGTCTTGGGCGGCATGGCGGAGCGGGAGTGGGGCCGGATCCTCCTCTTCGGCGGGACCTGTACGGATACGATCCGCGGCTTCGCGACGACCGCGGCCTATTCGGCGGCCAAGACGGCCCTCGGCGTGCTCGCCAAGTCGGTCGCGAAAACCTCGGGAACGCGCGGCGTGACCTGCAACGTCCTGTGTCCGGGCCTCGCGGATACGGAATACCTGGACGAAAACGCCAGGGCTTACGCCCGTTCCCGCGCTCCCGGCGGCCGCCTCGTCCACGGCTCCGCGATCGCGGCGGCGGCCTTCGCGCTCCTTTCGAACCCTTCGATCAACGGCGCCGTGGTGGGCGTCGACGATGGACTGGCGATTTGACAAAGCTACCGTAGACGAATAATATACTTTGTGTTGAAATGGCGCCGGCCGATACTATGATTAGCGGTGCTACATAGTGATCCATCGACCTCCACGAGAGGACTGGCGGACCGCGGGACGGAAGGAGCGTCATGACCAATAACGACATCGTACCCGGCTTTGACGACGACAAGGACGAAAGCCTCAAAATCAAGCTCCAAAAAGTGAACGAAGTCGAAGGGTGCTTGGTCCTTTATCTGACCGGTTATATCGATACGTACAATTCCAACTATTTTCAAAAGCGCGTCGCCAAGGCCATTGAGTCGGGCTTCGTACGCCTCATCTTCCAGTGCGGCGGCCTCAACTACGTCTCGTCGACCGGTATCGGTTCGTTCACCGCGTTCCTCAAGGCGGTCAAGCCGCGGAGCGGCGATCTCGTCCTGCTCGAAATCCAGCCGAAAGTCTACGAGGTGTTCCAGCTCCTCGGTTTTTCCCAGTTCTTCAACATCAAGGACAACCTGGAAGAGTCCGTCGATTTCTTTCGGGCCGGCACCCCGGCGGAGAAGGCCACGGTCTTTCCGAAGATTTTTTCGTGCCCGATTTGCTCCAAGAAACTCAAGGCCGTCAGGGCCGGACGTTTCCGCTGTTCCGAATGCAAGACCATTTTGGCGATCGACAACGCGGGGCAGGTCTTCCTCGGCTGATAGAGCGTACCTCCTAGGAGCGATCCCATGGCGGAAAACAAGATTGAACGCTACCTCATCGATCTCAAGCTGACGTATCGCGAGATCGGCGAGGGGATGTGGATGGTCGAGGACGACGGGCGGGGCCTGGAAGGCGTCGTCGTGATGCGGGCCGACCCCTTGGCGGTCATCCGCGTCGTCGTCATGCCCGCCCCGAAAGAGAAGCGGCTGGAGTTGTTCACCAAACTGCTCGAGCTCAACGCGAAGGACGTGCTGCACGGCGCGTACGCCCTGGAGGGGGACGATATCGTGCTCGTCGATACCCTCGAACTCGAAACCATGGATCTCGGCGATTTCCAGGCCGCGCTCGACGCGATCGGCCTTGCCCTGGTCCAGCACTACCCGATCCTTTCGAAATACCGGACCGAATAGGGGCCACGGCCGCCGGCCGTGCGTTTGCAGGAGGACAGGCGCTATGGGAATCTTTTCACGACTGAAGACGTTGATCTCGTCGAACGTAAACGACGTTATCAATAAAGCGGAAAACCCCGAAAAAATGCTCAACCAGCTCGTCATCGATATGAACGAGCAACTCATCGAGTCCAAGAAAGCCGTCGCGATGGCCATCGCGGACGAGAAGAAGCTCGAGCGGGAGACCGCGTCCCAGCTGGCGCAGGCCCAGGAGTGGGAGCGCAAGGCCATGCTCGCGGTCAAGGCCGGGCAGGAAGACCTCGCCAAGGAAGCCCTGCTGCGTAAGCAGGAAAACGACAACAACTACGTCCAGTACAAGCAG
Organism: Spirochaetota bacterium; assembly: GCA_023406985.1. Lineage (GTDB taxonomy): Bacteria > Spirochaetota > Spirochaetia > Treponematales > Breznakiellaceae > JAEXTK01. The sequence continues at coordinate 6,620 of JAEXTK010000236.1, read as the reverse complement.
CAGTGGGAAGCCCAGAAGCAATCCGTGGAGAAGCTCAAGGAATCGCTGCGCGAACTCCAGAACAAGATCGAGGAAGCCCAGCGGAAGAAGAACCTCCTCATCGCGCGGGCGAAGCGGGCGGAGGCCCAGCAGAAGATCCAGAGCACCATCTCCAACGTCACGGGCAACAAGAGCGCCTTCGAGGCGTTCGACCGGATGGCCGCCAAGGTGGATACCCTGGAGGCGGAGGCGGACGCGGCCAAGGAACTGGAGGACTTCTCCAGCAATGCCGACATCAACAAGCGGTTCGCCGCCCTGGAAAAGTCGGACACCTCTGCCGATATCATGCTCCTGGAGCTCAAGGAGAAGATGAAGGCCTTACCGGAAGGATCATCCCAGTCCTGACCGATCCTCGCGTATGCCGACCCTCGTCGTCATCGGCGCCGATTCCTCCCTACGGGAGCGACTCGGCGCCGTTTCTTTTTCCTTTGAGCTTCGCTACCAGTGCGAGATTCCGCGGGAACGGCGCTTGGCCGAGGCGGCCCTCCTCGCGTTCCCCGCGGGCGCCCCGCTCGTCGCCCGTTTCCCGCGCCGGTATCCCCTGATCGCCTTCGGTCCCGTCGCGTGCATGGCGGACGCCTTCGACCGCGGGGTGGCTGATTATCTGGCCGAGCCCTGGGGGCCGGAGGAGCTGCGGTTGCGCGCGGAGCGCGTACTGGGCGCGGGGCCGCTCGTCGTCGAGGGGACGGCGATCGCGCTGCGGGGGCTCGTGCTGAGCGGGCCGGGCGGGTCGACCATCCTCGCTCCGGACCAGGCTTCCTTGCTGCGTCAGCTGATCGCCGCGAATGGCGCGGTTCTCTCGCGCGGGGGGCTCCGGAGGTATTTGTGGCCGACCCTGGCCGATCGGTCACGGGCCGTCGACATCGCGATTTCCCGGCTGAGGCGGCGGCTGGCCCTCGTCTCCGGCCGCGATCGCCTCGTGCAAATCCGTTCCGTACGTGGATTTGGGTATTCCATCACGGTCCAGAATTCATTGTGGGGAACTTGTGAATAACTTGTTCGAAGTCCCTCCCGGCCTTATCGCCTGTATGCCTTGGTGGACGGCTCAAAAGGGGCGAAACGGCCTTTGGCTGGGTCATTGTGATCTTTTTGTTGTAAGGTAAGGAATTAGTGTTTTGGGGGGCGGCGGAGAATAGTTCTATTGCGTATAAAAATCTCCATTCTTCGCTATCGCAAATACCCGCCTTTTTAGGTTTTTTTGAGGAACCTGTGGATAACTTGTTCACAGCCTGGGCGTAGCCTCGGCATAAACCGAGAAAATCAAACGATTTGCGTGCGCGCTTGCAATCGGGGTGCCGCCATGTTACGCTGATTCATCGTGAAAGGTGCGGCGCGGCTGACGCTCTTCTATCTTGTGACGTTTGTCTTCTTCCTGGGAACGAGCGTCCTTTTCTCCGTCGTCCGCGCCTGGGCCGGCACGGCGAGCGTCTTGGCTCCGCATCCTTTTTCTCCCCTCGCGGTCGGTATCTCCGCGTTCTCGGTGGTCGCGCCGTTCGCCGTTTACGCTGCCGTGCTTTCCTCCTTCTCCTACTCGGCGCGCCATGCGATCGGAAGCGTGCTCTCCACCCTCTTGATTTTCCTGCTGTCCTCGGCGGCCCTCTTTTCCGGGGCGTACGGCGGGCTCCGTGCCTCCGCGTACGCCCCGAAGGAAACGACGATGGCGCCGAACGGTTCACCCGCCGCGATCGTGCGCTTTGAGAACGGAGGCGTCGTCGCGCTGGTCGGGAGGGCCGCCGTAGTCGCGGTCCCGCCCGCGCCGTTGCGGATGGCTTCCGCGGCCGAAGGACCGGAATACGGTTTGCGTTCCGCCCGCGTAGATCCGTTCGCCCCCTCGCTCGCCGTTTCCCCCGCCCTCGGATCCTTGTCCGCGGCGTTTTCCGCGGCCGGCCGGCGGCTCGCGGGGGCCGCGGCGGCCGGAGAGGTGCCGTTGCTCGCGTACGCGGCGGCGCTCTCGTTCCTGCTCGCGTCGCTCCGCTTCCTCGCCGGCAGTACCCGGTGGCCCTTGGCCGATTTCGTGCTCTGCGCGGTCGCGCTCAGGGGCGTCGCCGCGTTGGACGAGTTTCTCTCCTCCGCCGTGGTGCGCCGCCTGATATCCTCCATCGCCGGTTTGCCCGAGACGTATGCCGTACCCGCCGCCCTGGCATCCGTAGGCGCCGCGATAACGATCTGCGCCGGCCTGGCGCGGATCGCGCGCGGGCGGAGGGAAGTCCATGTTCGATGAACGGCGCCTACCCGCTACGGCGGCGCTCGTGCTCTACTGCGTCGTCACCTTCCTCTTGATAGCCGCCTATCGGTTCATGAGTCCGGGGTCCGCGGAGCCCCTGCCACCCTTCGCCTTCCTCTGGCGGTTCACCGCCGCGGTCGCCGATTTCGTTTCCCTATACCCGGCCATTGCCCTCTCCGCGATCGTCGCCTCGTTCGGCTTCGGCGGATACGACGGCGGAGGCTCCGAGGCTCGCTTCTCCCCGCGGTTCCTGGAGTCCATGACCAAGCCGCTCATCACGGTCATCGTCGCCGCGGCGCTCTACGCGCTCCTGTTCCTCCTCGCGCTGCCGACCTCCTTGGACGCGCGCACTTCCATGGCTGCGGAGGGGCAGCTCTTCCGCGCGGCCAAAGCCTTGGCCGAATCCGAGACCGAGGCGGAGCGCTGGCGCGAGGCCGCCCGCTCCATGGCGACCTGCGAACGGATCTGGCCGAACAGCGAGGAGACCGAAGCCATCAGGGACAAGCTCAGGATCGGGCTGGAGCAGCTCATGCGGGAGGAGGGGGAGACGGCGGAGGCCGCGCGACCCGCGGCGGTAACCGGCCAAGACAATGCCTTCGGGCCTTCGTTGCCGGGGACGCGCCGGCCGCTCAACGCGACCGAAGCCCTCGCGCTCGCGTCCCGGGCCTTGCGGGATGGGCACCCCTTCGACGCGCATTGGTACGCGACGCTCGCGCGAAAACTGGCCAAGGAGGGCAGTCCGGAAGCCGCTTCTGCGGCGACCCTCGCGGCGTCGGCCTGGAATTCGGTTTCCTCCATGGAAAGCGACGGCGCGGATAAGGCCGCCTTCGCGGTCTTCAAGCGCAAACGCGAGGGGTATCAGGCGATCGAGGCGTCCGATTGGATCCGCGCGTACTATATCTTCTCCGAGCTTTCCCGCAAGGTTCCCCGCGATCCGGACGTGGTCAACTTCTTGGCCTTGAGCAAGCAGGGCGCCGAGGGCGTGGCCTTTTTCGCGGACGAGGTCGCCGCGGCCATCGGTTCGGTGGAAACGGGGGCCCTGTATTCCATTCCGCGGCGCGACGGGGAAGGGCGCGACGTGGTGTACGCGCGGAGCCTCAATCGATTCGAGGACGCTACCTACGCCGAGGGGCTCGAGGTGGTCTCCTTCACCGGCGACGGGACGATGCGGTACGCCCTGGAGGCGAAATACGCGAAGTTCATCCCCTTCACGGTGGAGGAATCGGACGCGGACGATGCCGAAGCCCGGCCGGTCCCGCGTACCGTCCTGCTGCTATTGGCCTTGGACCGCCAGGACCAGCGCGTTTCCTGGGCTCCTTCCTGGCGCGGGAAGGGACGCCCCGACGCGGTGGCCACGCGGCTCATCCTCGATGCCTCGTTCGAGGATCTGGCGCTGGCCTCCCGGGCCCGACGCGGAGTCGACGTGATGCCGCTCAACGATTTGGACGATTCCGCGAAGCGGCTCGGCGCCTTCGGCTTCGTTCCGGAGGCGTTCAGGGCGGAGCTCCTCCGCCGCTATTCGGAGCCCTTCGCCTTCCTCACCCTCGCGATCGTGGCCCTGGCCCTCGGATGGCGCTTCCGGTCCCCGCGCGGCGCGGGAACCCTCGGCCTCGCGATGCTCGTCGCCCTGCCGTTCGTCTTCAACCTCCCCGTCCAATTTTTCCGGCTCGTCGCCTCCACCACTTCGACGGCGTTCGTGCTGGCGTTGCCCTTCGGGGCCGCCATAGCGGCGGCGTTGGCCTTCCAAGGCCTGGTCCTCATCCTCGCCCTCGTCTACCTCGCGGGGCAGCGGGGGTGACGCCGAAGCGGAGCGAAGCCTTCCGGAACCGGATGCGCTCGCTCATCCGGGCACTCTGGGAGCATCGGAGGGAATGGCGGGGTAAGGCGATCGGCGCGGCCATCGGCCTCAGCGCCGGCTGGTTCGGCCTCGTCGTCGGCCTCATCGTAGGTTACCTGACCGACGAGCTGCTCGCGCAGAACCGCGCGGATCGCGCCCTTATCGATTATTTGGAAACCCCCGGCCCGTCCGCTTTCCGGGAGCCGGCGCCGGGCGTCGCGGCGTTTTGCGCGCTGGCGGCCTTCGTCGCGGCCCCCGCGTCCGGCCGGCGGTTCCTCGGCCCCGCCCCCATCGCCGAAGGCACCGGCCTCCCGGAGCGGATCGCCGTCCGCGCCGCGTCCCTCTTCGGCCTCGGGGCGAAGGCGATCCCCGCGCTGGAATCGTACGCCCGCGTCGCCGCGCTCCGGGTGAGTTCCCTCAATCCCGATCTGCTCGCGGAAAGCCTCGCCGCCCGGCGAAGGGCCAACGGCGACGGGGCGGCCCTCGTGTTCGCGCTATCGGAATTCGCGGTCGGCGAGAGCGGCACCGTGCTGCTCGCCCGGATCAGGGCGACCATCGGCGAGGACCTGTCATCCTTCGGGGCGGTCGCCGCGCGCGCGGGCGACGACCCGTGGGCCGTGCTCGGCCTGGAGCCGGGCGCCGGCATGGAGCAGGTGAAGGCCGCCTTCCGCCGCCTCGCCGTGGACGTGCATCCCGATTTGACGGGGCCCGTCGACGAGGACGCGAAGCGCGCCGCGGAGGAGGCCTTCATGCGGCTCGAGGCCGCGTACCAGGCCATCCTGAGGCAGAAGGCCGACGCCTAGCAGCTGTCGCCGCGCTCGATGCGGGCCCCGAGGGCGGAGAGGCGGTTGACGATGTTCTCGTAGCCGCGCTCGATCTGGTACACGTTCTTGATGACGCTGGAGCCCTCCGCGCAGAGGGCCGCGATGACCATGGCCATGCCGGCGCGCACGTCGGGCGAATGGAGCTCGGAGCCCGTGAGTTTGGTCGGCCCGGACACCACGGCGCGGTGGGGATCGCAGAGGACGATGCGGGCGCCCATGCCGATGAGCTTGTCGACGAAGAACATCCTCGACTCGAACATCTTCTCGTGCACGAGGACCGTGCCTTCCACCTGGGTGGCGACCACCGTGATGATGCTCGTGAGGTCCGGCGGGAACCCCGGCCAGGGCGCGTCGTCTATCTTGGGTATCATGCCCCCGAGGTCGCAGTTGACCTTGAGCTGCTGATCGGCGGCCACGCGGATCGTGGTGCCCTCGGCCTCCCATCGGATGCCGAGCTTGCCGAAGGCGACCTTGGCGGGGCGGAGGTCCTCCGGTTTGGTGCGCTCGATGATGAGCTCTCCCCGGGTCGCGGCGGCCAGGCCGATGAAGGAGCCGACCTCCATGAAGTCCGCGCCGAGTTCGAACTCGCAACCGCCGAGCCGCTTCACGCCGTCGATGGTGAGGATGTTGGAACCGATGCCCGCAATCTTCGCGCCCATGGCGACGAGCATGCGGCAGAGATCCTGGACGTGGGGTTCGCTCGCCGCGTTCGTGAGCACGGTGCGCCCGCGGGCGAGGGCCGCCGCCATGACGGCGTTCTCGGTCGCGGTGACGGAGGCCTCGTCCAGGAAGATATCGGCGCCCACGAGGGCCGGAGCGGTAAAGACGTACTGGCCGTCGATCTCCACCGCGGCGCCGAGTTCGGTGAGGGCGAGGAAGTGGGTGTCCAGGCGGCGCCGGCCGATGACGTCCCCGCCGGGGGGCGGCAGCACGGCCCGGCCGAGACGCGCTAGGAGCGGTCCCGCGAAGAGTATGGACGCACGGATTTTCTTGGCGTGCTCCACGGGGACGTCGGCGCGGGGAAGGTCGCCGAGGGAGAAGCGATATTCGTTGGGAGCGAGGCGCCGGACGTCGCCGCCGAGCGCCCGGTAAACGTCGAGCATAACGGCGACGTCTTCTATCTCCGGAACGTTGCGTAAAACGACGGGGCCGTCGGCGAGGATCGCCGCCGCGATGCAGGGGAGGGCGGCGTTCTTGTTGCCGCTGGCGCGGATGGTGCCCGCGATCGGGCGGCCGCCTTCTATCCGGTACTGGTCCATGACGAGACTCTACCCGCGCGCGAGAGCGGCGTCAACGGCTCCCGCGGATCGAATCCTACGAGGCGTCGGGCGCGAGCCGCGCTATCCGCGTTTCGGCGCAGAGCCCGAGGCCGCCTTCCCGCCGTTCCGCCCCGCTGAGCTCGATGCGATCGGACCGCTTGAGCGATCGGAAGACCGCCTCCGCGGGATGTCCCTCCCCGTTCTTGGCCGAAAGGGGAAACCGGCCGTCCTCGCCGCAGACGAGCAGCCGGAGCCGGCCGGCCTTGTTGAGCATGGGCTCCGAGACCACCCGGTAGCGGGCGCCGTCCGCCGGTGAGCCATCTGCGGAGGCGGATGCGCCGGGTGCGGGGCCCGCGGAGGCGGCGCCATCGGCGGAGGCGGCGCCTCCGACGGATGCGGCGCCCCCCCGGGGGGGGGGGGGCCCGCCCCCGGCGCCG
>JAEXTK010000127.1 GCA_023406985.1 Spirochaetota bacterium | reverse complement strand
GGCGCGGTCTGGGCCTCGGGTTTCGGCGCTCCCGGGGAGCCGCGGCCGGACGGGACGACGCGGCGGGTGCGGCCCGGCCGTTGCCGCGTGCTCCCGCGGAACGCGGACGCCGGGGAAACGGAACGGGAGACCTCCGGCGCGAGTCCCCTCCTCCTGGAAACGTATCCGATCCTCAACTCGGACGAGGCCTCCACCGCACGGCTCCAGATTTCCTGGGGCTGCCCCTCGTTCTGCACCTTCTGCTTCGAAGGTTGGGAGCGCAAGCCGTACCGGGAGCTCCCGCTCGGCCGGGCCCTGGAAGCCGCCCGCACGCTCGCCCGGAACACGGGAGCGTCCACCCTCGAGATTTACTCCTTCAACTTCAACGCCCACGAGGACGCCCTCCAGCTCATCCACGAGCTCAACCGCGTCTTCGACAAGGTGAACATGATGAGCCAGCGGGCCGACATCCTGGCGCGCACGCCGGGGATGCTCGCCGTGGAGCTCGCGGCCGAGAAGCGGAGTTTCACCGTCGGGGTAGAGGGCGTTTCCGCGCGGATGCGCGCGTACTACGCCAAGGATCTCCGCGACGACGAAGTGCGGCAATTGTTCGATAAGCTCCTCCGCGAGAAGATCCGGGAACTCAAGCTCTTCTACATCATCGCCGGCATCGAGACCGAGGCGGATATCGCCGAATTCGGCCGTTTCTGCGCGGAACTGCGCGGCATGGCCGATGAGCGTAATCCCGGCCTGCGGGCGATCTTCTCCGCGGGCTACCTCGTGCGCATGCCCTTCACCCCCCTACGCGGCGTTCCGCTCGTCCTGGACCGCGAGCCGCTCAAGCGGATCGCGGAAGGCCTGGCGGCGGCGACCGCGGCGAGCGGCTTCGAATTCCGCCTCGCGCAGGATTGGAACGAGTACGTGGCGGACCAGCTCCTCGTCGCGGGAGGCTACGGGTTGGCCGCGGGCTTGGAGGAAGCCGCGAAGGCGCTCTCGGTCTACGACGCGGGCATCGAGGGGGACCTCGTGGGGCCTCTCGTCCGCGCCCTCCGCGCCTCGGACGAGCTCGAGCCCCCCGAGTCGGACCGCGCCGACCGCAGCCTGGACGGCCCGCTCGTCCGCGCGAAGGAACGGGGACACCGGTACCCGCTCGACTTCGTCGACGCGAGCGTCCGCGGCGACTTCCTGGACGCGCGGGCCGCGGACGCGGCGGCCGGAACGGAGCAAGGTTCCTGCATGGGCGACGAGGACGGGGACGGCGCCTGTCTCGGATGCGACGCCTGCGAGGACCGGGAGGAACGCGCCTTCCTCGGCCGCCACCGCGTCAGGCCCGCCCCGGCCCTCGCGCTCGCCGAACGGACGGCCGCCGTCATCAAGGAAAAACGCAGGGCGCGGCCGGTTTTCCTGAAACTCGTCGTGCCGCCCTCCCTCGCGGGCGCCCGCCCGGCGGCCTTGTCCGCCTACCTCATGCGGACCGCGCTCGGCGCCGAGCCGCGGCTCGTCGGCCGCCTTCTGCGCATCGAGGAGGCGCTCTGGACCTCCCCCTATTGGGCGGACCGCGTCGGACCGGGGTTTTCGGGAGAAACCGTGGTGGCGCTCTACGGGATCGGCGGCGACGGGGCGGGGAATCCGGCGCTATCCCGGCCGGACGCGGAAACGGTCCGCGCGGCATTGGAGGCGGCGACGGGCGCCGCAGTTTCATGGGAAGACGCCTTCGATCCCGCGGCCCTCACCGCGGCGTCGGCCGCGGTCCGCGTTCCCCCAGGCCAGGATGCCCTCCGCCTCGTGCGCTCGTGGCTCGGCGGCCTCAAGGTGGCGGCGACCGAGCGGAAGACGGACGCGGGCAGGCTCTTCGAGATCGCGCCCAAGGATCGAAAAAAAAAGATCGTGGATCGGGTCGAACTGGTCCAGGAAGAAGCGGGCGCCGTCGTCAAGGTTTCGGGCGGCGGCAAGCTCAACCTGGCGGCCTTGCTTTCTCCGGGAATCTTTGCAACCGATGTAACGTTTACGCGTCGATAAGCTATGGAAAAGCAAGGAGCGAACCAAAAAATGCGGATCGGCTTATTCAGCGACACCTACCCGCCCCAAGTGAACGGGGTCGTCACCGTCGTCAGGACGCTCAAGACCGAGCTCGAGAAGCGGGGCCACGCCGTCTTCGTTTTCACCGTCGACCATCCGGACGCGGTAAGCGAAGCCAACGTATACCGCATCCGTTCGATTCAATTCCCCAAGGAACCGCAGCACCGGATCGGGGTCTTCATCGAGCGCGAGGTCGTCAAGAAGGCCCGGGAATTCGACCTGGACATCGTACACAGCCACACCGAATTCAGCCTGTACCTCGCGGCGCGGGCGGTCTCCAAGAAGCTCGGCCTGCCTTCGGTCCACACCATCCACACCTACTACGAGGACTACCTCTACTACGTCCCGCTCCTGGAACCCATCCTCAAGTACCAGCTGCCGAACTTCCTCAAGACCCTCTATCGGAAGCAGCGCTGCATCGTCGCGCCTTCGCGGAAGATCCGCGATTACCTCGTGAACCACGGATTCACCCTTCCCATCCGGGTGGTGCCGAACGGCATCGACCTCTCCGCCTTCTACGAACGGGCCGACGATCCCTCAGCCTCCGCCCGCGAGATGCGCGACCGGTTCCGCATCCCTATGGACGATGAGCTCATCGTCTTCGTCGGCCGGCTCGCCATAGAGAAGAACGTGGAGACCTTGCTCCGGAACTTCAAGGAGATCCTCGCACGCAGGAGCGCGGCGCGGCTCCTCATCGTCGGGGACGGCCCGGATCGGCGGGCCCTGGAATCCTACGCCGTCGAACTCGGCGTGGCGAAGCGGACCATCTTCACCGGCTATCTCCGCTGGCCCGACGAGATCAAGTCCATCTATGCCGCAGCCGACCTCTTCATGAGCGCGTCCCACAGCGAGGTGCACCCGATCACCTTCATCGAGGCCATGGCTTCCGGCCTTCCCGTGGTCGCGGCCGCGGACCCGAGCATCGTGGACATGGTGCTGGACGGGGACAACGGCTGGGCGGTGCAGGACGACAAGCTGCTCTGGGAAAAGGCGGTGGAAGTCCTCGCCGACCCCTCAGGCCGCGTCCGCATGGGCGCGCGATCGGAGGCGATTTCCCGCAACTACTCGGTGGAGCGTTTCATCGATTCGATGATCGAAGTGTACAAGGAATACGGCAAATAAACGGCGGCCCCCCCCCCCCCCCCGCAGGGGACGCGGGGGG
>JAEXTK010000121.1 GCA_023406985.1 Spirochaetota bacterium | reverse complement strand
CACCCCCCCCCGCCCCGGCGGCCCTCCCCGGCCGGCCCGGCCCCGCCTGCTCCAAACGAGGCCGAACGCCGATGCCCACGAAACGGAAGGTCACGAAGCTCCTCGTCGCCGCGCTCGTCTTTGCGCTGGCGGACGCATGGATTTGGTCTTCGCTCCGCGATTCCTTCCGGGACCTCATGGAAGCGTCCCGATTCAAGGAAATAACCCTCTTCGCCCGGACGGCGCCGACGGACGCGCTCCTGGTCGGAGACTGGCTGGCGTCGCTGCCCCAGCTCATCCCCGGCTCCCGCGCCGCCCTGCTGACGGTGGACGCCGAGTCGGGGAACTTCGCGCTCGCGGCCGCCGACCCGGTCGTGCGGAAGCTCTGGGAGGAACGCTCCGGCGATCCCTCGTTCGCGAAGGGCCTGGAAAGCGCGTACTACCTGGAACCTTACGTCCTTCCCGGCCAGGTCGATGTGGACCGCTTCGAGGATGGCGGTCCCGCGGGCGAGGTCCCGCCCTCGGTAGGCGAGGCCGGAACGGCCGCCGCCGACTCCGCCGCGGCCGGGATAGCAGGCGACGCCGCGGGGACGGTCGCCGCGGCCGGCGGAGCGGGGACGGTCGCCGCGGCCGGCCGGATGAAGGCGCGGCTCTACTTCGCGCCCGTGCCCGACGAGTCGGGCTTCGACGTCCGGGGGGCGGTCCTCGTCGTCTCCTCGGCATCGGCCGCGGTCCGCTACGAGCGCCTGCTGCTCGCGCTCGCCCTCATCGCCTGGGTCCTCTTCATGACCCTGTACTCCGTCGCGACCCTCTCCCGCGACCCGACGACCGGCTACGGGGTGGTTTTCCTCTTCGCCGTCGCCCTGGTCTTCATCGCGTATCCCCTCTTCGAGGCGCTCCGCCTCACTTTCATCCGGGACGGGGCCTTTTCCTGGGAAGTCTGGAAGGAGACGCTTTCGCCGCGCTACCTGGAATCCCTCTGGGGCTCCATGCGCCTGGGAGCGATCACGGCCACGGTCTCCACGCTCATCGGCTTCGCCTTCGCCTTCCTCACCGAACGCACCTCGGCGGGCGGCAAGAAGCTCATCGGCACCCTCGCGACCATGCCGGTCATATCCCCTCCCTTCTCCCTCACCCTGTCCATCATCCTCCTCTTCGGCAACAACGGCCTCATCACGCGGAAGCTCCTCGGGATGCAGGAATTCTCGATCTACGGCCTCGGCGGCCTCGTGCTGGTCCAGACCATCGGCATGTTCCCCATCGCCTACCTGACCCTCTCCAGCGTCCTCAAGTCGATCGATTCGACGGTGGAGGACGCGGCGCTCGACCTGCGCGCTTCGCGCCTCCGGACCTTCCTCACGATCACCCTGCCGCTCGCCCTGCCGGGCGTGCTCTCGGCGTGGCTCCTCGTGTTCACCAACTCGCTCGCCGACTTCGCCAATCCCCTCCTGCTCGCGGGTTCCTACCGCGTGCTCTCCGTGGAGGCCTACATCGAGGTGACCGGACGGAGCAACCTGGGCGGCGGCGCGGCCCTCTCCCTCCTGCTCCTGCTCCCGACCCTCACGGCCTTCTTCGCCCAGCGCTACTGGGTGAGCCGCGTGAGCTTCGTGACGGTGACGGGAAAACCCTCCACGCGGCTCACGGACCTGACCTCCCGGCCGGTCCGGTGGGTCCTCGCCGGCTTCGTCTACCTCTGCCTCGCCTTCATCGTCGCGCTCTACCTCACCATCGTAGCGGGCTGCTTCGTGAAGAACTGGGGCATCGACTATAGCTTCACCCTCGCCAACATAGGGGAGGCCCTCTCGCGCGGCATGCAGGCCATCAAGAACACGGTGACCTTGGCCGCGGTCGCCACGCCCATCGCCGGCATCCTGGCCATGGCCGCGGCCCTCATCCTCGTGCGGAGGAGCTTCGTCGGCAAGCGCTTCCTGGAAGCCCTCCTCATGACGCCCTTCGCGGTGCCGGGCACCCTCATCGGCATCGCGTACATCCTGGCCTTCAACAAGGCCCCCATCCTCCTCGTAGGCACCGCCGCCATCATCGTCATCAACTACGTGATCCGGGAACTCCCCGTGGGCCTGGAGACGGGCGCGGCGAGCCTCCGCCAGATCGATCCCGCGATAGAGGAGGCGGCCCAGGACCTGGGCGCGGACATGCCGACGGTCTTCCGCACCATCGTCCTACCGCTCATCCGGCCGGCCTTCCTCTCCAGCATGTCGTACACCTTCGTCAGGTCGATGACGGCCGTCAGCGCGGTTATCTTCCTCATCTCGGCCCGGTGGTACCACCTGACGGTCCAGATCTACAACTTCTCCGAGAACCTCCGGTTCGGCCTGGCGAGCGTGCTCTCCACGGCCCTCATCGTCATCGTGCTCCTCGCCTTCGGCGTCATGCGCCTCGCGGTCCGCGACGAAGGCCTCACCGAGAAGTCGGTGTCGCAGTAGAAGAAGATTTAGCGCAAAGGCGCAGAGGGAATGAGTATGGCCAAGAAAACGAGCGTTTCCGTCACCCTCCAGGGGGTGACCAAGCGGTTCAAGAATACGAAGGGGCGGCCGGACGTCGTGGCGGTCCACGAGTCGGATTTCACCGTGCAGCCGGGCGAGCTCGTGACCCTGCTCGGGCCTTCGGGCTGCGGCAAGACCACGACGCTCCGCATGATCGCGGGGTTCGAGCTGCCGACCGCGGGCCGCATCCGCATCGGAGAGGAGGACGTGACCCTCCTGCCGCCGAACGCGCGCGACACGGCCACCGTCTTCCAGAGCTACGGCCTCTTCCCCCACATGAACGTGGCGGCGAACGTGGCCTACGGCCTCAAACTCCGCAAGCTGCCCAAGGCCGAGATCGACGCCAAGGTGAAGGAGACCCTCGCCCTGGTGGGCCTCGCGGACCTCGCGGACCGCGCCCCCGGGCGACTTTCGGGCGGCCAGCAGCAGCGCGTCGCCCTCGCGCGGAGCCTCATCGTGGAGCCCTCGGTCCTGCTCCTCGACGAGCCGCTGTCCAACCTGGACGCCCTCCTCCGCGAGCAGATGCGCGTGGAGATACGGCGCATCCAGAAGTCGCTCGGCATCACGGCGGTCTACGTCACCCACGACCGCGTGGAGGCCATGAGCCTCTCCGACCGGGTCATCGTCATGAAGGACGGGGCGATCAAGCAGATCGGGACGCCGGTGGAGATCTACGAGGATCCCGATTCCACCTTCGTGGCGGGCTTCGTGGGCAAGGTCGCGTTCTTCCCCGTGGAGGTCGCGGGCGGAGGGCCGGGCGGCTGGGACTGCGCGCTCGGCGGCAAGAAAGTGCGGGTGGCTCGCTCCGCGGCCGGCGTCGCCGCGGGCGGGAAGGCGGTCCTCATGGCCCGACCCGAGTCGCTCCGCCTCACGGAGCGGGGCGGCGGCCATATCGAAGGGACGGTGCGCATGAACGTGTACCTCGGCCACAGCGTGGAGAGTTTCGTGGAGACGGCCTACGGCGAGGTCCTCGTCCAAGTGGACGATCCCGCCTCCAAGCGCGTCTTCGGAGAAGGCAGCAGCGTATCGATCAGCTTCGAGCCGGACCGCGTCCGGCTACTCCCGGAGGACTAGGACATGGACGCACCCGTACTCACCGACCTGGACATGGCGATCCGCCTCGGCCTGAGCTTCGTCGCGGGATCCGTCATCGGGTTCGAGCGGTCGAGCCGCCACCAGGTGGCGGGTCTCCGCACCCACGTGCTCATCTGCGTCGGCGCCACGCTCCTCATGCTGCTTTCCATCTGGATTCCCCAGGAATTCAACATGTTCAAGAACGGCGACCCGGGGCGCATCGCCGCGCAGGTCGTGTCCGGCATCGGGTTCCTCGGGGCGGGCGCCATCATCCGCCTCGGCAACAACGTGAAGGGCCTGACCACGGCGGCCTCGCTCTGGCTCGTCTCCGCGCTCGGCCTCGCGATCGGGGCGGGGCTCTACCTCGCGAGCGGCATGGTGCTCGCCTTGAGCCTCATCACGCTCGTCGTCCTGGCGGCGGTGGAGAAACGCCTCTTCCCGACCGAGCGCAACAAGCTCCTGGAACTTTCGTACAAGGGCGGCACGCCGGACACCAAGAAGGCGCTCGCGGTGCTGGAGTCCTTCGGCGTCCGCGTCCAGACCATGGACGTGGACCAGACGATGGGGAAGGGCGGCGAGTCGCGTCTCCGCATCCTCGTCGGCCTTCCCGTGGACACCGATCTCGCCAAGCTCGTGAAGGGCCTCAAGGACTCGGGCGACATCGAGCGCATCGAGGTGAAGGAAAAGTACTAGCGGTTCAGCCGGCCCCGCGGCTTTCGGCCGCCCCCTTGGTCCGCGGCGCGCCGTGCCGCAGGGAACGCAGCACGAGGGTCGTCAGGACCGCGCCGAGGACCGCCTGCGGCGCCGCGGTCTCCCAGGTGGGACTGAAGCCGAGGGCGGCGATCGGCCGGCCGAACCCCAGATAGGTCCCCCCCATCCACCCGGCGGCCTGGAGCGCGCCGAGGCTCTGGCCGAGGATCTTTACGGCCAGGAAATAGATCATGAGCGTGGCCGCGGGGAAGAACCACCGGAGCGGCAGGCGCTTGGAGAAGGCGAGCATCAGGACGCCGAGCACCGCGAGCGCCGCGAGGCTCCCCGCCATGCCGAGGAGGAGCGCGGAGACCGGCAGGGACCCCGCGATCCCCCAGAGGAAGACGACGGTCTCGGCGCCTTCCCGCAGCACCGCGAGGAAGGCCAAGCCGCCCAAGGCCCACGGGCTGTCCGCGGATTTTTCCATGCGCCGCTTGATCCAGAGGTTCCAGTTCTTCATGACGGATGCGCCGTGCAGCCACGCCCCCACGGCGAGCATGAGGGCGACGGCCGCGAGTCCGGCGAGGCCCTCCACCAATTCCGGCGTCGTCGCCATCCAGGCGGTCATGACGCGCGCGACCAGGAAAGCGATGACGACGCTCGCCGCGAGGGCGAGCGCGGCGCCGGACCAGACCCAGATTTTCTTTTCCTTCTGGTCGGTCTTCCGGAGGAAGGCGAGGAGCGCGGCCAGGATGAGTAGGGCTTCCAGGCCCTCCCGGAAGAGGACGATGGCCGCGTCCCAGGCGGTGAACGACCGCGGGGACCGGATTACGCCGAGGCGGTCCGACAGGGCGGCGAGCGCGGCCGCCGCGGCGTACGCGTCCGCCTCCGCGCGGAGAGCGCGGCCGGCCGTGCCGATCATGAGCTCGATTTGGGCGTAGGCGCTCGGATCGAGGTTCCGCACCACCGCTTCCTTGGCCGCCCACTCCCGCTGGAAGGCGGCGTACGCCGTTTGGGCTTCGGGCCAGGAGTCCGCTCCCAGGGCCCGCCCGGCCTGGGCCAAGGATTTCTTGAGGCCTTCCAAGGCTGCGGCGGAAACCTCGGGCTTCGGTCGGATCTCCTTTTGCCACGCGACCAAGGCGGCGATCAGGGCCGCCTGGGCCTCCCGCACCGCCCGACGGTCGGGTTCGGAAGGGGCGAGGGCCGCGGCCCAGGCGTCGCGGAGGGAATCGATCGCGGGAGCTCTCTTGCCGGCTCGGTGGCGTTCCGCGCGCCAGCGCCGATCCCATTCCGCGCGGGCGGAACGGACCGCGGCCCAGTCCCCGGCGTTCAAGGCCGGATAGACGGCCCCGATGCGGGCTTGGAGGGCTTCCACGGCCGCGAGGGGAGAAGGCTGCGGGAAGAGGGCGGAGCCGACGTAATCGCCCGCGGCGACGCCGGGGAAGACCGCGAAGACCGCGCTCCCGACCGGTTGGATGTACTCGTTCAGGGCGTCGCCGCTCGAGAGGCGCCGCTGCATGGGTACGAATTGAACGGTCGGGTCCTTCATCCAGGCGAGGAAAAGGAGTCCCGCGTCCCACTGTCCGGTCCGCTCG
Source organism: Spirochaetota bacterium (assembly GCA_023406985.1). Classification (GTDB taxonomy): domain Bacteria; phylum Spirochaetota; class Spirochaetia; order Treponematales; family Breznakiellaceae; genus JAEXTK01. The sequence goes on along the minus strand of JAEXTK010000121.1, from coordinate 10,581 downwards.
TCGAGCCCGTTCACGTAACTGTACGGCCGCCTATAGAGCTTCGTCTTTCCGTCCCCCCGCGCGAGGCGGACATGGCTGTCCTCTGCTAGGGTAGGCAGCTCCGCGCCTCCGCTCCGCTCCCTGCCGATGGTGCGCTCCTGGTCCGCCAAGGCGGTCCGATCCCAGGTCTCCACGAACATCCTGATGCGGCGCACCACGAGGTAGGTTCCGCCGCGCATCCACGCGGGCCCCTCGACCCAAACGACTTCATCCATCGTCTCGGCGTCCGCGGCGTCCGGGTTCTCCGTGCCGTCGATGAAACCCTGGAGATTCCGGCCCGGGCCCGCGGCGTTGACCTCGAGTCCGGGCTGGAACCCGTCCTGGACCCAGCGGGGCACGGCGACCCCCTTGGCGATGCGGGTCAGGTTATGGAGGGCGTGGTAGGCGGTCTGGTAATCGTCCGCGCAGACCTGGATCACGAGGTCGCCGTCGGACCATCGAGGATTCAGGTTGTCGTGCGGGAAGCTCGGCAGCGGCGCCAGGGCGGCAGGCCGGAGGGAGGCGAGGCCGAACCGACCGTCGAAGAGCGACGGCCCCGCGCCGAAGGTGACGGTGAGCCGCGCGGGCTTATACCCCAGGGTCTCGCCCGTATTCGCGGCCGGAGCGGAGGGCGCGTCCGCCGGCCCCCACGCCCTCCCTTGGGTCAAGCCCGCGGCGGCCTCCGTCCATGCGGCGAGGAGGCCGCGGACCTGGGCCGCGTCGTCGACGGTCAGATCGAAGGCCGCGACGAACGCGAACTTTTGGAGCGGCGTGGCTATTCCCGCCTGATGCGGGCCGTGGAAGGGCTCCGCGGCGCCCGCGTTCCGGGCGAAGGAGAGGGCTACCGCGCCGGAAAGCAGGATGAGCGCGCCGCCGATGAGGAGGAAGAGCCGGAGCCGGCCCTGCGTCGCGGCCATGCTACCGGGACCCGCCTCCCGCGGGGAAGATTTTACCGAGCGAGGACAGGGGTTCCGCGACCCCGTCCACCGCCGCGGCCAACGCCTTCACCTCCTCCGGTTTCAGGTCCCCGTAGAGCTTGAAACCGTCCCCCGCCCGATGCGCGTCCAGCAGGGCCTGCAGGGCGCCGAATCGCCGGTCGAGGGTGTCCGCCAAGGCGGCGTCGGCGGCCCTGGTCGCGGGGGCGAGCAGCTCGTAGATCTTCGCCGCGCCTTCCACGTTCGCCTGGAAGTCCCAGAGGTCGGTGCGCGAATAGCGCTCCTCCTCGCCCGTCACCTTGGAGGTGCTGACCTCGTTGAGCAGCTCTACGGCGCCCGTGACCATCCCGCCGATGTCGATCCCCGCCGTCTCGAGCTGGGCCCGGAGCAGGCGCACGTCTTCCGCGAGGAGGGCGGCCACGCCTCCTCCCGCCTTCAGGTCGTCCGCGGACCAGAGGAGCTTCTCCAGCTTGTGGTAGCCCCGCCACTCCGCGTCGCTCACGTCCCCCTCGCGCGCGTCGATCCGCGGGTCGAAGTCGCCGAGGGCCTCGGCGATGGGCTCGATCCGTTCGAAGTGCATCCTGGCCGGGGCGTACAGCTTCTTCGCCGTCTCGCGGTCTCCGGCGGCTACGGCCGCGACGAAGGCCTCGGTTCGCTCCAGGAACGCGTCCGATTCGGCGAGGACCCACGCGCGGTACGCGTCGACGACGCCGGCGGTCAATGCGGCATCCACCTGCAGCGCGGACGCCGCCTGCGGCGCGGCTGCCTGCCGCGAACAACCGAAAAATATGAAGAGTATGACGACCGCGAGGGCCGCCGGAATAGAGCGCATCGGGAACTCCCTTATCTTAGGGTAGGCTAAGATATTTATACATTACATAAAAAGTAATATATGTCAAATGGCCGCGTCCCGTCCGCGAGGGTCTCCCTTTTTGTGCTCAGGTGGGGGCATCCAGGCGGAGCGCCATGAGGATGAGGAGGACGATGAAGCCGGCGGCGAAGGGGGCCACGAGCTCCAGGCTGATCGCCGAGGCCGCGTAGCCGACGGCGGTCGGGATGAAGGAGCCGCCGAGGCAGGCGGCCCCGACCTGGAAGCCGATGACGGTCCGGAAGGTGTGTCGGTCGAAGCGGCGGGGCGTCTCGTGCATGAGGCAGGGGTAGACGGGCGCGAAGCCGAGGCCGAGGAGGAGTAGGCCGAGGGGGGCCGTCCACGCGAGGCGGATCGCGAGGAGCGCGGCGCCGACGAGGGCCAGGCCGAGCCCGGCGCGTACCATCGTCCGGTTCCCGAGCCGATCCGCCACGAAGCCGGTAGCGATGCGGCCGCCGGTGATGGAGGCGTAGTAGATCGCGACGAGGAGGCCCGCGAGGGCCGGACTCGTCCCCCTCGATTCGATGAGCATGGAGGCGGTCCAGATGCCGACCGTGAACTCGCAGGCGGCGTAGAGGGCGTACATGCCGATCTGGAGCCAGGGTTCCGGATGCCGCATCCCGTGGATGCGGCCCGTGCCCTCTTCCGCGTGTCCTCCCTCCGCCGCGCTCTCCGCCCCGTCACCGGCCGCGCCGCCGGCCGCCGCGCTGCCCGCCGCGGGCGCGTCCCCGCGTTTCGTCACCCAGAGGCCGAGGCTCAGGAGGAAGAGGAGGGCGAGGAGGCCTTGGACGGCCGAAATGGCGCGATAGCCGAACCTCCAGGAGGCGCCGCCGGACATCGCCGCCGTCATCACGAGGGGGCCGAGCGTGGCGCCGATGCCCCAGGACGCGTGGAGCCAGTTCATGTGCCGCGAGGCGTAGTTCGCCGCGACGTAGCCGTTGAGGGACGAATCGACGCCGCCCTGGCCGAAGCCGAGGGGGAGGGCCGCGACGAGGACCCAGGCGAAGGACGGCGCGAACGAGTAGCCGAGGAGGCCGGTCGCGGTGAGGACGCCGCTCGCGAGCACGACCCTGCCCGTACCGAAACGCCGGTTCACCGGACCCGAGAGGACGCTGGAGACGGCCGAGCAGGTCGTCAGGATGATGGCGATGTAGCCCGCGGCCTCCAGCGGCATGCCGAGGCTCGTCCGCATGGACGGCCAGGCGACGCCGAGGACGGAGTCGGGGAGACCAAGGCTGATGAAGGCCAGGTAGATGATGGACAGCAGCAGGTAGGGATGCATCAGTAACTCCTTGTTTCGGTCAATCGATAGGCGGGGAAGAGGGCCTCGGCGGCGAGGCCGCAGAGTCCGGCGAGGTAATGCGGACGGCTGTCCCGGACGAAGACGAGGTCGGGCCGGACCGCGGAATCCGTCTCCGCGGCGAAGCGGATGGAAAGGGCGTCCGAGAGGTCGAAGCGGAAGTCCGTCCCCCCGACGACGATGAGGGCGGGGTTCATCACGCAGTTGACCGACACGAGGGCCGCGGAGATGGCGGCCACGTACGCTTCCCCGTCGGGGGAGGCGGCGAGCGCCTGGTCCAGGGTGAAGGGGGGCCGGACGGGCATGCAGCCGAGCTCTCCCGCGAAGCCGGACGCGCCGCGCAGGATGCGGCCCCCTTCGATGAGGCCCGAGCCCGTGCAGGGGCCCTCGTTGAAGTGGACGTAGATGAGGCTGTGGAGCTTCCGGTTCCCCGTCTCCGCCGCGCGCGCGAAGCCGAGGGCGGTGGCGTTCATGTCGTTCTCCACGAGGGGCGGTAGCCCCGTCCGTTTTTCGAGATGGCGGATCAGGTCGGCCTCGCCCCATTTCCCCCGGAAGTTGCCCGTGATGATCGCGCCGTCCAGGACCGCGCCGGGGACTCCCACGGCGAGGGCCTCCGGGCCGCGACCGTCCGCACCGGTCCCGCCCGCGCCCGTCCCCCGCGGCGAGCCGAACCCGTTCTCCCTGAGCGTGGCGAGGAGGGCTATCGCGTCTTCGACCGGATCGCTCCGCACGACCCGGGTCCCCTCGCCGATGACGGTCCCGAGCGCGTTGCAGACGGCCCAGTCCAGGCGGTCCAGCTCGATGGCGAGCGCGTACCCCCGGCCCGCGTCCGCGTCCAGCTCATAGACGGCCGCCTTGCGCCCGCCGCTGGAATCCTTGAATCCGGCCTGCCGGATCTCCCGACGCGCTTCCATCTGGGAGAGCGCCTGCCCCACCGTCGTCTGGCTCAAGCCGGTATCCCAGGCGAGGTCCGCTTTCGTAGCCCGGCCCCGGAGGCGCAGGCCCTCGCGGATGAGGGCCTCGTTCACCTGTTTCATGCGCTGCGGCCTTCCCGCGAGCATGGGCGTCTCCTTCTTATGGTATCTTGTGAAAGATACTTTAATAAGTATCCGTAAAAAGTGGCTTCGTCAAGGCCGCGCCGACCGCTAGTCCGGCGCCGTGAGGCGCTCGAGTTCCGCGAGGTAGGCCAGGGCCGCCTCGCGCGTGGGCCCGCACATGTCCGCGGTGGGGCGGAGGGAGGCGCACACGGCGGGGCGGTCGCTCCTGCCGAAGATGGCGCAGCGGTTGTCGTCCGTGAGCTGGACGCAGCGGACCCCGGCGGGTTTCCCCCGGGGCATGCCGGGGATGGGACTCGAGATGGAAGGGGCGATGCAGCAGGCGCCGCAGCCCGGCCGACAGGAGGGACCTTCCCTCACGTGGCCTTCAGGACGGGGATAGCCGGCTCGGTGAGCTCCATCACGACGGGGAAGGCCGACGGTTCCAGGCGGACGGCTTCCCCGTCCATCTGGGCGAGTATCGGGTGGCCATAGCGCAACTCCGCGCGTTCCGCGGAGAACAGTCGCGCCTCGCTCCGATTCGCGTGGCCGCCGCTCATGAATAGCGCCTTGAGCTGGAGCTTCTTGAGGAGCGGTATCTGCTTCACCGCGCAGACGTTGCGCTCGTCCGGCAGGATCTTCTTGTTCGAGCCGTAGGTACGTTTGCCGCTGGCCCCGAAGGCGAGGAGCAGGAGCGTGTCGGTGAAGGCCTGGATGGGCCTGCCGTTCGCGTCCGTCGCGCGCACTTCCATCGGCGCCACCGTGTAGATCCGGTCATAGAAAAGGGTGGCCAGATCCACCCAGATCTTGTAGGAATCCCCCGGCATGCTGCCCTTCGTCTTGTTGGTCATGTGGGTGACGAAGGCGTCCAGGCCGACGGAGAGGATGTTGAAGGCGAGGAAGGGGCCCAGGCCCGGCGCGGAGGTCCGCAGGCGCACGGCGCGGGCGTACTCTATGCGGGAAGGACGGGCGATCAGGTCGAGGGCATCGGCGAGCTCGCGCGCGTCGGCGCCGTCGTTGCCGGTCCCCATGGGGAGCCGGAGGATGGCGAAGGAGGATCGGAGGGCCGCGGGGGCGCCGTAGAGGGCGGTCAGGGCCTCCAGGCTCGTGCCGTCGCCGCCCGCGGTCACGACGAGGTGGAAGGGTCTCGTTCCCGCCGCGTCCGCGCTTGAGGCGGCCGCCTCGTCGATGAGCGCCCGCACGATCTCGCCCGCGTGGGCCGCCCGGCGGGTAGGCACGAGGCCGAGGGCGCCGAGCGAACCGTCGCCCCAGTCGTCGGCCCGCGCGGTCAGGGACGGCGCCGCCCCCTCGCCGCGCGCGGGCCTGGCCCGGGCTTCCTCCGCGAAGCGGCGCAGGGTCTCCCTATGGCGTTTCCAGCGGCCCCGGATGGTGAAGCCGCCGGCGGTCGGATTGGCGATGATGGTCCAGAAGAGGGGGCGGCCGGAAGCCACGGGCGAACGGGAGCAGATTTCCGCGAGGTCCGCGGCGAATTCCTCGATGCAGTCCATAGGCAGCAAGCCTCGCACTTCGATCCGCGTCCGTCAAGTCGGCGGTCGTCCGCCGGTCACCAGCGGCCGGCGAAGGTTGCCGGAAGGCCGTACACGTCCTCGACGCCGTCCACGAGGACGCCCCCCATGCCGAGCTTGAGCGGCAGGGCAATGTCGATGTCGAAGCGGTCGCCCACGGCGACGCAGGCGGAAGGGGCGGCGCCGAGGGCCGCGGCCGCTTCCCGGAAGGGCGCCTCGTGGGGCTTGGAGACGCCGCAGGTGTCCAGCCCGATGACCGACCGGAAGAGATCCTCCACGCCGAGCGCGGCGAGGGTCTTCCTGCCGACGGCCACGGGATTGTTCGTGACCACGCCGAGGGGCACGCGGCCCGAGAGCGCGGCGAGCGCGGCGCGGAGCGCGGCGTCCTCGGTCAAATAATCCGCGGGGTTGATGAGCTCCGTCCGCCAGCGGACGCTCTCCTCGATGGGGACGCCGAACGCCACGAAGGCGTTGCCCAGGCTGAGCTTCTTGCCGTCGTGCGCCGCGGACCAGGCCGCGCGGTACCCTTCGATCAGGGACTCCGTCCCTTCCGGGGACTTGCCCAAACGCTCCGCGAGCCGCGCGATCTGGCCGCGGGTCTGGGCTTCGGCGTAGGCGGGGCAGGTGTAGAGCGTGGAATCGATATCGAAGATCACCGCCGCGATGCGGGCGGGAAGCGAATAGATGGTCACTCGAAGAATTTCTCCATTTTAGCCCGCATCGCCCGCCAGGCGTCGTAGCGTTCCGAGTGGACGGCGTAGGCGCGCTGGTCGCTCTCGTAGACCCGCTCGATGCGGACGGTCCGCGCCACGGCTTCTTCCACGGTCCGGGCCTCCCCCAGGGCGACGAGGGCCGCGCAGGCGTTCCCGATGAGTTCGCCGTCGGGAACCTCGGGCACCGCCAAGCATCGCCCGGTCATGTCCGCCTTGAGCCGATTCCAGACCTCGTTCTTCGCCTGCCCGCCGGAGAGCCGCATGGCGTCGATCCTGAACCCGTGGCGCTCGAGGGTGCCGATGGCCTCGCGGACCATGAAGCCGATCGCCTCCACGACCGCCCGCCCGAGCTCGGCCCGCGTCGTGAGGCCGGCGGTGGAGATGAAGGCGCTCGATGCCGTGAGGCTGCCCGCCGATCGCACGTCGGGGAAAAAGAAGCCGCCCGAACCGTCCTTGCCGCGGGCGCTGCCGTCGAAGGCGCGGGGGGCGGCGGCGGTGATCTCGCGGAGCATGTCGGCGTAGCCGCGGTCGGTCTGGCCCGTGATGGTGCGGAACCATTCGAAGAGCCTCCCGGTCGTGGGCAGCATGGCGCTCACGTGCCAGAGTTCGGCCTTGAGCTGCGGCAGCGTGAGGAGGTCCGCGGTCCGCGCGGGCTTCTCCGCGCACACGTTGATGCCCTCCGAGGTGCCCGCCCGATCGCAGACCATGCCCTTCTCTATCACGCCAACGCCGACCAGGGCCATGAAATAGTCGGTCCCCGCGGCGACGATCGGCAGCCCTTCGGGAAGATCGAAGTCGCGGGCCGCGGCGCGGGAAACCGAGCCGATGCGCGTCCCCATGTTCACGAGCGGCGGGAACAGGTCGGCGTCCAAGCCGTAGGCGGCGATCTGGGCGGCGTCCCAGAAGTAGGGGCCGTAGGCGGGGGACGGCAGCACGCCGACCTCGTCCGCCCCGAGCCGCGAGGAGAGCCACTCGTGGCAGGAGAGGAAGCGCCGCACGCGGGCGTAGGAGGCGCCGTCATGCTCCTTGAGCCAGGCCGCGCGGGGGAGGAAGAAGGACTTCGGCCTGGCCGAGGGGTCGGCGGCCGCGAGCGGGGAAGTCCGCCCGTCGTGCCAATGGAGGGGCGGGAGGTCCGCGCCGTCCGCGGTCACCGGTACCAGGGAGGGCCCGTTGCCGGAGACGCAGACCGCCGCGAGGTCCATACCGTCCTCGCGGGCGTCGCGGGAAAGCCGGAGGGAGGCACGGCGGAACGCGGTCTCCCAGTCGGCGCCGGTCACGGAGCGCCCTTCGCCGTCCGCGTAGCCCTCGCGCACGAAGGCGCGGAGGCGCCCCTCGAAGTCGACGAGGGCCGCCTTGAGCGAGGAGGTCCCGATGTCCGCGCACAGGATCGCGCGGCCGTCGCGGGGTGGGGTCATTTTTTCGCGAGCAGCTTCTCGATGATCTCGCGGTTATCCAGGATGGAGCTCAGGGACCGGCCGTGATGCAGCCGCGAGATGGTTTGGGCGAAGAGGCCGGACACGTTGACGCTCACGAACCACTCGCGCTTGAGGAGCTCCTCGTGGTAGACGGCGTTCGTCCCGATGATGCGGTTGAACCAGCCTTGCCGGAAGGCTTCCTCGAAATGCTCGATGGCCTCGCCGGAGAAGAAGGGCAGGCTGATGGCGGCGATGATGTCCTTGGCGCCCTGTTCCTTGAGGAACTTCATCGCCTTGAGCAGGGTCCCGCCGGTGCCGAGCATGTCGTCGGCCATGAAGACGGTCTTGCCCTCGACCTTGCCGAGGAGCTTGATCTCGGAGATGTTGTTGTCCAGGGCGTTCTGCGTGACGCGGGAATAATCGCGCTCCTTGTAGAGGAGGGCGAGGGGACGCTTGAGGCTCGTGGCGTAGAATTTGTTCCGGTCCACGGCGCCGGTATCCGGGGAGACCACGACGAAATCGTCGCTCGTGATATCCGCGATCTGGGACAGCTTGCGGATGATCTGGTAGCTCGCGTGGAGATTCTCCAGGCGCATGAAATTGAACGCGTTCTCTATCTCGCGCGAGTGGATGTCCAGGGTGATGATGCGGTCCACGCCCATCGCCTCCAGCATCTTGCCGATGCGGCTCGCGGTGAGGCCTTCGCGGCCCTTCTTCTTGTGCTGGCGGGAATAGGGGTACACCGGGACGACCAGGGTGACGCGCTCGGCGCCGGCCTGCTTGGTCGCGTCCACCGCCACGAGGAGGTTCATCAAGTGGTCGTTGACCGACAGCTGCTTGACGTTCTTCCCGTCGTTGAAGGCGATGGGCTGGTGGTTCTCCACGTCCTGGAAGATGTAGACGTCGCGGCCCCGGATGGACTCCAGGATCTCCGTCTTGATCTCCCCGTTCGGGAAATAGGTGAATCGGGCCGGTATCTTGAAGGCGGGGGATCGGAACTTGGTGACGTCGCCGGGGATGCAGGTCGCGGCGTCGATGACGTCGTTCTCGAAGTTGATCTTCCGTACGACCGCGTCCTTCTCCAAAGAATACCGTTTGGCGAGGACGGCGGCCTTATGGTCGAATCTCCGACGATAGAGCCGCTTCAGGTGGACGATCACCTCATCGGCAAAACGCTCCCCGCCCGGACAGGCGAGGACCGCGAGCTTCGTGGGTTCCGAGTAGTTCATGTGCTATCGTGGTACCATAGGGGGACCTCGGGGGTCAAGGCGCGGTGCGATGCGGAACTGCTATTTGCGAGATTTGCATCAATTTTCCAAGAGAATGATCTCAACGCGGCGGTTCCGTCGGCGCCCCTCTTCGCTTCCGTTGTCGGCCACGCTCATCGTCGCGCCGAAGCCGCGGACGACCACGCGCTCGCTCGTCCGCACGCCCCTCGCGACGAGGAAGGCGGCTACCGCGGCGGCCCGCTCCTCGGAAAGTTTCTTGCGGCCTTCCTCGGTGCCCGCCAGGGCCGTGTGGCCGTTCACCTGGATATCGCGGTCGGGATAGCGGGCAAGGATTTCGGCGATCCGCTCCAGCTTCGCTCGCTCGTCCGCGACCAGTTCAGCTGAGTCGGCCCTGAACTTGATGTCCTCCAGGCTGATCGCGACGCCCTCGTCAGTGGCGCGCACCGAAGCGTCCGCTATGCCGAGCCGTTCGATATCGTCGGCGATCTCGTCCGCCATCCGCGCGCGGTCCATGGGCGCGGCTTCGACCACTTCCGCCTCCGCCTCTCCCCGGAATTCTAAGGTCGTACCGTCCGAAAGCTCGAAGATCATGCGGAAGGTTTCTTGGTACGCCGCGGGCTGGCCGAGCTTCCGGTCCCAGTAGACGGTCTGGTCCGAGGCGCCGAGTACGCGGAGGGGCCAGATACCCCGGGCGGCCGCGGGCCGGGGCGCCTCATGGAAGATCCGGTAAGAGACCGCTATCGCGGGGTAGGAGGTCCCCCGCCAGGTCCGCTCGCCGAGATACCGGTAGTTCGCGGTGAACGGGATGCGGTAGGGTTCCGCGATGCCCGCCCCGTCGCCGAAGCCGTCCCGGAAGTCGTGGACTTCCTCTCCCGCGGCGCTCCAGGTCGCGCCCGCCGCGAGGTCGCCCTCCGGGAAGACGGGCACGTCCCTGACCACCGGCATCCAGTACCCCTCGGCGATCCGGTACTTTCCGGTCGCGTCCCGATCGAAGGCCGACTCGTACTCGCGCGACCACTGGTACGCGCGCCCCTCCTCCGTCCCGACCGATCGTTCCGAGGTCTGGAAGACGGCCTCGTGGCTGCCGACGCCGTCCTTCGCCGCGGTGACGGTCACCGCGATCCGGTTGAGGATCTCCGCGCGATGGCTCAACCTCCGGTTGACGTACACCGCTTCCTTGACCGTGGAAAGGACGCGGTACCGGTCGCCCGCCGCGTAGTCGAAGCGGAACCGTTCCGCGGCCTCGCCGTGCGGCGCCGCCGCGAATAGCGATACCACTACGGCGAGGATCGATGGTCCTGTCCTTCTCTTCACGGCGTTCCCCCTCGGCTCCCTTAAATACTATCGCGAAACCCCCTGCCGCCACGACCCCCGCTCCGGACCCTGCCCGAACCCCGTCAATTGACTTTTTTCGCCTCGGATGCAATAAATGACGCTCCGGGCCTATAGCTCAGCGGTTAGAGCTGCGGACTCATAATCCGTAGGTCCCTGGTTCAAATCCAGGTGGGCCCAGAAGAATATCGTCGCGAGCCGTCCATCGGAC